>JAFGBX010000293.1 GCA_016932935.1 Promethearchaeota archaeon | reverse complement strand
CGCGCTCTCCCTCGTCGCGTGCATGGCGTGCGGTTTTGGAGTGAGCTTGCTCTGGCCCGGCACGCTGGTACTTGCTGCGAAGCGCTTCCCGCAAGCGGGAGCGTCGATGTTCGCCATCCTTGCTGCAGGTGGCGACATCGGGGCATCGATCGGGCCGTGGATCGTGAGCCTCGTCGCGGACTCCGCGGGTGCACTCTCCGAGCAGATCGGGCTACGCATGGGCATCCTCGTGGGGACTCTATGCCCGATCCTGGCCTTCGCGTGCTTGCGGTGGATGGCGTGGCGCGACGCTTATAACTCCGATGATGCATAGTCGATTCATCATGAGCGAAGCCGACATCGTAGGCTGGATCGTGCCAGCGTTGTACGCGACCTTCATCGTGATCGGTGCCACGTACGTCTTCTCCCCGCCCGCCAACAATCCCCGCTCGTTCTTGAGGCAAAAGGAGATCGCGTGCCCAGGGCGGAAGAGGCTCGTCCTGGTTGGTGACAGCATCACGCACGGCCACGTGGGTGCGGACTACGCGGCGATGCTTAGGCGGCGATTGGAGGCGGCAGGAAGGATCATGGACGTGATCAACGCGGGCATCAATTCCCAGCTCGCGTGGAACGTGCTGCAGAACATCGATGACATCGTCGCTTGCAATCCCGACTACGTCACGATCCTCGTTGGCACGAACGACGCAAATAGCACCCTGGATCCGTGGAACGAGCGCACCTACCGGATGCTGTGGAAGCTGCCCCGGGTGCCCGTCGACGCGGCCTGGTACCGGAAGAACCTGGAGGAGGTCGTCGGCACGCTCAAGGATCTCACGAAGGCCAAGGTCGCTGTACTTTCCTTGCCGACGATTGGCGAGAACCCGGACGACCCGGCCTTCAAGGTCGGCCAGTCTTATAGCAAGATCGCGAAAGAGGTCGCGGCAAGGGCCAACGTGGCGTACATCCCCCTTTGCGAGGCCATGGCCGAGCGTATAAAGGAACGCCCCTCCTCGCTGCCCTATGACATGAAACGGCAAGCGTTGATGCAAACCGGCCAGGTGCTCCTGCACTATCACGGGATCCCGTACGGATGGATCTCGCGTGCCTACAAGCTCCGATTCCACGTGGACTATTTGCACCTGAACGACGCGGGCGCGGCGATGGTCGTGGATCTCATCGAGAAGTTCGTGCTAGGTGGCGAAACGTCACGGGCAGTCGTCCCGAAGAAGGTCAAGCGCGTCGGCTTCTGGACGCGGAGGATCGCTGACACGGTCCAGATAACGTCGACGACCACGCTCGTGCCGAGGCAAATCGATCCCGATGGCCTGAAGATCGGGTTTCTCATGGGTATGATCACGATGGAGGGGTTCAAGGCCATCTGCCACCTCGACGAGGCGATGACCCTGGCCGCGTTCTCGAAGAAGATCGGCTGGGACGAGGCCAAGGCGGCGGCGATGGCGCGCCACCTGCTCGACCAGGACCTGATTGGCATCGCGTAGGCAGACTATGGAGACAAGATGGGCGTCATCCGACCGTGAACGCTACGACGAACGAGGGCTTTCAGAAGCAAGTGGACGACGTCCGGTGGGAGGTCGATGCCATGGCGCGGGGGTTCCAGCAGCCACCGAACGAGTTAAAGCCGTTCACGCGCTGGTGGTGGTTCGGCACCGCGTCCCGCGAGGAGATCCGCCGCGAGATGGAGGGCATGTCGCTCGCCGGTTTCGGTGGCGTGGAGATCCAAACGATATATTCCGCACTTCCTGGCCATCCTGTCGAAGGGTACCACGATATGGCCTGGCTCGGCGACGAGTGGCTGGACATGGTCGCGTGTGCGGTGGAGACAGGAAAGGAACTTGGCATGCAAGTGGACCTTACGTTCGGGAGCGGCTGGCCGTTCGGCGGGCCCCACATCGACAAGCTGCACGCGAGCTGCCGCCTCGCTAGCCATTCCACGCCCTTGGCGGGCGGGGAGCAGATCGAGATCCCGCTCGACGAGCTCGTCGACGACCCGAGGCGACTGGTCGGCATCATCGCGGGGCGCGTGGCCGCCGGAGACCAGCTCGTAAACCATGTTAACCTGCAACACTTCATCAAGGAAAACGTAATCGTGTGGCACGTGCCCGCCGGGGACTGGACATTGTTCTGGTTCTTCCACGAGCCGACCGGGCAGATGGTCAAGAGGGCGGCACCCGGCGGCGAGGGGCTCGTCATGGATCACTTGAGCCGCGAGGCTTTTTCGGTGCACGCCCGCCGCATCGACGAACGGCTCAAGGCCCGGTTCGGGCCCCGGCTCGGAGACCACTTCGGTGCCTTCTTCTGTGACAGCTGGGAGGTGTTCGGGGAGAACTGGACGCCGAAATTCGCGTCGACCTTCAAGGAACGGGCGGGATACGACATCACGGATTACTTGCCGGCGCTGGAAATCGCCGGCGCGTCCAGTCGAGGCATGGGGGAAAATGGTCGCCTCGTGAACTACGATTACAAGAAGCACCATGCCGATCTCATCATCGAGGAGTTCTTCCAGCAGTTCGCGGACCATTGCCACCGGTCTGGCGTCGAATGCCGCGTCCAGCCCTACATGGCACCCACCGACATGCTCCTCGCGTATGGATTGCTCGACGTGCCCGAGATCGAGGGCTTCGGCCACGCGGGGATCAACTCGCCGTATTACAAGACCCTCGACCCGCGCCTCGCTTCCAGCAGCGCCCACGTCTACGGCAAACCGCTGGTGTCGTGCGAGAGCTTCACGTGGCTCAAGGAGCATTTCACCGCCAGCATCGACGACGTGAAGGAGGAGGCCGACCAGATCATTATCTGCGGGGTGAACCGCATCATCTACCACGGGTACGCTTTCTCCCCCCTGGCGGCAGGCGTGCCCGGTTGGCAGTTCTACGCGTCCATCGAGCTGAACCACAACAATACGTGGTGGTACCTCGCTGGCGAATTGAACGGGTACATCGCCCGCAACGCATTCTTGTCCCGCCAGGGCCACGCCGTGGCGATGTTCGCGGTGTATTTGCCCATGCACGACGAGTGGATGGGAAGAAATGACATCCGGCGGGATCTGAAGGTCGAGCTGCGGGAAAGCGGCTATCTATCGGACTACGATTACGTGAACGACGAGCGGTTGCTGAACGCGGCTCGAGTCGTCGGCGGGCAGCTCGTCATCGGGGAGATGAGGTACCACGCGCTCGTGCTCTACAAGACGAGGTATTTGCCCGCGGCCGTAGCGCGCAAGATCGCGGAATTGGTGAAGGACAGCTTGCCCGTCTTCTGCATCGAGACATCCCCGTCAACCGTGCCAGGGCTGAAGGCGATTATGGATAAAGAGCACTTGCATGCAAGGCCCGCATTCGACATGATCGGCGATCGAGCCACCATCTTCCCTTCGGTGAGCATGGTGCGCGAGCACCTCGAAGATCTCAGCGTCCAGTGGGATTTCACCGCATTCCTCCCGGGCGGAACCCATGCCCCGCTCCAATACCTGCACCGCGAATGCGATGTCGCGGATCTCTACTTCATCGTGAACCCGTCCAATGAATGCCTGGAAACGCGCATCGTCGTCCCCGCGACCGGGGCCTTCGAATTCTGGATGCCGGATACGGCCGAGAGAGTTCCCGTCCGAGCGACCGTGGACGCGAGCGGCTTGGCATCCATCGACTCGTGCTTCAAGGCGAAGGAGGCGAAGTGGCTGGTCGTGCTCAAGAGCGCGGCAATCCTCCCCTCGTTCCCGCCTGCCGAAGTGTTGGCCTCGAGGGATATCACCATCAGCGAACCGTGGGACATCTCCTTCGACCATCCTGCCAATGCGTTCCCCCTGGAGGCGGGAATGCATAAGGGCGTGACCACGCGGGACCTGTTCGAATGGACGAGCCGCGAGGCAACGCGGTACTTCTCCGGCACGGCGATCTACCGGACCACCATCGACATCCCCCTCGAAACGCTGGAAGCCGCGACCCGGCTGGATCTAGATCTCGGCACAGTCCACGGCATGCCCGAGACCTTCATCAACGGCGAACGATACTTCGCTTTCAAGCACGGCCAAGATAGCATCAACGTCACGCGATCCATTCGACCGGGTGCAAACCAGGTCGAGAT
>JAFGBX010000037.1 GCA_016932935.1 Promethearchaeota archaeon | reverse complement strand
TGGCTCCAAGCGAACAAATAATCAGAGAAAAATCAGACTCCCTTGGCTTCTAGAAAGCCATTAAAAACCAGTTACATGCTTAATGATGGAAAAAAATAAAAAAGTATACCGGTTTAAAAAAATTGATACCATATGGTCAAAGTCAAGAGCTTAACGGTGAACGAGAAGGGAATGATAACCATCCCTTTCCACTTACGGAAGAAGCACCGCATTGCCAAGGGCACGGAGGTCGCCGTCGTCGAGATCGATGGTAACATAACGATCATCCCCGTCTTGTCGAAGGAGGAGCTCGAGGCATCGAGGACGATAACGCTTGCCGATATGGGGGCAGCGATGGACGAGAGCACGAAGCAAGATTTGGAGCTCGAGAGGTGAATGGCGCGCCTATGCCTCGATGCCGGGGTTCTTGGCATCTATTTTTCAGCCAATTGCACGGCCAAGGTTACCGCGCTCGTGAACCGCATCAAGGCTGGAACAGATGAGGCCCACGTGCTCAAGCCTGTCTTATGCGAGGCCTACTTCAACATCTGCAAGATCAAGGGGAAGGAGTCCGCGAACCAGTCCATCACGTCTTTCACCAGGGCGATTCCCATCATCCAGGTCGACCTCGACGAGTCGCTCGTCTTGTTTACCGGGTTACTCAAATGCCAGCACAGAGAAACATTGTCATACATCGATTGCATGTCAATTGCCTATTGCCTCAACAACAAGATAGAGTTCCACACGACCGAGAAATTGCTCAAGCGTGTCCTACCGGAGACCAGCTGGAAACTGAAGGTTACCAAGTACCAATTCAAGTGATCGTGGAGATTGCGTTGGTTTCGTCTCCTCCTTGGAACGTGATCGTCCCGACCGCTATGGTGTCCTCTCCAAGGGCAGCTTGGAACGATGGATCTCCGCCGGGAACGATGGTTGGGTTTTTCTCGCGCGTTCAGAAACCTTATATTGCCTTGACGCGTCAATGGCACGTAACCGGCCTGGACGTGAAAAACATGCCCAATGTCAACATCAAGCTCAAGAAGAGGAAAGGAAGGACGAGCCCGAAAGCCATCAAGAGGATCGTCATAAAGCGCCACGAGGCGAAGGTTAAGAACCGAGCCAAGTAGGGGCGGGGCCTCCTCCCGCATGGCAAGCGGGGGACGGGTCGCCCCATGGCACCTTTTTCTGTTGCCGAGGACGGGTTCCGGAGCTCCCCGCGGTAACGGATTGCAGCAGGGATGGAACGCGCTCGAGTTCCATATGGCGAGGAAAAAGGAAATTGATGGAGGGTCGTCGGCTCGCGGAGCGGGTCATTCCTTGTACTTCACCGCGGAGACTGCCCACAAGAACAAGTCGACAGACGATAGGGCCAGCGCCACGGGGTAGACGTACTGGATGCTCTCCGGATCCACAGGGCTGATGGCGAAGGCCACCGAGACGGCGAGCAAGAACAAGAGGAGGAAGGTTACGAGCTTGCCAGTCACGTCCTTTCCGATGCCGCGCCTGGGGATGTCGGGGAACCCTTTCGGGTACTGGATCCCTTCGCCCACGTGCACGATGCGAGTCCAGAAGTAGCCGAGGGCGAAGCCGGTGACGAAGCCGGGCACGCCGGCGATGAGGTCGGCCTCCATCCCGTGCATGTACAGGTAGATCATCGTCCAGAAGGTCGCCACGAACAGGGCGATCAGGATGCCCTCCAGCACGGCGAGGGCGCCCGGCCTCTTTCGCACCCGCGCGACGAGGAAGTGGACGACCCCGAAGGCCGCGAGGCACGCTCCCGCGAAGAAGAGCGTCGGGAAGAGGAACTCGTCCCGCTCCATCATCGCGTAGCCTGGGAACCCGATGGCGAGCGTGAGCATGACGTCCCGGAAAAACAAGTTCGCGTCGGAGGTGCCCGGATCGTTGGCTAAGGGGGCGCGGCCGGGGTCGGCGGGCATCCGGCCATGCAGCACCACCACGCTCGCGGCCGTGCCGGCGCACGCGAGGCATCCGACCAGCACCGCCCATTGGTCCGCTAGGTCGGCGGCGAGCCCGGAAACGCAAGCCAGGGTTCCGGCCACGGCCAAGGCCACGATCGAAAGGCCCGCCTCGTTCGATCCGCCGACGATGGCGCCCGTGGGCGTGGACCGGCACCGCCTGGTCCATTCGATGAGCAAGATGGGCAGAACCGCGATCTGGATGGTCAACATCACGACCTGCACGTACATCGCCCACGCCATCTCCGGGCTCCCGTAATCGAGCTCGATGTCGGCCAGCATGAAGAACATGAGGAACCACGAGAAGGCCAGCACGACGGCACTCGAGAGGATCGCCAGCGCAAGGAACCGCGTGGGCAGCGCGCGGCCCCCGAAGATCGCCACGACGGCCGCGTGGAACACGACGACCACGATCGCGATCTCCATCACGGCATCGTCGAGGTACCGCATGAAGATCCGGCGCTCCATGACGAGGAAGATCAAGAAGGAGCTAATGTACGTGCCCCAGAGCACGCCGTTGCCCGCGCGGGTGGATGGTGTGCCCTGCATCACGCCTCGCCCCCTCGACCCGGGCTTCCACCCCCCGTGAACGGCCGCCTCCCCTTCTGCTTAAGTATCAACGCCCCGCCAGAGACGCCCAACGCCGCTATCCCGACGATCCCGGCCCAGAAGACCTCCGGGCCAAGGGGCAGCTCCTCGGTCCCATACATGTCGCTCCAGTACAACCCGCTGGCATCCTTCTTCCGTATCTGCTCCGTACCGACGAGCAAGTCCTGGTACGCGGGATCCAGGCCAGCCCCCGCCACGTTCGCCATCACGACGGCGTTTGGCACGGCGTCCACGTCATTCCCGACGCCGATGCGCCACACGTTGTTCGGCAGGTGCGGTTCCTGGCGCCGCGGCTCGATGATCGGATCCATGTCGAAGAAGTTGTCGACTATCACGTTCTCGCGGATGGCGATGGGGTCGTCGCGGTCGGGCCCGAGCGTGTGATCCTGGAGGGAGTTCCCCGAGCGGTAGACGACGTTGTAGCGCCAGTAGGTCTGGGCCGTCTGTTCGTCCGGGTACAGTCCACTCCCCCCGCCGTCGTGGATGTGGTTGTGCTCGACATGCGTGCCGTTCTGCAGGCCCAGCGTGTATATCGCAGCGCCGTCCTTCATCTCCATCATGTAGTTCGTGATGTGGTTGTGGGAGATCGAGTTGTTGAAGCAGTAGGTGCGATCGTACGACCATCCCCAGCCGCAGCTGATGGCCGTGTACGCCGTGCCCGAGATCTCGTTGTGCTCGATGCGCGTGCCTTGCACGTACCCGGCCCAGACGCCGTGGCCGCCCTTGTATTCCACGCAGACGTTCGTGATGTAGCATCTCGTGACCGAGTTGTTCCGGGCGACTTGCGGGTCGTCGTCGGCGATGACCGTCCAGTTCGGGTAGTACTTGTTGGTCGTGCCGATGTTCACGCCCGTGCCCGAGATGTCGTCGAAGGTGCAGCCACGCACCGTGGAGTTCTGCGTGCCGATGTCGAGGGCAAGGGCCGCGGTGCCGAGCTTGGAGAACACGCACCTCTCGAACTGGACGCGATCGCCGTAGGTGACGTTGACGGCCGCGTCCGAGCGCTGGCTGTGCCGCCCGTTCGCGTCCTGCCACACGAGCACGTTCGCCTGGCTGTCCACGTGGCCGACGCCGTACGTGTTCGGGAACAGCCAGGACGAGTGCTTGAACGAGATGCCCTCGAACCGCAGGTTCGAGACGGGATCGGTGGCGTTGCCCGTGATCTGGACGAGCTTCTCGACCCGAGGGATGATGAACTGGATGCTCGAGCTGTTCGGCGATGGCTCGTTACCGAGCGGCTTGTAGAACAGCCAGCCCGTGTGCCGGTCGTGGTACCACTCGCCGGGCTCGTCGAGCAACGCGTAGGCGTTCTCCACCCAGTTCGGGTGGCTCGTCCCTTCATAATCCCGGCCGAGCTCGGCACCTCCCTTCGTTCGGGCTATCGAAAACGCCGGTTGCTGCATCAATACCTTGTTGACGCCTTGGTGCTCACCCACGAAATAGACGTGGATGCGAGGCATGTTCCACATGAGCTGGTAGGTCATCTCGATGTCCTGGGCGTAGTGCTGCGCGGCACCGAGCTTCTGCGGTTGGCCCGGGAGGATGCCCGTGAACGGGAGCTTCCATTCCCGGAGATCCGACCAGAAGCCTTCCTTCACCATGTACTCGTGGCCTTCCGCCGTGAGCTTGAACGTCCCCTCCGGAGGCACGCCACGGGCGCGGATCGCCCGCCGCTCCCAGTGCCCGGAACCGTCGTATGCAGGTGTCATGACCGAGAGCGAGGCCGGCACGCCCGCGTACGGGTATTCGGGCGTTGCCGGGTCGCTGGGAGTCGGCGTGTTGTGGTTCGCGCCGGCCGCCGTCCGCACGTAGAGCTGCCGGAAGCTACCACCGCCGACGTACGCGCGCCAGATGCTCCCGTCGTGCACGATCCAGCTTGCATGCGGGATGATGTCACCGCCGTCGATGACGGGCACCTCGTCGCTGTATGCCTTGTAGGTCACGTTGTACAGCCCGCTGCCACCATCCTCTGGCGTGAAAGCGAGCGTGTTCGGGATCCGGTACGTCCCGCCGCGTAAATATACGACGATGTCGCCAATCATGGACGACGTGTTGGCGCGCACTGCTTGCTGTGCCCGTCCTACGGTCAAGAAAGGGTGTGTCTCGTTCCCGGGGTTCGAGTCGCTGCCGTTCGTCGCGACGTAGTACTCGGCCATGGGGGCTGATGCCCTGGGCGTACCCGTGGTGAACATCGGTCCTTCGCTCGCGTCGTGCACCACCGTGGGCACGGAGCAGAGTGGCGATGCCACGAAAATGAGGACAAGGAGAGTGGAAAGGGCACTCAGCCCTCGCTTCGATGCTGCGATCATGCTATCTAGCATTGGCTTCTAGTATAAGGTACTTCCCGCTAGCCTCGCAGCAGCCAGTGGGGGCTTTCGCGGAACTTGGAGGGATGCGCCAGCACAGGGTGGGGGACGGGCGCACAGCATGGCAAGGAAATGGACTGGAATGCATCATTTCAAGAGCTTGACCAGCTTCGCGCAGTTCGCCTTGATCTGCGCCTTTAACTTTTCATCTGCAGGCTTGTCGGTGCTGATAGTTGGCTTCACGTAGTTGAGCTTGAAGCTGCTGCACAAGTGCTCCAGCGCGCCCGTCGCCTTCCCCCCACCGCCGTGGGTCACGAAGCCCATGGCGGGGCGACCCTGGAGATCCGCACGCTGCTCCCACAAGTCGTCGAAGAATATCTTCAAGTACCCGGCGACGTCGGAGAAGTAATCGGGGGTGCCGAAGATGAACGCGGCGGAGTCCTTGAACCGCTCAAACTCGAGCGTCGTCGCGGGGATGACCTCGATCTCGAAACCACCAGGGAGCATAGGATCGAGAATGCCCTTGATGACCTCGGCCAGTGCTTTCGTCTTGTTCGTCTTCGAGTAGTACAAGATAGTGACCTTCGCCATGTTCACATATCGCGACGACGGCCTTTTCAACTTGGCACGTCCCCGATCACCGCTCGGCACCGTTGTTCACCATCCCGGTGAGAAGGAACGTGTGGGCGGCCAGCGATCCGACGAGCATCCACTCCCAGAACACCATGGACAGCAAGCCAGAGGACGCGGAGCCGCGTAGAAAGGTGAGAAAGGCGGCCAGCCAGACCATACTGAAGGAGGACGACGTGATGCATACCATCGAGGCGATCGCCATGACCTGGCCTAGATGGAACCGCAACGGAGTGGAACGTCTCACGCAAGCGATGAGCGGGAACCAGGAGCAGACCGCGGCCGAAAAAAGGCCCCAGAAGGCCATCATTGCCGAGAACACATGTGGCACGAACGTCGCCGGGGCCTCGGAGAACACGGCGATCCCCACGTAACCCGCGTTGCCCACTATGGAAGCCGTGATGAACCGGCGTCCCCAATCCCGATCCAGGGCGGCGAGCTTCCGGTGCACGTAACACGCGTGTGGGATCATGAGGACGGCATAAGCGAAGATGCCGGCCGAGAAGACAAGCCAGCCTGGCCACGGGTTCAGCAGCGGGTCGCCGAGGTTGCTCACGGCGTTGGAGGACACGCTGTATTCACCCGGATAGCACGACCACGACCAGGCCAGGAACGCTGCGAGGATCGCGTGCGCGAGCGACGCGTTGAGCCAGGAAGCGCGGGCGGGATACCTCCCCGTGATGACCCGCGTGACCGCGGCCGTGATCCCGGCCATGTTTAGCCCACCCCCACCCATCTGGATCACCCGTCACGTCATACCGAGGTTCACGTTCACCGTGAGGAGGAAGGTGTGTATTCCGAGGCAGAAGAGAAGCATCCACTCCCAGAACGTGACCGACAGGAAACCGGCGCCCACGATGCCGAACACCTCCTCCCGGACGTAGACCACCACGGTCGCAGCCACGGTGATGGCGACGGTGGCCAGCTGCACGGTCGAGATTGCGAGTCGAAGCACCCGCAAACGCTTCAGTCGGGCCCTGGCCGCGCCCACGAAGCACGGCACCCACGACGCGATCGCGGCGAGAAACAGGCCGCCGAACGCGACCACGGCGGAAATCACGTGCGCGACGACCGTCTCGGCAACCTCGCTGAAGATGCCGACCCCGATGCTGCCCGCGCACGCGGCCGTCGACAGCACGAGGAACACGGCCGCGAAGTGGCGCTGGCCCGCCTTGAGCCCCCTGGCCTGGTACAAGAACAGGGGCATCGCGAGGAACCCGAACGACCACAGCCCCAGGGAGAAGAAGAGCCAGCCGGGAAAGGTGTTCAGCAGCGGGTCGCCGAGGTTGCTCACGGAATTCGAAAAGAAGTTGTAATCGACGGGATAGAGCAGGTCGGATACGATGATGAGGCAGATGAAGGTTGCATACACGGTGGCCAAGTAGGGTAGCGCGTACCTCGCCGGGAACGCTCCTGATAAGAATCGAACGAAGCCACCTTTGTCCATAGGCCCCTGCACTAGTTCATCCTTACACGTCTAACGAATAAAAATATCCAGCTCATGAGCCGCACCAGGGGAAGGATTTATTCTTTTTGTCTTATAACGACTTCCGGTCTGTCCTTCTGGGAGGAGAAATGGGCGGCGGGTACGACTAACATTAAGATGGCGTTTCAGCTCCGCAAGATGTACTTTGAACCAAATCCTACTTCTGAGAAAGCCCGTCGACTCTGGCCGAGGGCGCGTGGCCCTGTCGTTCTCGAGGTATCATCGACATGCTCCGCGCCGATCTATGGATGGAACGACGCGTGTCAGCGAGGGAACGCCGAGAGCGCGGCTACAAGAAAGCAGCGACCCACTACTTGAGGATCTTCACGTCGATGATGGATTCGGTCTGAGATGCCTTGTAGCAGCAGAAGCAGAGGTTCTTGGTGATCAGATCCCTCCCATCCCTGATCGTGACCGTGTAGTTCGAGGGATGCTCCTTGCACTTGTCGCAGATGGGTGGGATGGTCGATCACCGCGTTTGGCCACATGTGATTGTACTTCAGAGGGGGTAATAAACCAATCGATGCCGCCACACGTGCTCGCGACGAAGATGCCCACGACGGCTTTGCCATCAATGACCACGAGCGCGCCCAGCTCCATGAGAACGCGATGAGTGCCGACCGGCTTGACAAAAAAATAGATGGTGGCAGAGATCCGAGCTGCGTTACTTCTTGAGCTCCTTCATCTTCTTGTCGAGGGACACGCGCGCTCGCTTCTGACCCGCCATGGCCGAGAAGGACGCCTTCGCCTTGGTTAACTTTTCTCTCTCGAAATCGTCGATCTGCTCCATCTCCGAGGCAAGGAACTCCATGGCAGGGGCTGCGTTCTCTTCACCGAACATCGCCCTCTCTGCCTCGAAGACTTGCTTGGTCTGGGCGAGAATCTGCTGGGCCTGCACGGTGTCGCCCTTGCCGTATACCTCGCCCGCTTGCTGGATGCGCATGACGCTCATAAGCTTCGGATCGTAGTTCTTCTTGTAATCCGCCTCGTTCTCCTCGGCCTTGAGCGTGGTCTTGAACACGCGCAGCTTCTTGTTCCCTGCCGCGTCCTTGTACTCCATCTGGACCTGGACGGGTACCTGGTCTCCCTCGAGCTTCTGCTTCACGTTGAACTCGATGAAGGCCTCGCGGTCTGCCGTGACGCTCCCGATGTTGACCTCTTCCAAGCGCTTCGTCTTCTGGGCGACCGAGGATATGCCCGATATCTGCTCCACCTCGATGTCCTTCGTCGTGAAGACCTTGACCTTGACGTCCTTGCCGATGAACTGGCGCTGCGTCAATTCGCTGAACGTCGAGTCGAGCTCGGCCTCGGTCACGAAGAAGAGCTCCCCGCCGGTGTATTCGGAGAGCTTGCCGAGCACGTCAAGTGCAAGCTCGTTGCCACCGCCGACGCCGATGACGTCGACGACGATGTTGTTCTCAAGGCACACCTTCGCCATGTTCTCGTAAAAGCCCCTACCCTCGCGGGTGCCGTCGCCCTCCAGCCTGCCGAAGCCCACGTTCGCGAGGCCGTCCGTGAGCAGCAAGATCCGCCCGGATGCCTTTCGGGCGAGGAAGATGAACACGCCAGCGGCCAGGGCCGGCCCGAGCGCGGTGGATCCCTTCGTGTAGAGCGCGCGAACCTGGTCTAACCAGCTATCGCCCAGCTTCTCGACGGGCTGCGGGTCGAACTTCTTGCAATTTTTTTCTATGTATGCCTTCAGGTCCTTCTCGGAACGCAGGAGCTTGTCGTCAGATATGACCATAGCCGTTTCTTTCGGCGAGAAGAATATCTCCACGTTGCTCTCGAACGTGACGAGCATGAACACGGACGACTTCGCGTTCACGGCCATATCCTTGAGGCTTTCCACGAGGTTGTGCTTCACAGCCTCGAGCTTGCCGCCGCTCATGCTCCCGCTGATGTCGATGACCGACGTCACGAGTTCACCGCTCAGCCCCTTTTTCTTCCCCTCGGGCTCCACCTTGGTGCCGGCCCTCTCGAGTACGAACTCGATGTCGCCCCCGCCAGGGAGCTGGCCGGGCATCGCCCCAAGCTTGTTGATCGTGCCGCAGAACTGGCACGTGAAATACACGCCCAGGTTCGCGTCGTTCTTCACGGCTCCGATGTCCATGAGCACCGCACCGCAAGTCTTGCAAGCGATGGGTGTGATCTCGACTGAAGCAGGCGCGCGCTCGAGATCCTTGAACGGGATCTGGGCGATGAGCGGCAGTTCTTTCGAGATCTTCGAGGGTTTCGCCAAGATCTTGTTGTCGATTGATGAGATTTTCATGTACTTCTACCCGCTATCTATGCTATCGTTTTCCCCGTATAGGATCCAACAACTCCACGGTTGGATGAGTGATCCGAATTCGACCTAATAACGTTAACTTGTTTAACATCTCCCCCGTGACGCAAACCGGTCGATGTACGCCTCCAGGGAGGGCAATAGCGGGGAGGTAGAAGCGTGCAAGCTTTCGACATCCACGATCGTGCTCTCGATATGCTCCATACCGTCGATGCAACGCCGCTTGACAAGATGGCTGTTGATCGATGCCCAAGGCACCTCGTCGGTGCCATCGGCCGAGATAAGCGGATCCACACCCCCCATCTCAACGAGGCGGTCGAAAAACCAGTCGATGATGCCGCGGATCCTCGTTACTAGAGCCTCGTCATCAAATGCCTTGCGATCCTCCTTCATTAAGCCGAATACATGGATCCATTCAGACAGACACGAGATGACCCGGTGATCGGCCTCGTGGCAAGCCGGGATGGGGAGCCTTGCCAGCACGCTCTTGTCTATCTGGAGCTGCCCGCCTTGGGTCTTTATCCCCGACAAGACCTTGAACGCGACGGGACAGTTCAAGAAAGCACACGCGTAGTACGGGGAGATGCCCCTTGCGGGATCGAGCCGGATAAACAGCGCCGCTTGATCCATGTAGTAATCTTGAGGCACGACCGCGAACTTGGGCGACCGGGTCTTCCGCACCCCGATGATCTTCTCGCGAGCCTCGAACCATTCCGGCTGGCGGGGCCGGTGCAGCCCGTAGGGCTTGTGATCCGACGTGATGGCGGTGGCGTACCGGTCGAGGTGCGTGCGGACCCGCGCGTACGCCTCGCGATCCCTTTCCACCCGCTTCATGCTTTCGTTGGTCGTGTATATGATGAAGTGGCCCTCGCTCGCTGAAAACGTGCTGGCGCCGATGTCAGTTGCCTTGTGGAACGGCTTGATGAGAGCTTGCTCCTCGGGCGTGCTCGCGATCCGGGGAACCTGATCCCGCGGGACGACGAACACGCCCTCGACCTTTCCGCCACGCCGGACGAACGGTTGCGGGATGTTGATGCCCACTTGTATCTCGTGTTCTTGTATGGTATGATGGGCCATCGCGTGCACGCGCTCGAAGAGGCCATGCTCCGCATCGCCGCTCACGAAAACCTTGTCCTTGTCAAAGTCATACATGGAACCATTCCGCGCGTGGTGCACCGTGATGCGGCCCCCCGACTTCGCCAGCAGCTCGCCGAGGAGGGGCGTGCCCGCGCTGCTCCCCTCTTGCACCGTGATGATGCGCGCCACGTCTTCGTCACTCGCTTCCCCCCGCGTGGCCACGATGATCATAGTATGCTGGCCGGGCGCGGTCTGGAACACCCGGCAGCGCTTGAACAGGGTGAGCTCGACGATCGTCGTCTCCCGGAACATGAACTGGCGGACACGCCTTGCATGGAAACGATCGAGCCAGTATTCTTGCACCACGAACCCCATGACGCCCCGATCCTTTAGTATTTCGATGCCCTTGAACATGAAGAAATAGAAAAGATCCATCTTGGGCTCGTACCTTTTGCGGGTGGCCGGGTGTTTGCTGTAATGGCGAAAGAGTGCCTGGTTGTTGCGAACCTCCATCAGGTATGGGGGGTTCCCGATGACGATGTCGTAGCAGTGCGGATCGATCCCACGGGTAAGGAAATCGTCGTGGACGAGGTCAACGGCGAACCGCTCCATCTCCCTCTTGAGGGTCGGATCCTTGGAGACGTGCTTCAGCGCGTTTAGGAAGAGCCTCACGCGTGTCATCTCCACGGCAAGCTTGTTCAAGTCGATCCCGTGCAAGTTGTGCTTGAAAATATTCTCTAACTTGGCCTGCAGCCGGAGAGCGTTCCAATCCCGCTTCTCGCCGGGGCGGGATCCGGCGAGCAAGGGGAGCCAGGCATCCACAAGCACGATCGACATCGCATCGAGAAAGTCTCCGGAGCCCATAGCTGGATCGAGGATCCTCAGGCGCTGCAAGTCTCGCTCTGCGAGCTGGCCCGCTGGGCCGTCACGTCCCGTCGCCGCGGCGTAGGCGACCAGCGCTTCGTGGCAAGTATACCATGCCCACGACCGCGGGGTGAAATAGGAGCCGGTACGCTTCTTGTCGGCGCTTAGTATCGATTGCTCCATGAGTCGGCAGATGACCGCTCCATCAAGGCGAGCCTCGAGGTTGGGTATGGAACGCCACGGGGCGTAGAGTTTCTCGCGGATCGCGTCACCGAGGGTTGGCAACGCGGTGCTAAGCGAAGGTAAAACCTTGGAAGCCTGGATCTGAACCTTCAAGGATGCCAGACACGTGTCGATAGCCACCTGGAGGGCCGCACGTACGCATTGGCCCCGATCCTGAAGGCCAGCGCTCGTTAGCAGGGCAATGTTACTGGAAAACGCGGCCAAGGCTTTCTTCAAGAAGTCCGGATCCTCGAACACGGGATCGAGGAAGATGACCTGACCCGTGTCGACGTAGCGGCAGATGCAATCGATCTTATGGGGGTCGAGATCGCCTTCGTCGATAGTCGCATCCCTGACGTTCGCCAGGTCTTGCACTCGGAGGTCTCCCTCCCCGGCGATGATGATGCATTCCACGCAAGGCGAGTCCAGGCGGTTGGCGCCATCCAATAGATCGCCATGGCAGGACAAGGGAACGGGTGGCGCGATGCACAGCGCCTTCCCGAGCGTCCCCGCGCCGTGTGCCCCCGCCGCGTACGCGAGAGCCTCGACCCCGCCGATCCTCACCCGCGTGGGCGCACCCATGGCGTCCAGGCGCTCGATAAGGGGGGCGACGCATGCTGGGAAGGAGCCGCTCATGTCCCAGCGCCCCTCCCACCGAGCAGGTTGACAACGTGGTGGTCAAGCTTCGAGATCAGGTGGCCGATCCTCGAGTCGGTTGAGATGACCCTCTTGATCGCCGCACGTGACAGCTTCGTGGAGGCGTGCTTTGCTGCAATGGCCTCGGTCACCTCCCGCGAAATCGCGCGAGCGAGGGTTTCGATGGAAGCGTGGGTGGAACTAGCCGGGTCGAAGGGTGGAATGGGGTAATCGAGGGCCAGCTGGCCGATGTGCCGCTCCGACTTGCGAATTAACACGTCCTTTTCGATGCACGGCGCGTTAAGGACGCCAAGCAAGTACCATGCCTCACGCTCATCATCTAGACCGATGTAGTGGAGCGCATGTTCTACGATGAAGTCGCTTGAGACGATTGCAGCGGCCATCGTTGAACCACAGTCTGGAATGATGACCTTGAAAGGCTTTGCCATGGAATCGTTCGTGAGTTCGTTGTCGAAGTTCACGCGCGACCACAGGTCCTTGATGCGGTCGAGGCTCTTGCACGTTCTCTTGTAGGCTTCGTCGATTGCCTGGAAATGCCTTGATGCCCGCGTTCGGTGCGAGTTCCCAAACCGCTCCGCATCGAACTCGTAGGAGGAGGCGCGGCGTATCAGAGGGAGGAACACGCGGAACGGTTCGTGAATCCCAAACTGGTGCAGCTCCGATCCTTTCACGAGGGGAAAGATGTACTGCCGTTCTACGACGGCTGAATCGTAGAACCTCTTGTTCCAGGGCTTCTTTGCCTTGAGCCCGGCGGCGGGCGCGATCCGGACCAGGTTCGGATCGCCGTCGACGTTCTCATCGACGATGTCGACGAATAGCAAGGACTGCGGGAACACGGTAGCGCCGTTGTAGCATATGGCTTTGTAATGCGGGGCCGGGCTTGTCGGCAGGAGCCCTTCTACTTGCTGGATGGGGATCAAGCGCCCCAGATCCTTGAAACCGTCTCTCCCGCCACGCATCCCGGTGGATGACCTCGCATCGCGCAAGTTGACGGGGGTGAAGTCCGCGTCTTTCACGTGCTTGAATTCGAATCTGGCATCGCTACGTCCATTGGGTTCGACGCGCGCTGCGTGCCAACTTCTCACGGGGATCGTGTCTTGGTTCAAGAAATAGCTCCCGCTCCTCTCGCCTCGCCTGCAGAGCAAGCAGGCGAACGTCTTCGGGAACACTTGATCCCCCTCGAACAGCCAGATCTCAGCCCCGTCTGTGCCATCTAACGAGCGGAACGCGCTGCAATGCTTGCCGTCGATGAACGACCGCGTCATGACGAAGAAGATAACACCACCAGGGGCGAGCAGATCGCGAACGCACCGTGCAAACACCACCGTGGCAAGCTCGAGCTGTGGCACGCCGTGTGCATCGGGCGCCACGTGCAACTCCTTCGCTTGCTGCAAGATACTCACCTGGCGCTCCTTGCTGGAGTAATCCTTGAGGGTGACCCACGGCGGGTTCCCGACCACGACGTCGTAGACGATAGACGGTGAGGAAAGGGCATCTGCAACCCGGATGGTGCTGGTAAACGCATCGAGCGTCGTCCCTAGATCCCTGGCCTGGAGCCAGGCGTTGACGCGGGCGGCGAGCACGGCTAGCGGGTTCAGATCGCGCCCGTGCACGTTCTCGATGATGTTCGTGCCTCCACCCGACCTTGTTGCTGCCCGCGCCTTGGCAATGGCGTTCACGATGAACGCCCCCGTGCCACAGGTAGGATCGAGGATCCTCGTCCCAGGTGTGACCGCGAGCCGGTCGAGCATTAGCGCGCAGAGCTCGGGTGGCGTGTAGTGCTCGCCCGAGGCGTGCTTCGCCGAGCTAGGGAACATCCCCTGGTAGAGGCGGGAGAAGATATCAACCCCAGGCCCTGGGCGCGGAACCGACTCGAGATCCTCTACGAAGACAGGCAGTCCGTGGCTCGCGATGCGGAGGTAGGGGCTGAAGGCTGGGTCGTCCGATTCCAGCGGGGATTGCAGCGATGCAAACGACGATCTCGACAAGCATTCACCCGCCTCCCGCCCGTCCCGGTAGCGCGCGTGCGTCGCCAGCACGGCGAGCAAGAACGCTGCCTGGGAGATCAGGGCGCCCATCTCGTCGTCGTGGGTGCCGTGGATGTCGCGCTCGATCGCGCGCCAGTGCTCGACGCTCTCCAGAAAGGAAGGATCCCTTCGATCGGCGAGTCTCTGCAGCGAGTCTCGCAAGCGCCCGGTTAATGCCGCCAGCATGGCCTTGAGGATGACTATCCTAAAAGGCGATAAATAGTTTGTTGAGAGCGCGGTATGGCTCGCTCGGAAGTGGCCGGGTGCCGCTGGATTCGGCGATAGAAATCGACATTTTCACCTGCTGTCTCAAAGGCAGGATGAAGTTACGATGATGTTCAAGATGTCACGAAAGTGAGGCGAAGTTTTCCCGGAGGATGACCTCGCTCGCGGATTCCTTCTTGAAGGCCTCGCGGTCTTTTCTGTGAAGGCCGATCAGCCGCTCGATCTCGTGGGAGGAGTGGTTCGAGAGGCCTTTCCCTATAAGCCTGGACCGGCCTCTATCCCAGACCTCCACCACTTCGCCCTCGTGGAACTCGCCGGCTGTTGCCACGACGCCAGGGAGCAGGATGCTCGCGCCCCCCTCCACGGCCTTCACGGCTCCCTCGTCGAGCATGATCTTGCCGCTGACGTTGGCGGCGAAGACCATCCAGATCTTCTTGCCGGGCATGCGTTCCAGTGGCTTGAAGACCGTGCATCGAGCCCCGTCACTCACGAGCTTGCCGATGTCGGTCTTCTTTGCGTGGCAGATGACCATCCAAACGCCGGACATCGTGCAGATCTGGGCGGCCTTGAGCTTGGTCGCCATGCCCCCCCGCCCGGCCTTGCTTCCCTCCTGGCCCATCGCGATGATGTCGCTCGTGAGATCCGCGACGTAGGGGATGAAGCACGCGTCCTTTGCGCTCGGCTTTCTCGTGTACAGCCCGTCGACGTCGGACATGATGACCGCGAGGTCTGCGTTGATGCTGGCTGCGACGAGAGCTGAAAGCACGTCGTTATCGCTGAAGTTGTAATCCTTCCCCGACTCGCCTGACGACGTGTCTGCGAGCTCGTCTATCGACACGACGTCGTTCTCGTTGAGGACAGGGATCACCTTGAGCTTGAGCATCATCTCCATCGCGTTAGAGAAGTGCAAGTAGGACTTGCGATTGGAAAGGTCTTGCTGGGCGAGGAGCACCTGCGCGACGGGCGTGTCGTCGAACATGCGCACGTATTCGTTGAGAAGGAGGGGATTCCCGACCGCAGCTGCGACTTGCTGGGCCACGAGATCCCTCGGCCTCTCGTTCCAGCCGAGCTTCCTCATGCCCGCGGTCACCGCCCCCGACGTGACGAGCACGACCTCCTTGCCTTGCGTCCGCACCATCTCCTTGATGTCGTGGATCAAGGCAGCCATGGTCTTGAAGTCGAAAGAGCGGTCGTCGAGGAGGATGGACTTGGTGCCGATCTTTATCACGATGCGCCTCGCGGCCTTGATGGCGTCCCATGCTGCTTGCATAGCGATGGATCCTCCTTGATCGTATGGAAAGAGGAACCGACGGGATTTAAGGGAGAAAGGAAGTCGTGATTGGCACGATTACCGGTCGTCGATAGGCCGATACTTACGATCGATGTCCCCCATGTACCGCATCAAGGGCCGGATCATAGTGTTATTGTCCATCTGCTCGAGTGTCTGGGCGACCCAGCCGGCGCTGCGGCTCGCGGCGAACAGCGGGGTGAACAGCAAGATGGGCAGCCCGATGGCGAACGCGAACGTCGCGCTGAAGAAGTCCACGTTCGGCGAGAGCTTCCTCTCGCGCGCCATGACGTCGCATACGATCTTGGAGATCTCCATGAGCTTCTGGTTCCCCGTCTTGCCGCACCAGTAGGTAGCCATTTGCTCGTATATATCTGCCCGCGGATCCCTTGTCTTGTAGACTCGGTGACCGAAGCCCATGACGCGCTCGTGCTTGTTGAGCTTTTCCATGATGAACTCCTCGGCCCGCTCCGGCTCGCCGATCTCCTTGAGCATAAGGATGACCCGCTCGTTCGCACCGCCGTGAAGTGGACCCCTGAGCGCGCCGATTGCCGAAACGACGGCTGAATAGATGTCGGAGAGCGTCGACACGGTCACCCGGGCAGCGAAGGAGGAAGCGTTGCTGCCGTGTTCGCTCTGGAGAACCAGCGCCTTGTCGAACGCGGCCTCGATGTCCTTGTCGGGCTTGTTCCCGGTGACCATGTAATAGAAGTTGGCCGAGTGGGACAGCTCCAGATCGGGTTCGATGATCGGCAAGTTGGACTTGATCCGATGCGAGTAGGCCATGATCGTCGGGATCTTGGCGATGATGCGGAGCCCCTTGCGGATGTTCGCTTCCTTGCTGTAGTCATAATCGTCCGGATCGAACAGGGCCAGCGCGGAGATGATGGTGCGCAGTATCTCTATGCGAGTGGTCTCGCGCGGGAAGCTCTTCAGGATCATGAGCACGCGGTCGGGCAGCTCGCGCTCGTTTCGAAGCGTGTCCTTGAGCGTGAAGAGCTCGTACCGCGAGGGAAGATGGCCATGTATCAGGAGGAAGACGACCTCCTCGAACGTGCTGTTCTCCGCGAGGGACTCGATCGAATAACCGCGATAATAGAGGCGCCCCTTGTCGCCATCGATGTAAGAGATCTTCGTGTTATCGAGGTACACCTCCTTGAGCCCCGGGTGGAGGGCGACGTCCTCCTCCCCCGGCATAAACTTGATTCCAGGCTTGTCGTCTGCCAATGTTATCTCCATCCTTGGTTGATCCCACGGGACGATTTCATCGACATAAAAACGAACCGGATTTATAAGCATTGCGTGAAAAGCATCGACGGGCGTGCTTTCAAGCCCCCGATATACCCAAGTCGGTGCTGGCACACCATGTTCCGGCACGGCTGCCGCGCCGGACACGAAATGCCAAGGATTCACGTCAAGAGCGGCAACCCGTGGCTGGCAATATCTTTTTAAGGACACGAGGACGGTTGACAACGAAGGCACATGATAACGGACATCAAGTGCGACGCCCTCGTCATCGGCGCAGGTCCTGCGGGGCTGACCGCTGCCTTGTATCTTAGGCGTGCCAACGTCGATGTGCTGGTGATCCGAGGAAAGGTCAAGAGCGCGCTAGAGTGGGCGCACGACATAGGTAACTACACGGGCATCAAGACCATCAAGGGCGCAAAGCTACTCGAGGAGATGACCTCGCAAGTGGAGGCACTCGGCGCGAGGTTCCTGGATGACGACGTCATCGGTATCACGACGGATATGAGCCCGAAGATGGCGTCGACGAAGACGGCGTTCATCACTGCCGACGTGATCGTCATCGCGACTGGGAAGGGCGCCCGCAAGCCCGTGTTGGATGACGAGGAGAGGTACATCGGGCTGGGCGTGAGTTACTGCGCCACGTGCGACGGGCCGCTATACAAGAACCGCCCCACGGCGGTCATCGGGGACGATAACGAGGCCGCGGAGGACGCCCTCATCCTCGACCAGATGGGTACCAGGGTGACGTGGATAATCAAGGACAAGGAACTGAGGGAACTAGAAGTGGGCGAGGATCTTGTAAGCGGGGTTAAGACGAAGGGCATACCCATCATCGAAAGCGTGGCGGGGATGAAGCTTGTTGGTGACGAGGTCGTCAAGGGGCTCGATTACGAGACTAAGGAGGGCGTGAAGGGGCACCTGGACGTGGACTGCGCCTTCGTCATGACATCTGTCCCGACGACGACCGTGTTCAAGAGAGCGGGCCTGGATATTTCCGAATCGGGCAACATCACTGTTGATAGGAGCCAACAAACCAGCCAAGATGGTATCTTCGCGTGCGGTGATGTGTGTGGGAACGGGTTCCAAGTCTCTATCGCTGTCGGCGAGGGTGCAGTCGCTGGGATGAATGCTGCGAAATATCTGCGAAAGCTCAGCAAAGACGGGTAATCGCTCGATAGTTAAATCACCTTAAGATGTTGCATTAGCCATGCCGGGATTATCAATCTCAAAAACGGAGGCCAAGAAATTCTTCGGCCGTTTTCTCGCGTTCACCATCATCGGCGCATCAATCATTGCCACGACCATCCTCGTCGCAGAGTTCGGGCCACCCGACAGGGTTTACGGTGACGACGCGTTCGACGACTTCCCGTCCAATTACGTGCCACCGGAATTCAACGCATCCCGACACAACGTCTTGCTCGACCAGCACAGCCACACGATCTGGTCGGACGGCGTGCTCACGCCCGAACAGAACATCATCTGGCATATCAAGCACGGGTTCAACGCGGCTGTCATCACGGATCACAACAACATCCAGGGTGCACAGGAGGCTCAACGCATAGCGAGGGAGAAGTACAACAGCGTGTTCAAGGTCATCATCGGGGAGGAGTGGACCACGAGCCGGATCCACATGAACTTCCTTGGCGTGAGCTCGGTCATCCTTCCCGGAATAACCGTATCGGACACGGACATCCAGGCGGCCATCAATGCTGCTCATGAACAAGGAGCGCTCGTCACCGTGAACCACATCCCCTGGTCGCTCCGGCAAGGGATGGACCACCCGAGCCGCTCCGCGCTCGTGAGTTGGGGAATCGATTTCATCGAGATGGTCAATGAAAATGAGTACGACAACGAATCGGAGCCGTTCCTTCTCGACCCGCCGGGTGCCATAACGGGAACCGACATGCACTCACCAACTACCGTCCACGGCTGGACGGCCTTGTGGGTGCCCGAGTTCACCGAGGAGGCCATCATGGCACAGCTCGCCATCCGCAACACGACGATCATCCACAACACGACCGGATCCAGAGACTACACGAAGCCACCCACAGACAATCCCGCGTACCTAGCGTTGAAGCCCGTCATAATGTTCGGGGAGTTATTCGAGGACATCGCCACGGACAGCACCCTCACGCTCGTGCTCGGTTTGTTGTACCTTTATGGCGCGTTCTTCGTGGCCGAGGCCCTGCGTATCGTGAAGCGGCGCTATTGGGAAGCCATCAACGCCCGGCCGGCCGAGAAAAGTCGTAAAAATGCAAAAAAAGCAGCATAATCCTACATCATGCATTTCCCTATCCTTTTTCTGAACTACATGGTGACCCGCTTCAAGAAGTCCACGATTCCCTGTAGCACGGCTTCCTTGTTCTCCTCGGTGATCTGGTGCGAACCCCGTTCGATGAACGTCGACGTGGCACCAGGCACGCTGTCCGCGATGAGCTTTCCCGACTGCCACGCGATCACGCCGTCGCTCGTGCCGTGCACCACGAGCACGGGCACCTTGATGTCGCCCGCGCGAGGGATCAGATCCTGGCGGACTGCGAAGTCCTCCAGCGTGTAGATCATGGCCACCTTACTCGTTTTCATGCGGCGGTCGGCCTCGATGCCCATCTTTTCGGCGTTCTCCTTGAAGTACCTCCGCGAGTACGCGATCTTGAGGGAGCCCTCGAGGAGGGAGCCGCGGTTCCAGGTCGAGGGGTCGCGCTTGTACCCATCGACGAGCCGGGCCATCACCTCCTTCCCGGCAGCCGTGTAGCCAAGGTTCGTGCTGATCGCCACGATACCAGCCACGCGCTCGGGGTGCCGAAGGTAATAGGTGAAGGCGACCCGTCCACCCATCGAGTGGCCGACGAGCACGACTTTCCTCCCGGCACAGCCCAACGCGTCGAGCAGCTCGTGCAGGTCGTCCGCGAGCCGATCCATCGAGTAGAGCGAGCGGTTCTCGGGCTCGGTCGGAGCCTCGGGCTTGGTCGAGTCCCCGTGGCCCCGGTGGTCGTACACGAGGACGCGGTACCTGTCTTGCAGCCGCTCCTGGAAGAACACGTATCGCCCGTGGCTGCCGGTGTGCCCGTGGATGCAAACGACGAGGGGGGCGTTCGCCGGCCCAGCGACTTGAGCGGCGATCTCGATGCCGGCGGATATCTTGATGGTGTCCATGGGATCCAACCCGCTTCAGAGCCGCCGGTGGAGCTGGTAGAAGACCCAGCTGCCGAGGGCGAGCTCGTTGTGCAAGAACACGTGGTCCCCCGACTCGAAGACCAGGCAGTTCGCATCCGGAAGCCCGAGCATCGCCTTGTTCTTGGCGAAGTTCATCTCGTAGTTGACGAACGAGTCGTCCTTGCAGTGCGCGAGGAAGACCCGCTGGCTGCTCGGGGGGACTCCGGGAGGAAGCCCGCCCGACGCCGACGATGGCGATACCTTGCTGCAGCGGGCGAGGAACTCCTCCTCGGTTATCTTCATCCGAGCGCGAATGCGGAGGGCCATGAACCAGCCGAAGAGCCGCAATATGAACGAGCCGCCCATGATCCGCTTCTTGATGTTCTCGCCGAGGTCGTGCAACGCGCAACCAGCGACGATGACCTTCACGCGGGGATCCGCGTAGATCCCGGGTGACAATGCAATCAAGCCGCCCATCGAGAAGCCGACGACGGCGACGCGTTTCGGGTCGACCAGGTCAGCGTGGGAGAGCACCCAAGAGAGAGCGGTGTTCGCGTCCGAGGCGAAGTGCTCGAACAGCAGCGGGCCTTCCTTGATGACGCCCTGGAACGGGCCGGACTGGCCGGGTTTGCGCGAGTGGCCCGACCACCGGTAGTCGTAGGCGAACACCGTGTAGCCGGCCATGGCGAACGAAGAGAGCATGGGCTCGAAGTTGAGGTCCTGGGCGAACCCGCCGAACCCGTGGAGGAAGAGTATCGCCGGGCCGGGTTTCTTCTCGGCGGATTCGGGCCCGCCGGGGCTCGTGGCGCTCGTGTAGACGAACCCCTGGAGCACCTCGCCGTCCGGCATCGCGAGCTTCTCCTCCGTCCGCACGAGCTTGTCCGTCCGGGGGAAGTGCTTTCCCGCCCACTCGTCCCGGAGCAGCTTCCTGCCCGCGCGCAGCGACTTCACGACCAGGAAAAATGCGACGCCCCCGGCCGCCCCAACCACGATGCCGAGGAAGCCGTCGACCGTCAAGTAACTGAGGAGGCCGTACCCCTCGAACGAGAGCATGAATGCCAAGAACGTGAGGAGCATGAGGCCGGCGACGACCTTCCTCGAGAACACGCGCTTGAACGCCGGGCTGATGTCCCAAAGGGGCGTGTCCAATTTACCAGAGCGGCGTGCCCTCAAGTAGATCCCGTGGGATACCGCCATTGTCACCTGGCAGATGAACCCCGCGGCGAACGTGTACAGCACCGTGTAAAGAGCCGTGAGCCGCTCGGTGAAGGCAGCAGATGGGTAGTAAAAATAGACGAGGTAGAAGAACGTGATGGCCATCACGGCGAAGGTGGCGATGGCCTTCCGCGATGGGGCCACGAATGCCGCGGCCATGATGAACGCCGTCCCGACGAACCCGAGCAGGATCATCTCGCCCATCCAGTGCATGACGTTCCCGTAGCCGAACACGCCGAGGAACAGCTGCTTGACGACCGTGTCCCAGAACATCAAGCCGAACGGCGCCAGCACCATAAAGGCGAAGGCGCGCAACCCCCTCACGACGACGCACGTGTAGCGCTCGCTAGGCCGGTGTGCCTTCTCTGCCCACGACGTGACGATGACGACGCCCATGAGCAATACCAGCGCGATGATCTCCGAGAACAAGTGGCTGATGACCAGCACGCCCATCATGCAGCACCCCCGCCGAGGAGCTCGGCAGCCGAGCCGTTCCGAACCAGCGTGAAGGACTCTATCACTGCGTCCTCCTCGGACCGCGTCTCTACGAACAGCCGGTCGATGCCGAAGTCCACGGTCGTGTAGCTCGGGCCCACGTTGAGGAACTGGCTCTCCGGGACGACGTTGAACGCCGTGTCTTGCATACCACCACCGCCACCCAGGCACAGGTACGTCCGCCCATCCACGAGGAACCGCTCGTAGTGGTGGTGATGGCCGTACATGACCAGGGAAACGTTGTACTCGTCGATGATCGGCTTGAGTCGAGCGATGAAGCCGTCGACGTTCCCGATCGAGGAGTACATGGCGCGGTGGAACAGCAGCACCCGGAAGGCCTTGTCCTGCCCCCTCTCGAGCGTCTCGTTGAGCCACGCGCTCTGGTTCATCAGCGTGATGTCCTCCTGGCTGGACGCCCCTATCTCGGCGACGACGAACTGCACGTTTGACCAGTTGAAGTGGTAGAAGAAGTGGCCTGCCCAAGGCCCCGAGTCGTAGCAGAAGCCGAAATATTTCAAGTACATGAGCTCATGTGGGTTCACGTAGGCTTCAGTTCCATCATCGAACGTGGAGTCATGGTTGCCGATCGTCGGGACGACGGCGGCGTCGCGCGTCCAGCCCTCGCTCTGCTTCCAGTACAAGTTCCAGTTCGGCTGGCTATCGGGCTCCTGCGCGAGGTCGCCGAGCGGGGAGACGAAGGAGAAGCCCTCACGGCTGGCTATCGCGTCGGCGATGCGTTCGTAATGGCCGATCCCGAACAGCTGCTGCGAGTCCGAGAAGAACGCCGCCGTGAACGGTAGCGTCCCGTTCGGCGCGGTCAAGAAGGAGCCGACCGGGCTCGTGTACGGATCGGCGAGGTTAACGGACTCCACGCGGTAATAGTACCTCGTGTTGGCTTGTAGGTTCGCGAGTTTCACGCGATACAAGCCGGGGAAGCTGGGGGAATTCGTTATGTTCGTGACGTTCAACACGAGGGAGCTCGGCGATTTGCCGAGCCACAGCGAGGCGTTCATCTTTCTGCTGTTCTCCCACGAAACGTATACCTCCCTGGACGGGTCGAGGCCGCTGAAATGCGTGTACGGGGGCTTGTCTATCGGCACGGCATCCATGACGAGCTCGTTGGAGAGGAGGTACAAGCCGATGGGTGATAGGACGAGGAGGATGATGCAGACGTTCCGCAACTGGAACAGAGCCATCACCCGTGGGGTTTTTCGATCTGAAGGGTGTCCGGAACCTTGCTTCACTCGGGATCAACTCGATAGCTTATCTGAGAGCGAGTAGTCTGTCTTAATGTCAAGTCATCGGGTTTTCGAACACCCAAGGGAGAAATAAGCATTCGGGAAGAATCGTGGTGATGCCCTTCAAACCCGCCCGATAGCTCGAGGGCACCTTGAAGCTTCATTTAAATGATGGCAGCTTGTACATGTGCCGTGAAGAGCGAGCAGCTTCGGCACCTTCCAGCGAGGCCGACCTGAACCGCACGCCGGTTCCCCGCAATAACGCGGGCCAGTGGATTTAGATGTCGCGTCCCCGTGGTGGACGGTGAAAGATGCTCGGAGAACAAGAAAATCGGAATGAACCAACTATGAAAGCTCATCGAGTAGCCGCGTTCTCGTTCTTATTGGGGGCCTGCATCGCCATCTCGGCCTTCACCATACTAACAGCGCGAGGCAACGAGCCGGTTTCGCGGCCAGGGTGCGACGGATCCGCGGACGCCGCGCCATCCGCATCGATCCACGCGAGCCAGGCGAGCCCGTTCTCGGACGTCTACGCGGTCGTCGTTGGTATATCCGACTACCCCGGCATCGCGAACGACCTGGAATACTGCGACGACGACGCGACCGACATAGCATTCGCGCTCCAGACGCGGTTCAACGTCCCCAGCACGCACATCACCGTCATCAAGGACAGCGCTGCCACCACCCAGGCAATCACGGGCGCGATCGCGGAGAGCGCCGGCCTCATGGACGGGGACGACTACCTCTTGTTCGCCTACAGCGGGCACGGCGGCCACAGCATGGGGGTCGACGCCACGTTCTCCTGGAGCGTCTCGTCGCCCCACTACTATCCAAACAACTACGACAACTACTGGCACTACAATCATCCGGGTGCCCAGTACATGCGCGTGCACTTCACGCGAGTGGACGTGGAGAGTACTTTCGACCACGTGTACGTGGGTGATTACCACGACACCTATTACTACGTTGACGACCTGTCCGGCTCTTACGGCAGCGTGTGGTCATCATGGGTCAACACGGACGACATCTACGTCGAGCTCCTCACGGATTCGAGCAACACGGGCTGGGGGTTCGAGGTGGATCTCGTCCAGGTCGGCTCGCCATCCAGCCCGTACTTCATCAACCCATACGATCCGGACTTTTACGGGCTGTCTGGCGGGCAGCTCGATGCGATACTGAACGTCGTGCCCGGCAAGGTCGTCACGATCCTCGACACGTGCAGCAGCGGCGGCGTGGCGGGTGAGATGTCGAGGCCCGGGCGGTACACGGTCGCGGCTTGCACACACGACGAAATGTCCATCGAAGACGGCACGTACCAGAATGGAGTCTTCACATACCAGTTCTTGAACGCGTGGGAAACCGCGACCGACTCGAACGGCGACGACGCCGTGTCCTTCGAGGAGGTGTTCCCGACGGCGTATGCAAACACTGTCAGCCGCTCCACGTCGCTCGGCTCCGCCCACCACCCCGTCCAGGCAGACAACGTCACCGGCGACGTCGTCTTCTACCCGAACGCGGTGCTCGGGGCGGTCACGGAGGACGGGAGCCACAATCTCTCGTTCAACTTCACGCACAACGGGATCGGGCTCGCCGACCTGATCGTCGCCTTCTACGATGCTGGATCCCACGAGTACCGGATCCAGCACCTGGAAGCGGCCATGATCGGCCAGGACGGCGTGAATTCGAGGCTCGTCCTTGCACCTGGCAACTTCACCGTGAACGGGTACTCGGTCGCCTTGAAGGCGTCCTTCTTTGGCGCGTCAGAGAGCCGCGCCTCCTTCAGCCAAGACCCCGGCACGTTCACCGCCACGGACTCGGACGGCGACGGGTTGAGCGACTTGTACGAGTTCGAGCACGCGATGAACCCGTGGTCGACCGATTCAGACGGCGACGGGCTGGGCGACGCGCAAGAGGTGAACCTGGGCCTCTCGCCGGTGATCGACGACCTCGAAAGGGACGACGACGGCGACTTCATGACCAACATCTGGGAGATCGCGCACGGGCTGGATCCAACTGGGCTGACCTTGTACAGCGACCAGGACGGGGACTCGCTGATGGACTGGCAAGAGTTCCGTTACGGCGGCGATCCGATGAACCCCGACACCGACGGAGACGGCTTGAAGGACGGTTTGGAGTTCTCGCTCGGCTTCGACTTGCTCGACCCGGACATGGACGACGACGGGTTCCCGGACGGCCTGGAATACTACCTCGGCAGCGACCCGATGAACCCGCTCGATTCGACGTGGTTCCACGTGATCGCCATTGCCGTGGTCGTCGCGGTGCCGCTCCTCGTCGCCGCCATCTCCAGGGGGAAGGGAAAGGCCAAGCGGCCCGCCCCGCCCGGGCCCAGGCCGCAGGTGAAGTCGAAGGTGAAGGAACCGACCCCCTTCCTAGCGAAGCCGCCGCAGCCGGCACCCATCGCGCGCGCGCCGGCAGGGCCTGCCGCGGCCGGTGCCGTCACCTACGCGTCGTACCCGGCGGGCCCGAGGTACTCCGCCCCGACGGCGCCTCCGCCCCCGGCCGGCCCGAGGTATTCCGCCCCGACGGCGCCACCCCCCGCGCCGGCCGCGCCGGCCGCGCCCGCGGGTGGCAAGGTCACGCAGTTACCGCCGCTGGCACCAGACATCCAACGCCAGCTCGACAGCTTGCCGCCCGCCCAGCGGGAAGCGGTGAGGCAGATGATCCTCCAAAAGCTCAACGAGAGGATGGCCCAGGGCTCGCAAGGCACCATGCCGAACCGGTTCTGCATCCATTGCGGGTCGCAGCTGTCCGGGAACCTGTGCAGCAATTGTGGCTGGGATTCGAGCGAGGCCACTTGAACGGAGGTGTCGACCACATGAGTAGCGCAACCACAACATTCACGTGCCTTGAGTGCAACCAGCCGGTCGGCTGGGCGTCCAGCGTGCACAAGTGCAAGGCTTGCCGCATTGACCTGTGCAAGAAGTGCGCCAGGAAGCACCACGGCTTGTGCGTCTGGTGCTTCCAGCACGCGCCCGACCGTTACGTGAAAATGAACAAGGCGACCAACGTCGCCATGGTCATCATGCCCGCGTTCATCCTGTTCATGCCCGCGCCCATGCCAGCGGTGCTCCTCATCGCCACGAACCAGCTGATCATCGCCCCAATGGCCATCTATGCGAGTGCTGCCTACATCGTCCTCGCCATTATGAAGCGCACGGCCGTGAAGAACATCATCGCGCAGATTCCGGCGGATGTAGAGAACCTCGACGAGCGCGGGATCACCGCCGGTGGGGCCCAGACCCAGGAGTTGATCGGGAGCCTCGCGGTGCGGAGCCAGGAACCGCTCCCGGCCGATGCCGGCGAAGGAGAAGCGGTGGAGGAGGGGCCGGGAACGACGATCACGTGCCGGAACTGCGGCAACGCGTACAGGCGGGCGCCGGGGGAGAACATCTGCCCCGCGTGCGGGTTCACCGATTGAGGGGGCGGCCTTCCCCCCGCCATTTCCACACGGGTCGAGCGAGGTGCCCGCGTCCCGTTCGTTCTTGGAGCACAACATCGCCGAGATCCGCGGGCTGAACCAGCGCGGCGGGCGGATGCTCTCGATCGTCGACCTGATCGCCCGCGGAACCGTCAACATCGAGCTGGCAGCGCACCTCCTCGTGGAGATACGCTGCGGCGCCTCTTTCTTGTGCTGCGCGCTGCAAGGCGGCGTCGGGAAGACCGCCCTGATGGGTGCCCTGCTCGGCCTCCTCCCGGCGAGCGAGGAGATCGTGACCGTCGCTTCGAGGGTGGATGTCGGCACGCTGCGCTCGCGGGCACGTGATGGCGATCGCCGATGCCTCGTGGTACACGAGATCGGGTCGGGGCCGTGGTACGGCTACCTTTGGGGAGCGCCCGTGCTCGACTACATGGGCATGAAGAATGCAACGACGCGGATCGTCTCCAACATGCACGCCGACACGCTGGAGCAGGTGGAGGCGCAGTTGGTCTCGTTTGGAGGCACCGCGGCGGATGCCCGGGTGTTCGACCTGATCCTGTTCATCGCGCTCGGGGAGGGACGCGCCGGGGGGGAACGCAAGCGGGTCGTGACCGAGGTGGTCGAGGCGAGGGGGAACCCCGGCAGCCGAACCGCCCACGAGCTCCAGCTAGGAACGAAACAAGATGTCGCACACGCGACGCGCGGGAACGGGCGAAGGCAGCACGAGATTCGTGCCGCCGTGGATCTCCTACAAGGACTGATCGACGAGGGGACGATGCAGTTGGAGAACGTTGCCGCGCGCGTGGCCGCGTTCCACGACGAGCTTGACCTCGAGAACGCGCCCTGCGCCGGCCACGAATGAAATGGCGTAAATGGCGTGCCAAGTGGCAGCGCTCAGTCGGCGTTACCAGCGGCCAATCGCTCTTTCTCCTGGGACGCCTTGCTGCCCTTCGCCTTGGCCTTCTTCTTTACCGGGCGCTTGTGGGTGCTGCGGATATCGTCGTTCTCCTTCTCGGCGGCCTGTATCTTCCCGAGCAGGTCGTTGATGCGCTTCGTGTTGTCCTTGAAGTTCAGCAGCCCCTCGCATTGCGGGCAACGGAAGTCCATCTCGGTCGCCTTGTCGAAGATCACCGTCGTGCATCCGGCGTCGCAGGCGTACCACATGTTGGCCTTCTCGTACTCGAGCAGGTTCTTCCAGTTGTCGATCTGCTTCATGTTCCGCTCGATGAGGATGTTCTCGTAGCCGCTGAAGTTCACCTTGAAGAAGAAGATGATCCACCCGTTGTGCTTGTCCCGCGTCCGGCGGTAGGTGACGAGGTTGTAGTCCAGCAATTTGTAGAGATTCTTCCGCGTGGTGTTGATGTCCTCGCCCAGCCGCTCCCCGAGCTCCTGATCGGTGATCTCCTTGTCCCCGAGCTTCTCCAGCTCCAGGGCGAGCTTTATGCAGACCTCGCCGCCGATGAAATACACGAACTTCGAGAGCAATTCATCCAAGATTACAAGACCTTTTTTCGTTCGGTTCTAGGGGATATCGGAACGCCAGCGGGAGCGAAAGTATGTTGATTTTAGGAAAGTTCCACTTTTAAGCTTTATCTCAAAAGATGAGACCTGGATATTACCCATCGATACGACAATGGAGCGGCCATGGATGCTTTCATTCATCCCGCACGACATCGTTGAACTTCCACCTCCACTCAAAACCGAGCCCACTCGCATAATAATTGAACCTTTCATGATAGATCTCGCCGACTAAATCATCAAGCTGCTCCGGCTCCATGTGCATGCGATATGGGAGGTATTCGGGGCGCCCCATCGTTTATCACCTGAATGCATCCAATAACTTCGCGCAAATAAGTTTCTCGCCGGAGGGTATTTCTCGTTGGAGCGACGTCGGAACGTTGGGCTCCCGGCTCTCCCCGTTCTCCTTCCCCATGATTCGCATCCGCCGTCTTGAAGAAGTAGGCCGCCATCCGAAGGGCGATCAGAAATTCGATCGAGGCCGGACCTTAATAAGCACGGGGCCGGAACTCCCACCAATAACGACGTGGCTCTTGGTCACGCCAACGCGAGCAATCCGGCTGGAGATAATGGCGACGAAAACCTGGGACGCTTTCAAGGGCTATATCTCCTCGCTCGATACTATCGACTACAGGGAGTACCAGGTCTCCATCGCGAAGGAAGCGTCCAGTCGGAACACCCTCGTGATATTGCCCACCGCCATGGGCAAGACCGTGATCGCGCTGCACGTCGCCATCAACCGCCTTATGCGGTACCCGTGGGGCAAGGTCGTGGTGCTCGCGCCGACGCGGCCACTCGTCAACCAGCACCTCCGTTCCTTCTCGAAGTTCCTCGACGTGGCGGGGCGCGGCAAGGCGTTCTTCGCGTGCATCGAGCTGAACGGGAGGATCTCCCGCGAGAAGCGGACGGAGATGTTCAAGCGGGCGAACCTGGTCTTCGCGACTCCACAAACGCTGCAGAACGACTTGGCCAGCCGCTTCTACGACCTCTCCGGTTGCGTGCTCCTCGTCCTCGACGAGTGCCACAAGACCGGCGAGCGCTACGCCTATAACGAGATCGCGACCCGTTACCTGCAGCACTGCCCCGATCCCATCATCCTCGGCCTGACAGCGTCCCCGGGCCGCAAACAGGAGCAAGTCATCGAACTGTGCCGGCGGCTCCACATGGAGCGCGTGACGATCCGCACTCCCGACGACCCCGACGTGGCCCCTTACATGCACCCGATCGAGATGGAGGTGCGGGACTGCGACCTGCCCCTCGAGTACGACGAGGTGGAGCTCTCCCTCCGGGAGCTGCTGCACGAGCGCCTGGAACAGATCCGCGCCCGTGGCTTCCTCAAGGAGAAACCGATCGACCAGGTCAACAAGATGGATCTCATCCAGCTCGGGCGCGTCTTGTGGTCGATCATCGCCAGGGAAACCGCACCAGGCGACTTGCCCGACGGTGGCGACGACGGGACGGAGCCGGATTCTTCCGCCGTCGGGCGCGACCGTGCCGGATTCTTCTTCTGGCTCGTGAACGTGCAAGCCCAGGCAATGAAGATCCTCCACCTCATCGAGCTCATCACGACCCAGGGCATCCCCACCGCGTTCGAATTCATCCGCAAGATGCGCGAGCGCGTCGAGCACGCCCACAGCAAAGCCGGATCGAACTATCGGCTCTTGCAAGAGTTCGCGTTCAAGAGGGTCGAGGTCTTCCTCAAGAAAGGGGTGGAGGGCGGCGAGACGCACCCGAAAACCCGCCTCTTGCTCGAGATGCTGGAGGAGCTCGTCGATCCCGCATCGGGGGAGCTGGCGGGTAGCGTGATCGTGTTCACGCAGTTCCGCGACACGGCGAGCTTCCTGCTTGCGGCCATCGAGGCCCTGAACGGCGGCACGCGGGGCGACTCGCGGCCGTTCCGACCCGTGCGCTTCGTGGGCCAGGCCACGAAGTCCCCGCGCGATGCCGGCCTCAAGCAGCAGGACCAGGAAAGGATGCTCGACGACTTCCGCGCGGGGAAGCACAACATACTCGTGGCGACGCGCATCGCCGAGGAGGGCCTCGACATCCCGTCCGTGCGGTCGATCATCTTCTACGAGCCCGTGCCCTCGGAGATACGCTATATCCAGCGGCGCGGGCGGACCGGGCGTCACGAGAGGGGCTACGTGACCATACTGCTCGCCCGAGGCACGCTCGACGAGGTGTTCTACAAGGTGGCGCTCTGCCGCCTCGACCACATGGAGCGCATCGCGGACGGGTTGAAGGATCGACCCCTCCAGGACATCATCCGCGTGCCCATCGGCGAGCCAACACCCGCGGACGTGGCCGCCAACGAGGCGCTCGAGGAATACGAGAGGCAGCTGGCTAGCACGTCCGCACGGGCGCACCGGGAGGTGGACCCGACCGCTTGCGATGTCGCGGACGAGCTGGAGGAGGCCGGTCGCCAGGTGGAAGAGTTTAATGCGTGGCGATACGTGGATCTAGCGGGCGTGCAAGACCCCGCGGTCCAGGCCTGCCTCCAGATCGCCACGAGGAACCCCGCCTCGGCGTCCGAGTGGCACGACATGCTCCGGCGCCTGACCGGGAAGGAGGGTGCCGAGGAGAGACCGATGAGACGAACGATCAAGCGCGAGCGGAAGATCCCGACCTCGGAGAGCGGCGTGAAGCTCTTCAACAAGGTCACGAAATGGGTGTACGACCAGCTGAAGGGCATGGGCAAGGAGAGCGCCGAGACCGGGTGGGTCGAGTTGGCCTTCGCCGAACTCAAGGAGATGGCGAAGATGGAGGAGATCCTGCCGGAAGACTTCGAGTTCAGCGTGAAGAACGGGGTCAAGAACAAGTACTGGGAGCTCGCCAAGGGCCCGGACGGCTCGTACAAGCTGACGATGAAGGCCGACTTCTGACCGCGGCTAGCAAGCGCGGTGCATGCACGATTCGATGCCGGATTCTCGATGAAGCCGTGCCCCGCCCTCGCCCAGGACGCATTAATAATCATAGGCATTGGAACCGTTTTTATAGGGACACCCGGAGATGTCAATCGTGGTTCGAGCAATGGCCAAGCATGCGCGACTACCCGCCGAGGGTGACAAGGTCGAGCTCCTCGTCGACTTGCCGGATTACAGTTTGGTGAAGGGCGACGTCGGGAGCATCCTCGTGGCATACGATCCCTACGACCTCAACGCCCACACGAGCGACTTCGAGGTCTTCTTCGAGAAGGTCGGGACTTCGGTCATCTTGCTCGAGTCGAATTTCAAGCTCCTGGGATAGACCCAGCTACCGGGGGGCATGCCGTGGCACTCGAGCCGAACAAGATCTACTGCGGGGACAACCTGGCGGTGATGGAGTCGCTGCCGAGCAGCAGCGTCGACTTGTGCTACATCGACCCGCCGTTCTTCTCCCGGAGGAACCACAAGGACGTCGCGAAGGGAACCGACGAGGTGCGGGGGTTCCAGGACACGTGGAGCGGTGACATCTCCAATTACATCGAGTTCATGCGCCCTCGGGTTCGGGAGATCCACCGCGTCTTGAGGCCAACGGGCTCCTTCTACTTGCACTGCGACGTGTCGGCAGTCTTCCATCTGAAGGTTATGTGCGACGACGTGTTCGGCATGGACAGGTTCTCCACAAACATCGTCTGGAAGCGCCACTCGCCCAGCAAGAACACGGGGCGCAACTACGGCAACATCGTCGACCACGTCTTGTACTACGTGAAGGGCGAGGACTACACCTTCAACGTCCAGTACATCCCCATGGACGATTCCGTCTTCAACGTCGTGGAGCCCGAGACGGGGCGGCGCTTCCGGAGCCAGCCCCTCGTGGTCAAGGGGAACCAGGAGGGGAAGGTCTTCGACTTCGGCGGGCGATCGTACACGATCAAGAAGGGGCAAGCACTCAAGTGGTCGCAGGAGACGATCAACGAGCGGCTCGCGAGAAACCCCCGCTTGATCTACTGGAC
>JAFGBX010000292.1 GCA_016932935.1 Promethearchaeota archaeon | reverse complement strand
TCGATTACTGCGTCCTCGGGGAGGGTGAATACATCTTCCGCGAGCTCGTCGACAAGTTGCTCCGTCACGGGAAGAAGGATTTCAAGGACATCAAGGGGATCGTCTACCGGGAAAACGGCGTCGTGAAATCGACCCCGCGCCCAGAGCTCATCAAGGACATCGACGAGATCCCCATTCCGGATCGCAAGCTGGTGGACTTCAACTACCGGCTCCAGCGAAAGTCGAGTGCCATCATCACGAGCAGGGGCTGCCCGTACCAGTGCCGGTTCTGCTATTTCAACGTGATAATGGGGTGCAAGTGGCGGGCGAGATCGGTGAAGAACATCGTCGAGGAGCTGAAGATGCTGCACGACCAGGGTTACAAGGAGGTCGTGTTCGGCGACAGCAGCTTCAACATGAGCATGAAGCGGACGAGGGATCTCGCCGCGGAGGTTCGCAAGAACGGGCTCGATTCGATGGAATTCGGCGGGGACTTGCGGGTCGACCGTTCTACCGACGAGATGCTGCGGCTCATCGTCTCCATGAACTTCTCGAAGGCGCTGTTCGGCATCGAGTCCGGCAACCAGCGCATCCTCGACTACTACAAGAAGGGGACGACGATCGAGCAGATCAAGCTCGCCGTGAAGAAGGCGAACAAGGCGCGCATGGACGTGATATTCGGGTCGTTCATCGTCGGCGCGCCCGACGAGACGCCCGCGGAGGTCATCAACACGCTCAAGTTCGCCAACAAGCTCCACCTTTCATTCGCGGCCTTCCAGGTCCTGAGCACGATCCCCATCTCGTCGATATACCAGGAACTCGTGGACAAGAAGTACCACACGCCGCGGGATGGCGACTGGAAGGGCTGGATCTTCGTGGCCGACGTCTGCCCCGAAGCGGTGCCCCGACGCGTCCTGGAGAAGCTCGTCGACGAGGCATGGACGCAGTTCTTCAGCAGCTACGGGCGGATACTCCGGTTCGTCACGCGGTCGATCATGAGCAAGACATACGTCCGGTACATGTTGGACATGTTCCAGGGCGCGAGGTACTAGAAGCAGCGACAGGTGGACGATAACATGCAGACCTTCAAAGAAAGAGGGCTCTACTTCCTCGTCAAGATATTGGTTCTCGTGTTCTTGGTTCCTATCCTCGTCGGATCCGTTATGTTCACGCGCGTCTTTTCGAGCACGCTCCGCAAGACCTTGAAGGCGAGGGGGCTCAACGAGGTGCAGCGGGTCTTGAACTGGAAGGGCATCGCGGGCATCTTCGAGCTGGCACGTGGGGCGAAATAGGAGGGGGACTCGATACATCGTTCTTCCATTTATCTACATTTTCGATGCGATAGGTTCAGCAACGACCGCCGGGGGAAAAGGTCTAGGTCCTAAAGGTACCTCCAATCAACTCGCAATGCAAGAAACTTCAAATCGGCCGCGGTCGTTCTTGCCTTCGAGGTGCACCTCATGACTATGGTAAAAGCTATCTCGTCTGACGAGACGTTCCAGGAATGGCTGTCCCATGCCGACTTGAAGACCTTAGAAAAGTTCTTCAAGAAGAAGAAAGTAGACTTCAAGCGGGAGCTCGTTTCCGCCGTGGAGACCGTCCAGGGAGTGGACAAGTTCGTCGTCATCTATTTCGAAAAGGACGTGAAGGCTGCTCTCGCGGGCAAGCAATCGCAGAGAACGGAGCAAGTCAACTCCAAGGATATCGAGCGGACCAGGTTCTTCGACTTCGGGGGCAAGCAGGTGAGCGTCGAATCCTGGAAGGGGGACAAGGAGGTTCCCATGTACCAAACGATCAAGGAGGTCAAGTGTGCCAAGTGTGGCGGCCAGGGAAGCGTGAAGTGCAAGAGTTGCGGTGGCGCCGGGAAGGTGGCGTGCGGCACGTGCGACGGGAAGGCGAAGATCACTTGCAAGGCATGCAAGGGAACCAAGGCGGTGGAGCTGGAGATAGAGATCCTCGACGGCGAGGGGAAGAAGTACCGCGCCAAGCGGCGAGTTCCTTGCGGCGAATGCCACGCGGTCGGCTCGTATAACTGCCCAGACTGCAGCGCCACGGGGAAGGTGCGCTGCAAGTCGTGCGACTCCTCCGGGGTCTCCTCCTGCGACGCGTGCAAGGGGACGGGAACCATGTACGAGTACGCCGTCCAGCCCGTGCCCTTCATCATGTCCAAGAAGGATGCGGAGGTCTACTACTCGAAAGACGTGGAAAAGTTCATCGACAAGCAGTCCGTGGAGGAGATGCTGAACGCGAGGGACATCCAGGGCATCGTCATCACGAACCCCGACGACCTCAAAGAGAACGTGCTCAAACCGCAGCTGAACTACTGGACCAAGGACGCCGACAAGGTGTGCAACGACGCGAAGAAGGACTACAAGGACTACGTGAAGAAAAGCGTCGTCAAGGAGGGGACGAAGATCCTCGTCCTCCCCGCGATCCAGTTGGCGTGCAAGGGGGTCAGCGGGAAGGACTTCCAGGTCTTCGGCATAGGCGTCGAGGGCAACTTCATCGTGCTGGACGCCAGGTTCGATTGATACTCTTTTATTTTTTATGAAAAGGAAAAGGGGATGGGGGGTTACCCCGTCCAGATAATCACGCGCAGTAGCGTCGTCGCCACCTCGACATCGTTCACGATCAGCGCCAACCGGTACACGAGTTCGACGCGCGTGTTGCCCGTGATGTCGAGGTCGACCACGACCGTGATACCGCTGATCTCCTGGGGCGTGAGATCCCGGTCGATCACCGTGTAGTTCCAGCCCGGGATGCCCGGGTACATATCGTCGCTGGAGAACGACGCGTTCTCGATGCTCGTCATCCCTGGCACCCTGACCGTCCCGTTCACCGAGAACAGGGTGAGGTTGACCTTGACGTTCACGGGAGGGTGGCTGAAGTTCATGTCGTCGTTCTTCACGCTGAGCACGAGACTCGCGTTGTTCGGCTCCGCGACGGTCGTTGGTAGCGTGAACCCGAGAGTCACGTCCCCGCCGGAAATACTACTTACCGAATGGTTCTCTGAATAGAAGGTGATCGATCTGAGCGGGCTGGAGAACTGGGTGCCGTTCGGGAGGGTGGCCACGACCCGGTATGGCACGCTCTTGAAGGAGAAGTTACCGAGGGACAAGTTGAGCTGCACCGTGAGGCCGCGCAACTCGCTGGGGGCGAGTGACCAGTTCCCGATAGTATAGTTAGCGCCCGTGCCCAGAGCGGGGAAGGCCGTGTCGTTCAACGCCGCGGATGTTTGCGGCAAGTTGTTTAACCAGAGGGTCGAGTCCTGCGAGTACACGTACATGCTGAGCGTCAAGTTCTGTGGCGGTATCGTGAGGTTCACGATCGTGTTCTGCACGGTTATTGAAACGTTCGCGAGCGCCGGGGACTCCACGCTTGCCGGTCCCGTGCTGTTCACGTAGATATTGGCGGGCGGTGTCGGTTCCTTAGCGATCTTGTCAAACGCACCCTTCGCTGTCTCGCTCCACACGACCTCGGTCTCCTTGAGCCCGTTGACGAGGCCAACGTACCGTAAGTCTTGTAAACTTCCCGTCGTGGTGTAGATCGGGATGACGTAGTAGAGCGACCCCGCGAACTCGTAGAGCAAGATGTTCCCCGTGTCCCTGCCAGTCACCAGGGTCAATTCCGAGGAGATGCCGGGGTTGGTGATGAACGTCTGCTCCGCCGTCTTCGGCCCGATGAGTGTCTTGCCGGTGGGTGTGCGGTAAAAGATCGTCTCCCCGAAGCGATCCCACCGGTTGCGCAGCACGTACATACCCGCGAGCGTGGTTGTCCCGGAAGTTGGCACGACGAGCTCGACGCCGACGAATTCCAGGCCCTCACCGAGATCCATCATGACGTAGTACAAGTCGCCCTCCGCCGGCCGGTCGAAGAAATCCGACTTGTCGTGCCAGACGCGCCAGTCGGTAACGTGATAGGTGTAGTCCGCTTCGAGTTGCGACTCGTAGAAATTCTCCGGGTAGCGGAGTTGCGGGCGGAGCCAGGCAGGCACGGCGGTCGAGTTCTGCCATGGGTAGATGGCCGTGTCGACGTACACCCGCGCGAACGAGATCAAGGATTCGAGCTCCGCTTGCTCGTCCATCGTGGGGCTGCGGTAAAAATCCATCTCGCCGCTGTACACGTCGAGGATGACCCACCCGATGAACCGCTTGTAATCGGTCTTGAAGTAGGTGAAGCCGGGGATCGAGATGTAGAGGGGCACACAATAGTGCACGCGGTGGTCGACGGGGTCGAACACGAGGTAGGGATCCTCATCCATGTACATGTAGGGAAGGAGCATGCCCTCCACGCGGTCGAAGATGTTCGTCCTGTGAAGGAACTCGATATCCTGGTTCATCAACGTAATGAAGTCCGTCGACATACCGAGCACCTTGATCGAGCTCAAGTAGCCGCCCAAGACGGCGTCCGGCGGGGCGCTGTAGTCCTGCCCGTGCACCTCCGTCCACTGCGAGACGTGGAGGATGAGATCCTGCCTAGGGCCCTCGCCAAAGTAGAACGGGTAGGTGCTGTTCACGCCGAAGACGGCCGGGTACTCGGCGGGCTGCAACACCTTGCCAGTGTGCGCGTCCATGGCCACGAACCCCTGGGTGTTCGTGTACCGCACGTGGAGGTTTATCGCGGTGCCGAACGCGTCAGCATCCGAATAGAACGAACGCGGCGCTACCCAGTACTCGGATTGGTTGAGCACGATGATGTCGGTATCGTCCTTCGTCTCGTACGGCGTGTTTATCCGCTGCTCCAGGAGCTCGGTGCTGCTGTTCTTGTCGAACGGCCGTATCCTGTCGGCGATCAAGGGGTTCGTGGGCACGCTCAACAGCTCGTTCATGTCCCGCTGCTGGAAGCCCGTCAGGTCGCTGGCAACGCGGGTCTGGTTTACCTCCCAACCCGCGCGGCCATTCCACACGACTTGTTCGTACCGCAATTCCCGGCTGAAGAAGTCTGAAGCCGCGACGATGCACGGAACCACGACCATGGCGATGATGACGATTCCCGTGAGGATGAAGCCGGCGCCCGCGAGCTCCTCCCGGTCGCGCTGGGTCTTCGAGACGAGGCAGAACACGAGGCAGAACGCCCCGACGGACACCAGCGTCCACATCGTCAGCGGCAGGATGGTGAGCCATGTCTGCTCGATGGAGTCGTAGGCCGAAAGCGGGCTGGCCATGTAGAAGTAGCCGAGAACGAGGCCGATGACGAGGAAGAGCCGGCCGAGGAACTCGAGCGCAAAACCCCCGTTCACCCGTGCACCGACCATCTCCATTGCCATGCGGATGATCCCTGCCGTGAGGACGGCGTTGATGATCGGGAGCGTGATGTACTTCCACGTGAGCAGCACGTTCTCGTCGTACGGCGACAGGTCGAATGGGATCAGCAAGGCCTTGAACGAGTCGAGGAACGGGACGAACGACGGGTCGTTCTGGAGGTACTGCGCCATAAACATGCCGTAGCTCAACTCGCCGGTCAGCCAGCTAATGGCATACGACACGGCGAAAACGATGACCGAGAAAACGATAGCGAGCTTCGTGCGCCCGGCGCTCGACCGGATCCGGACGATGGAGAGGAACTTTTTCGGGTAGAGCAGGATACCCGTCACCAAAGCTGCGGGGATGATCGGTGCCCAGAAAGCGGCCCAATCGAGCAAGTTCACCGTCACGAAATCGACACCGCCGGCCTTGTTGTTGTAAAGCTGGATGTCGAGTTGCAAATCGGCTACTATCGCCGGTATCACCCAGGCGGCGAATAGCACGACGATGATGGCTATGACCAGTATAATGATCATGATTTTCGAGCTTCGTTGGTTGCGCATCATGGTTGCTTCACGCTGATGAGAAGAGCATATGCCTTTCTATTGCATGTTGGTTATATATTAATTCCATATATTCATTCCACCTAAGGATTTGCGCAATTTCGATCGTGGTGTTCAAGCTGGCGCCGAAGGTTCGAGGCAAGTACATCGACGAGCTGCTGGAGGAGCTAAGTTCGATCTATTCCAGCAAGGGCAAGGAATCCCCCTCGAAATTGAAGAACACGATCGACAAGATAGGTAATCTGGCCGACAAGAAGGCCATCCCAGCCCTCCTCCCGTGCCTCGACCACGAGGCCGACTACGTCCGGGCGGCCGCGATCTACGCGCTCGAGAAGATACACGACTACAAGGAATTGCCCCAGCTATTGCTGCGCAAGATGGCTGAAGAGAAGTCCCAAATCGCCTTGACGGCCATCATCGAATCGTTGGGCGAGTTGGACGATCCATCCGCCATCCCCGTCCTCGAAAGGATCAGGGACGACCCTCAAGAGGACGACCGCACGAAGATCACGGCAATATTTGCCATAGACAGGTTGAGCGAAGGGAAGAAGTCGGCGCTCGAGCAGCTCGTGGAATACCTCATCGACGCGAGGAACCCGAACACGCGGGTTGAAGCTGCAAAGGCGCTCGGGAAGCTGGGCGACCCGCGAGCAATCAAGTACCTGGTCGAGGCGCTCGACGACGAGAAGGTGTTCGTTCGCAAGTTCGTGATCAAGGCCCTCGTCTCGTTCGGGGACAAGCAAGTCGTCGAGCCCGTCATCAAGGCATTCACCGACGAGAGCGTACTCATCGACCGGGACTTCGTGAAAGTATTATGGTCCTTCCCCGACTACGACGGCAAGGAACTGTGGGAGATCATCGACCTATGCAACCAGGAGAAGCTGTGCAGGCTCAAGGAGTCCACCCCGAACCCCGGAACACCGGCAGACCCGGGCGCGGGGCCTCCCTCCCAGATCAAGGATGACTACGCCTACGAATCCGCTATCGGAGCGAGCAAGGACGATAAACCCGCGACCGCTAGCGAGGGGAACCAGCAAATCGCCAACCAAGGGATGGAAAGCGAATCAACCCCCCGGGACTCGGAAGACGTCGCCTTGCAGCGGAGCAAGACCAGGGCGAAGCAGGAGAAGGTGCCCCCGCTGGACGAGGCCAATGCCCCCGAGGATCCCGGAAAGGGCAGCGCTGGCATCACGGGGGCCTTGCCGGCGGAAGCCGAAACGGAAGAGGGCCTGAAGGAATTCGGCGAGTACTTCAACAAGGGGGAGAAGCACTACCGCAAGAAGCATTACTACGACGCCGTGATCAACTTCAAGAAAGCCATCGAGGTGAAATACGACGCTTGGCAAGCATGGTTCAACCTGGCACTGGTGTTCTACGACATCGACGAAAAGGCCAAGAGCATCGAGTGCTTCAAGAACGCGCTGAGGTACAAGCCGAACGAGGTGGACACGATGCTCAACCTGAGCTCCTTGTACGACGAGCTCGGCGACTACCAAACCGCCATTCGGTACTTGACGAGCGCCGTGGACCAGTCCCGCTTCTTGCCCGACGCGTGGTTAAAGCTCGGGAAGCTCTTCATCAAAACCAGAGACGAGGACTTTGCCTACTTCTGCTTCAACCAGGTGCTGCAACTAAGCCGCGAAAAGAAGGAACGCAACGAGGCCCGCGACAACAACGAGCGCATCATGAAGAGCCACCCGCGGATCGAGGGCAAGGACCCGCGGAAAGAAAAACCCCCTGGCATCGAAAAGCACCCGCTCAAGCTTGATCTGGAAGGGAAATGAGCGGCCCGTCTTGTGAGGATCCTTGCTGCTCGAACACGTGCCACGCGATCCCCACTCCAAAAGCATAGATCGAGAACACGGTCGCGATGATCAGCGCGAAGAAGCTGAGATCCGTCACGCGCAAGTCAGTGTAGAACGCCACGACGCCGTAGAGCAGCGCTGCGGAACCGAAGGAGCCCAGCACGACGGGAAGGTGGTAGAACAGGAAGAGGTCGCGGATCACCGAGGCTGGCACTTGCGTGTCGATCAGCTCGAAATGACCCCCGGGTGGATTCTCCAGCAGGGAGACGACGGGGTTGCCGGGGAGCATTGAGACGAACGAAAGCACGACGAACAGCCCACCGGCCACGAGAAGGGTGCCCGCGACCTGCTTACGCGGATCCACCACCCTCCGCAACGCGAGGTACGCGGCGATCGAGGGGAGGAAGTAGGCGGGCTCCAGGAGCTTCCAGAAGTCAACCACGTGATTGTTGCTCGAAGCAGTGCGAAGAACCGCAAGGATCACGACGAACTGGCACGCGACGACGAAGCCGATCGACGCCGAACGGGGGGGCAGGCGCCGACGGAAGAGGAAGTACACGGCGAGGAAAGCGACAAACGCCGGGTACACGAGCATGGGATACGCGTGGTGCAGCACGACGAGGGCAATGCACACGTTCACTGCGAGAAACCCGGTCGAGAACAGGGCCAGGACGACCCGCCCGTGCTTGCCGATCGGGCCAGCGAGCGCTTGTGCGGTGGAGGGGCCACGTCGCGCCATGTCACGACACCTGGGGCTTTTCATAGCCGTTATCGCGTTCCATATGCCACTCCGCGATCAAGGTTAAATAAACCACACGGAAGCTCATCTCGAGCCAAAGATGACGGCGCGGATCCAGCAGCTCGCCAGCACCCTCGGAGCGAAGGCGGATTTAGAGGAGGGGGAAGCCCTCAAGCTCATCGCGACCTTCAACCACGAGATGCTCGGAAACGTGGAGGGGCCCGACTGCACCGACCGGTCCGTCTGCACCGACAACTGCTGCAGCATCATGATCGACATCCCCCAGCTGCTCGCGAGGAGGTACATCGAACGCGCGATGCTCGGCCCTGGCGACGTCCGGCGGGGGGACGTGTTCGCGTGGAAGCTGAACGTGCGACAGGAAACGAACAGGTGCGCCTTCTACTCCCCATCGCTCCACGGCTGCCGGATATACGTCGACGATCTGGACGCACGGCCGCCCCAATGCGCCGTCTACCCCGCCGGGTACACGGCCGGCGCGGCGGCATGCAAGGCCGGGGCCGGCCCGTGGCTCGTGAAAGACGGGGCAACCGGAGCGGCTTGCGAGAGCTTGATGGGAGTCTTCAAGCGATACTGCCTCGCCGAGCGGGATCGGCTGAAGCATGACCTCGTGCGGTCGATCGCGGGGGCACTCGAAGGGCGCTTCATGCTGTTGTTGGGCGGGGTGAGCCCAAGCAGCGTCTCGGGCGTCAAGGAGACGTGGGACGGCTTCGAGCCCCTGCCCGCGGAGGGGCGGAGCTTCAGTTTCAAGCAGTTCTGCGACCCGGGCTGCGGCACTGCCTTCCTCGAGTGCGAAGAAGCGTGTGCACCGGCCTGCAACCGGCTCCTCGGTTTCTTGAAACGAGCGATGCCGGCCTTCATTGCAAGGCGGGACATGAAGGAGGAATACACGTTCATGGAGCTCAAGGAATTCATGCGAGGCGCGGGGGAGAAATGATGGCGATCACATCTTGACCTCGATCGATTCCTCACCCAGCACGGGCTCGGCTTGCTTCCCGTTCGAGTCCTTGTAGTTGACCATGACCTTCACCTGGGACTTGCCCTCTTGCACGGGGACGAGCTGCACCTCCCAGGAGCCAGACTCGCCACCGGCGAGTGCGAGGAACTTCTTCTTCAAAGTGCCCCGTACCACTTGCAGCTGCTCGTCGGGCAGCTCGACCTCGACCTCCACGTTGCTCGCGTCGCCGCGGCTGTCGTTGGTTATCTCGATCCTGAGCGGGAACGGCTTCCCAACCAGTGGCTCTTGCAACTTCTCGAACGCGATGACCATGTTCACGGGGCGACCGTGGATCGTGAATTTCTTCCCCGGTACCTTTTTCTTGAGGAGAACTTGACCGATAGCGAGTTCGACCTCCAGCGGCCCTATCTCGTTGCTGCCAGCATGGTACGACCGGAATTCCTCGTTGAGGACGACGCGCCCGCTTGTGGGTACCTCCACCGGGGACGGGAAGTGCTTAATGATGGTCAAATCGCTGCTCTTCTCCACGACGATGTCCTTGATCGAGACCGGCTTCGATAGGGATTCCAGCGCCCCGTCGATTGCCATCTGGACGTCGAGCGTGGACACGATCTCCTCGCCCGCGACGTAGCCGGGATCCCCCCCCGGTGGCTGGAGCGTGAACGTGAAGCTGGAAGCATCGAGCGTCGCGCGAGCGCTTGTAGCTGTCTTGATGGCTTGTACCTCCTCGTCCGAAAACCCTTCCTTTCCAAGATCCCCGTCAGAGACGTTAATCTTCTGGATCCGCTTTCCGAGGCCCGGCTTGTAGAAATCCCTCAAGATGGAGAAGATGTGGGACGAATTGACCTTGCCGGTGTCGAACATCCCCAGGATCCTCTTCAGGAACTCGGTGGACTTCTCGTACTCGGCCTGTAAGTAAGTGAGGAAGCAGTACATGGCACTCGCGTGGAGGACAGCGGCGGGATCGGGTTTGTGATCCTTCAATGCGTACTTGGCCGCGACGTTGTAGTAATCCGCGGCGTCCTTGTAATTCCCGAGCATGAGGGCGACCTTGCCGAGCCGCGTCTGCACGCGGGCCGCGGACATGAACGACTCGTCCTCGACCAGGAGCCGTGCCGTGATGACGAGGTACTCCATGGCCAGCTTCAACGCGGCCTGCCAGGAAGCGGCGTCCATCCGGGCGATTTTTTCGTAGAGATCGGCGGCCTCGATGAGGTTCCTCATCGCCTTGTTTCGCTTGCCGTCGTCGAGCAGCTGATGTGCCTTCTCGACCAAATACGTGGCCTTCGAGTCTATTTCCTCTTTGTCCTTCAACAGTCCTTCACGGCGCGTCTGCTTTGCAGTACAATAGGCCTGGGAAAGTATTAGTTTTTTCCCGACGACATGTCACCCACTATGTTGGACGCTCTTTTCGCCTTGAAGAAGCGGCGTTACGATTTCGGAATGGCCCAGAAGCCGCGCGTGGATGTACCCGACGACGCCATCGTAAAGGGGTTCGACGCTCTGTGCGACGAGATGGAGTACAACTTGATGCCGCCCGTCGGCGGTTTCAAGACGCCATGGGCTCGTCCAGCCCCAAAGTTCCCCGGCGCTTACTTGTGGGACAGCTCGTTCATCGCCATGGCCTGGAAAATCTGGGATCCGGGCATCGCGACGAGGATCCTGGTGCCGTTCGTCGATTTCCAAGCGAGCGACGGTCGGATGCCCCATATGGTGTTCTGGGGCAAGATCGTGAGCAAGCTCTCGAACCCGCCGTTCCTGGAGTGGGCGCTCGACCAGGCCCTGGCTTGGCATCCCGACCTCGATGCCGCTCGCAAGTTCTTGGAGCCTTGTGTGCGCTTCGTCGAGTGGCGTAACGAGCAGCGGTTCAACGGCGAGCATGGATCCTACTTCTGGATAGACAGCTACGAGAGCGGGATCGACAACTCCCCGCGCTTCAGATCCGTGGACGAGAAGGAGGATTACGGCACCAAACACCTCGGCGCGATCGACTTGAACGCGGAGATGGCGCTCGAGCACGCGTCGATCCTCCGATTAATGGCCCGGCTTGGCGTGAAAGACGGGAGAGGGATGCTCGAAGATGGGCTCGACCGCCTACGACGCTCGATCGAGACGAACTCGTGGGATCCGAAGGATGGCTTGTTCTACGACCGGGACCTCCGCACCGGGGCCCTGATCCCGATGGACACGATCGCGAGCTACTTCCCCTTGATCGTGGAAGGTCTCGATCCCACGAAAGTCGAGAGGCTCGTCGCCCGGCTCGTGGATCCCCGGAAGTACAGCACGCTCGTCCCGCTGCCCACGGTTGCCAGGGACGCCCCCGAGTTCATCAAGGACATGTGGCGCGGCCCTGTTTGGGTCAACACGGCATACCTCGTCATCAAGGGGCTGAGGCAGCAAGGTCGCGGCGACCTCGCCGGGGCCATGGCCTATCGCCTGTGCAAGGGCGTGTACGAAACGTGGCGCACCGAGGGCTCTTTCTACGAGTTCTACGACCCGGATCGACACGACTTGCAGGAGCTGAGCCGGAAGAAGGGGAACTTCTACAAGCAAATCACGCTCGGCAGCAAGCCGGTCAAGCGTTTCGCTGGCTGGACTTCCCTCGTGAATGCGTTACTCGTCGAGGAGGTCATCGGCCTGCAAAAAGACGGGGAAGGGTGGCACATCGAGCCGCACTTGCCAGCATCCTGGATTGAACGAGGAAAGGCCATCCACGTCACGATGCCGTTTTTCAAAGTCAACCTGGATATGTTGCCAAAGAAAGGTGCTGGCACCCTCGATTGCACGCTCGACGTGGACGGGAGCAAGCAACACGCCAACGTGGGCAACGGTGAGAGGATTTCACTCACGCATCCACGCACGTGATGGCCAAGAAAAAAAATGCGCTAGTGGTGGCACCCGTCCCCGCAGGTGTCGCCACACCCTGGCCCACAAGAATGTGTCCAGCGCTCGTCTGGTTCGCCGTAATCGACCACCTTGAGCTCGAACTTCAACACCTTGCCGGCCAGCTCGTGGTTCATGTCCAGCTTTACCGAGCCCTCCTGGACGTCGACGACGCGGGCGTCGAAGTGGTGGCCGTCAGGCGTGCCGAGGTGGAGCATCATCCCTTTCTCGGGCTTGAAGTCGTTCGGGAACTTGTCAAGCGGCACGTCATGCACAGCACCTGGATCGTATTCCCCGTAAGCGTCTTTAGGCTGCAAGGTGATGTCCTTCTGTTGACCCTTTTCCATGCCGAGGACGGCAGCGTCGAACCCCGGTATCATCATGCCCACGCCCACGAGGAAGACGAGCGGCTTGCCCCCGTGCTCGTCCGTGCTGTCGAACACCTTCCCATCTTCGAACGTTCCGATGTATTCCACGCTGACCTGGTTACCTTTTTCAACGGGCATGTCCATCGTGCCTGGAGTCTATCCCATCGATATACTATGGTCGGTGAGAAAGGGGCGATGCATTAATGGATTGGCTTTTTGCAGCATAATCCGGCGGCGCTCTATCTCCTTTAAATTATAACGCATAAGCAATCTCCCACGTGCATGGCATATTCGTCCAAAATTTAAAAAAATAGGCCTCGTATGACTATTATGAACAGTTCCATAACGGGGAAAGAGTGCAAAGATGTTCTCGAACCTCTTCGGTGATGTACCGTTCGTTCCGGAGCCGGGCGAGCAAGTGGTCGGCCAATACAGGACGGTCGGTTACGTGCAAAGGAACAGGCCGGGTGGGCTCGCGGGGGCGCTGATCGTCACGAGTCAGCGTGTCGTTTTCTTCAGGCGAGAAAACGTCATCAAGAAGATCATCAGCAGCATCAGGGGCAAGCAAGAGAGCCCCGGGTACAAGCTTGACCATTCGGTGTACCTCGGCCAGATATACCGCGTGAAGAAGGGCAGCTCTTCGGGACACAAGTTCATTTCCATCAACGGGCAATATTTCTACCTGGAAAACGCCGATCCGAGGCCGATAGAAAAGATCTTGAAGACCGCGATGAAGTCCGGCAGCCTCGTGAAACCAGGGATGCAAGCACCCGTGAACGCCCCACCTGGCAACCAGGGGTACCCGCAGCAGTCACAAACCCAATCAGGCCCCGTGCCACTACCGGGTACAAAGGTCTGCACATACTGCGGCGTGGAGAACAGGGCGGATGGCCAGTTTTGCAAGAGCTGCGGCGCGAGGTTACAAGCATGAGCAAAGGGTATAGGAAAAGGGAATAACGACCTTTCATTTTTTGCCATACAGCGGCCCATAACTGGCACAAGCCCGGTAGTCCGCACCTTCCGGGTCGCTCGTCCCGAACGACAGCCAAGCACTGGGACGGAATAGCTTCTCCTCGGGCACGTTGTGCATGCACACGGGGATCCGGAGCATGGACGCGAGCGTGATCAGGTCGGCGCCGATGTGGCCGAAGCTGAACGCGCCGTGGTTGGCGCCCCACGCGTTCATCACGCTGTACACGTCCCGGAACGCGGCCTTTCCGGTGAGGGCGGGCGCGAACCAGGTGGTCGGCCACGTGGGGTTCGTGCGCTCGGAGAGCTTCTCGGCCACGTCCGGCGGCAGCTCGACCGATTGCCCCTCGGCCAGCTGGAGCACGGGGCCGAGCCCCTTGACCATGTTGACCCGCGACATCGTGATCGGCATGCCACCCCTCGTATAGTAGCTCGTTGAGAAGCCCCCGCCTCGGAAATACTCGACGACGGCCGGGCAGAACGACGTGGCCTCGACGCAGCGGGCGACCTCTTCGGGCGAGATCTCCCAGAACGGCTTGATCGCCGGCTTCCCGTCCTTGCTGGCCTGCTGGCCCGTCCCGTCGAGGCATGCGGAACCCGAGTTGATCAAGTGGATGACGCCGTTCTTCGCGGGGCCGGCGAGCTGGTACCCGGTGACCCGCTTGACCGCCTCGGGGCTCCAGTACGTGCGCACGTCAGCAAACACCTGGGCAGTGCACGTGAGCAAGTGGCCGAAGAGCATCGCCACGCCGTTGAGGCTGTCGTTCTCGGTCGCCATGATGTAGGGCTGGCGAACGCCGTCCCAGTCGAACGACGAGTTGAGGATGGTCTCGAGGAAGTCCCCGTTCGGCATGAAGTCGGTCCACTGGCGCTGGCCTTGGAAGCCGGCCACGGCGGCGTTGTGCCCCAGGGCCTCCTCGCCGAAGCCCGCCTTGGCAAGGCGCGGGTTCCCCACCATGAGATCCCTGGCGATCATTGCCATCTTCACGGCGGCCTCCCATTCCTTGTCCTTCTGTTCCCGGGATTTCTGTGCCGCTGGCGTGTTGTAGTCCTTGCCTTCCTTGAACCTTTCTTTAATATATTTAATGGCACGAGTGAATTCGTCCGCATCGTAGATACCTTGCTCCAGCCGGCGCGAGATCTCCGACATGTCGACGTACTCGTTTCGCATGCCGAGGTAGTCCTGGAAGATGCCCTCGTTGACGATGGAACCAGCGATCCCCATGGACACGCTGCCTATCGACAAGTAGGACTTCCCCCGCATCCACGCGATGGCGAGCCCGGCCCGAACGAACCGGAGGAGCTTTTCCCTCACGTCGTCGGGGATCGAGGTGTCGCCCGCGTCTTGCACGTCCTTGCCGTAGATGCCGAACGCGGGGAGCCCCTTCTGCGTGTGCCCCGCGAGCACGGCTGCCAGGTACACGGCACCGGGGCGTTCCGTGCCGTTGAACCCCCAGACCGCCTTGGGGATGAGCGGGTCGGCGTCGAGCGTTTCCGTGCCATAGCACCAACAGGGGGACACGGTAATCGACAAGCCAACGCCCTCGCGGGCGAACTTCGCGGCGCATTCCGCCGCCTCGGCCACCCCGCCGATCGTCGTGTCGGAGATGACGCATTCGACCGTGGATCCGTCGGGGTGCTTCAGGGTGGAGACGAGCTTCGCGACCGACTTCGCCATGTTCATCGTCTGGTCCTCGAGCGACTCGCGGACGCCCCTGCGCCGCCCGTCGATGGCCGGCCGGATCCCTACCTTGGGGGCTGGCCCGCGAAGGCGCGTCGCGCCGGGGGCCTTGGGCTTTCCTTGCTCCCTATCCAACGTTTTATCCGCTTTTGCCATGATCGTATCCTCTATCTCTAATGCCTCTTGACCGTAAGTGAAGGACATGCGGCGTGGATTTGAAACTTGCTCCAATATGATCATGCGGCACTTCACGCGTAGCTCTAAAGCAAGTCGACCATTGGATCCCAATGATGGACGTCCAAGACCGCATCAGCAAGGCCATCGACGGCGGCTCCCCGGATCGCGTCCCGATTTTCGTCCCTGGTTTCGACAGCCGGTTCCTCGAGAGCTTCGACGCCGCACGGGGAGGGCGGGCCACGGCCAACTCTTGCATCGTCAACGGTCAGGACATCACCCCGCTCGTGCACATGGGCGTCGATCTATGCGAGGTACGGGGGCCACGACACGTGAAGGCCGACACCGGCCTCCCGAGCCTCGAAGATGGCGGCTTGCGCGTCGACATGTACGGCCGCGTGTTCAAGCGCCGGATCTCGGGGGACGGGGAACACCTCGTGTATCAAGGCCCCTATTTGCGCGCGAAGGACGCGCTCGCGAGCTGGGATCGCGTCAAGCCCCGCGAGGTCGAGGCCGGCTGGCACGATCGCGCCTACAAGGACGCAGTCGAGGCGGTCGACAAGCACGCCATATGCCCGGTTTTCAGGGCCTGCGACGGCCTGTACTCCACCCTCGAGGAGGCGATCGGCGTGGAGAACATGGCGAGCCTGCTCCACGACGACCCCGGTGCCGTCGACGCCCACCTCGAGCGGATCTACCGCGTTGTGGCGAGCGACGTCGACGCGCTGCTCGAGGCGAGGATCGCCTTCGTCCTCGTCAGCGACGGCATCTCGGTCGAGAACCGCCCGCGCATCACGCCGGATCTCGTCTTCACGCACTTGCGCCCGCTATACAAGAAGCTCGTCGACAGGATCCATGCCGCGGGCGGGAAAGCCTTCTTCCGGTCGGCGGGGGACGTGCTCAACGTCATGGACACGCTCGTCGCGGCCGGGTTCGATGCCATCCACGTCACGAACCCGGATCCCACATATTTAGAGGAGTTCCTCGTCTCCTGGGGCGACAAGGCTTGCGCTATGGGGAATTTCGACGTCGTGTCGATGCTCTCCCAGGGCACGCCCGTGCAGGTTCAGAAGCGGGCTAGGGAGCTCGTCAGCATTTCCAAGAGCCACGGCTCACGTTACATCTTCGGTACGAACGCCATCCTCGATGGCACCGCGAAGCTGGAGAACGTCCAGGCCATGATCAGGTCCGTTAAGAGGATTCTCTAGGTGCGATTGCCTTTCCACAAGTACGACCCCGAACACCGCCGAATCAGTGTGAAGCGGGGGATTTATATCAATTAGGCGCCAATCACCATCCATGACCGAAGCAGCATCCCAATCCCGATTGCAGCCTCAACCAAAATTCAACATCAAGCAGACCTTCTTCATCGGCCTAGGGTTCATGTCTTGCATGCTCGCATGGGGGATGTACAATTTCTACTTCCCTCGCGTCCTCGCTGGCCAGATTGTGAAGGTTGGTGGGATAGAGCAGGTGTTCCGCGTTGGTTATTTCACGGGCGACACCAGGCTGTTATTGGCAAATGTTATTATGACAGTTGACAATCTCCTAGCGATTTTCTTGCAGCCATACTTCGGCGAGTTGAGTGATCGGCTAGAATCGAGGTTCGGGCGCCGTACGCCGTTCTTGATCATTGGCGTCCCCATCGCTGCAGTGTCTTTGTTCGCCTTGCCATTCATGCCCTCCTCGCCAGCCATTTGGTTGATGTTCCTAGGATTCGTCACGGTCTTGATGCTGTTCAACCTCGCTATGGCGTTTTATCGCGCCCCGGTCGTCGCGCTGATGCCGGACCTCACGCCGTCGGTTCACCGGAGCATGGCGAACGTCATCATCAACGTCGTTGGCGGCATTGGCACCGCCATCGGCTTCATTCTTCCTACGATTATGGGGGCCATCCCCGCCGTCAAGAATTCTATGGTCGGATTCACGTCTTTCATGGAACAGGATTTCCTACTAATGGACATAGCAGTCTTTTGGACGACAGGTGGGATCATGCTCGTGATCTTAATCCTCTACTTGCTGCTCGTCAAAGAGGTTCCCACTGGGACGAAGTTCTGGCACGTCGGCGACCATCGCATCGAGTTTGATAGCGAGACATTGCAGATCATTCCGGCAACGAAGGCGATATCCAAGATTGATGGTGCTAAAGAAACTACAACGACAAGAAAGATGAAACGATACAGCATGCTCAAGGAGCTGCGGGCGATCTTCAAGATAAAGAACAAGAGCGCTGCGTTCGCGTTCCTCGCCATCCTCTTCTGGTCTGCCGCGGAGGACGGGTTCGGGACGAACTTGAGCTTGTGGGGTGTAGAATATGCCGGACTGTCAGATTCCTTCTTGAGCACATTATTCATCGTCATGATGCTCTTGGTGCTCGTCCTGGGCTTGCCCGGTGCAATTCTGTCGAAGCGCAAGGGCCGGCTATGGACGATGCGTACCGGGCTCATCATGTACGTCGCGTGCCACGCCGGCATCATCGTGTCGCAAGAAATAATTCGCGCCGGTTATTTCCTGCCGGGATTTGTCATCACCATAGTCTGCTTCGGACTCAAGGCCTTGGGTGGTGGCTTGCTTGCCATCGCGGCGATCACGATAATCTGGCAGATGGCTCCCAAGGACAAGGTCGGAACGTACACGGGCTTGTACTACGTGTTCAAGCAGACGGGCTCGGTGGTCGCCCCGCTGATCATCGGCGCTCTCCTTTCATTATTCACCTGGTTGATTCCGGCTCTTGGAGCCACTGGTGCGTGGATCATTCTGAACCCGTTCTGCCTCGCGATGTCCGTCATCGGATACGTGGCGATGGTTCGCGTGAACAAGGGAGAGGTGGGGGATGACTTGTCCGACGAGGAGGTCAAGGAACTCGAACGCTTGTACGGTGGCGACAGCGACTGACCGCACTTGGCAGTCTCGCTTCCCTTTTTTTGCCCTTCTCGTTGCATCATGGAGAGCGCCCACTTTGCTATAAGGAAAACGGCCTCACTCGCAAATCTTTCGGAACGCGAGGCGTTTAATAGGCCACCCAGGATGAATTCCACGGATGATAAACGAACAGAACAAGAGGTGTTCCATCGAATGATTGAGAAGGATCCCGTGTGCAACAAGGTGATCGACACAGACAAGGAGTACCGCCACGCGAGGTATAGGGTGAGGGACTTCTACTTCTGCTCGGACAAGTGCACCCAAGAGTTCGAACGCAACCCGGACTTTTACACCGACTTAGCGGTAGGCTGATATCGATTCAGCCCGGACGAAACGTTAATTGGCCGCTCTACCATGCATTTATGCAATTTCGTTTGGAATCAAAGTAGAAGAGATGATAGGAGCAAATCAAGTATTTTCAAGCAAAGAAAAGAGCTTTAGAATAATCGAATCGAAAAGATCCGATGCGATCTCGGATACTGCTTGGATTTCATCGGGCTTGAGCGGGTCGAGGAAGGGGTTCAACGGCTCGGACAACGCTCTGCCTGGGCGCGTGCCGTCCTTCACCAAATCCCGTGCCTGGTTTCTCGTCGACTCGTTATCGGGTGTCGGTTGCATGAGGGCAAGGTAATGGTCGTGCAAGCTGGCGAGGGTGCCACAAAATTCCCGCCACCATATGTCGATGGCCTTCGCATTCGCTTGCGACGCGCTCCGGATGCGATCCAGTTCTCGAGCGATCCGCACCGCATCCTCCATGCCGATGCTGCACAGTTCGCAATACCGGGCGATCTCCGTGAAATGTCCTAGCAGGAGCGCAGTGGGATTGTTGTCGTTCATCGGCGCATTCGACCTGTCCGGTCTGTTGTGAAAAAAATACCTCGGCGAGCAAAGAACGCTCGCCATCGAACGATTCGGTATTTTCATTGTGCCAAAATGGAAGCAAGGCTAAC
>JAFGBX010000291.1 GCA_016932935.1 Promethearchaeota archaeon | reverse complement strand
GGCTCGCAATTCGCCGCTCTCGACATACTACGAATCGCCTTGCAGCATTTCAGCGACACCGACCTCAATTTCGGCTTGAAGAAGGAGATCTTGAGCGGCAAGGATATCTTGAGCATCGCATACGCGGGCGAGCTCAAGCTCTCGATGCTGGACGCGCTCACGCGGGTCTTCCGCATCGGCCTCCTCGACTCGCTCACGCACGCCAACCTCTTGATCAACCTCGCCTACGTGCACAAGCTCATGACCGACATCAAGGTGCTCTTCGAGAAGTATCCGCCCAAGGATGACATGGAGAACTTCCAGATGTGGAAGAAGAGGGTGGAAGAAATATATAAAAAGATCAAGCTTGCATTCTGAACGGGTTATTGCCTACCTTTTCACGAGGGCGACGAGCTCGACGACGCGCTCGGCGAGGCGCTTGGCTGCCTTGTCGGCAATCTCGTCCTCGTCCCCTGGCTTGCGGAACTCCTTCAGCTTGTCTTTCTGCAGCGTCGTGATGGGCAGCCCGGATTCGATCACGGGGTTGCCGAGCCCCGACATCGGGAGCATGCCTTGCGACAGCGCCCAAACCAGCAAGAGCGACGTCACGCTTTCCGCTCCCCCGTTGCGCAGGCCAGACGCCACGATCGTCCCGAACCACTTGTTCTTGAGCATGTTCCGGTTCATCTTCATGCGCCTGGACCGGTCGATGAACGTCTTGAGGAGTCCCGGTACGTTGAAGAAGTACACGGGGGACGCGACGACGATTGCGTCGGCCGCCACCAGCTTCTCCACCATCTTCGGGTAGTCGTCGTCCTTGTCGAGGGGACATTCCCCCTTCAGGCACGCGTCGCAGCCCGTGCACTGCAGCATCCTCATGTCGGCCAGGCAGATCTGCTCCACATCTGCATTTGGATCGAGCGCTTTCAGCTCGCTGGCGAACACGGAGAAGACGCGGGCCGATGCCCCGCCCTTGCGGGGCGATCCGATGATGCCGACAACCTTCACGCCAACGCCACCTCGGTCACGCCCAGGTCATCGCGCCCGGCTTCTCGGCGACGAGCACGCCCTTCAGGAAACCGATGGCCTTCTTGAGGCCCTCGTTGGTCGACATCAGCGAGTCCTCGTGCTCGATCGACATGACGTGGTCGTATCCGACCATGCGGAGGTTCGAGACGATGTCCCTCCAGACCTTCTCGCCGTGCCCGTACCCACACGTCCGGAAGATCCAGCTCCGGTTTATCTCGTCACCGTAGTGCTTCGTGTCGAGGACGCCGTTCGTGGCAGCATTGATCGGGTCGATGATGCAATCCTTGGCATGGAAATGGTAGATGATCCCCTTCAGGTTCCGGATGACGTGGGTCAGGTCCATCCCTTGCCAGAACAAGTGCGATGGGTCGAGGTTCGCGCCGATGACCTTCCCGCCGACGCCCTTCCTGAGCTTCCACAAGGTGTCCGGGTTGTACACGCAGAAGCCCGGGTGCATCTCGAGGCATATCTTGTCCACGCCGTGCTTCTCGGCGAATTCGACCTCGTTCTGCCAGTACGGCACGAGCACCTCTTCCCACTGGTACTTGAGCACGTCCAAGAAGTCGGGCGGCCACGGGCAAGTGGCCCAATTCGGCGTCTTGTCGTCCTTCGAGCCGCCGGGACAGCCCGAGAACGTGATGAGCCGGTCGATGCCCAGCTTCTCGGCGAGCAAGATCGTGTCGTGTTGCACCCTCGCGTGTTCGTCTGCGACGGCCTTGGACGGATGGACGGGGTTCCCGTGGCACGAGAGTGCCGATATCATGAAGCCACGGTCGTCGATCGCCTTCTTGAACGCCTTTAACTTCACCTCGTCCTTGAGCATCTCGGCCGGGTTACAATGGGCGTTGCCAGGCCAATTGCCCGTGCCGATCTCGACGGCATCTACTCCAAGGTTCTTTAGGATGTCGAGTGCCTCGTCGAGCGGTTTCCCGCTCAAGAGCACAGCGAATACTCCGAGTTTCATGGTTTCAACCTTCTTACGTGGTGGAGGATACCTTCGTCTTGCGGGAAAAAAAGGTTCCCCAATGAAGAGGTCGGCGGCATCGCCAGCATTCGAATATAAAGGCTCAAGCGATGTAGCAACACGTGGTGTAGAGGAAGTAACTACTACAACAATGAGTCGCTTTGACCGCGAAAACCAAGGCCTGGGTAACCGATTGGCCGGACGAGCGGAGCTCGGCCTTGTCGCTCACGTTCGACGATGGCTACTCGTGCCATTACGAGCATTTGGGCCCTGTATTGAAGGAGCACGGGCTTAAGGCCACGTTCTTCGTCGTCTCTGGCTGGCTGGACGACCCGTCGACCTCGAAGTACGCTGGCAGGATCGGTACATGGGCCGGCTTCCAGCAGCTGGCAATCGATGGCCACGAGATCGGCAGCCACTCGGTCGCCCACCCGAGGCTCACCCGATTGCCGACCGGCTCGGAGGACCGGGCCGGCTCGCTGCTATACGAGCTGGCCGAGTCGAAGCGTGCCATCGAGCGGCACGTCCCCACGCGAGCTTGCACGTCGATCGCCTATCCTTACGCCTTGCGCAACCGAAAGGTGACCAAGAGCGCCGCGAACTATTACATCGCCGCCCGGGGCATCGGAAACCCGTTCACCATAGGCGCGACTGCGATCGTCGATATTATGGACGCTGATCGCAAGTTGAAGGGGCTTTTGCCTACCCAGAACCGTCCCGTGTCGCTCTTCAACCGCTGGATCCTCACGCGGAAGAACCGGATCCTTCAGAAGAACAACGCCTTCTTCCAGAAGCAAGGCAGCGCGCTCGAAGACAACTCGCTCAGGCGCCTGACCAGCCGGATCCAGACGAAGGCCTTCGGCAGGGGGGTCTGGTCGCTCTTCGTCCTGCACGAGGTCCTCCCGTTCGATCAGGTCGAGAAGGTCGACACCTTCAGTCCCTACCCGGTAGATTACTTCAAACCGTTTGCCAAGTGGCTCGCCCAACAAGTGAAAGACGAGGCCGTCTGGGTGGACACGGTCTCGAACGTCATGAAGTACTTGAAGGAGCGTGACACGTTCGTCTACCGCGTCATCAAGGAGGATGCTGGCAGGATCGAGCTGCAGATAGGCCACGGGCTCGACAAAGACACCTTCAACTACCCCCTCACGATCGACGTGCTGGTGCCCGACACGTGGAAGCACGTTGACATCTCGAGCCAAGGCGATACGAGGCCCCCGGAGCGGCAGGAGACATGGAATTACGAGGGGGAGAACTACGTGCGCTTCAACGCCTCGCCCAGTGGCCAGACCTTGACCCTCGATGGCTCGTGATGCCTGGCCGCGCCCGCGGGGAGTTACAAGTTGTCCCACAAGTTCTTGAAGATGAGCTTGGTGATGAAGCCGGTCGACGCGTGCGACATACTCACGCCGACCATGTCCTCTGACAAGTTCTTCACGTAATCGCCCGCGGCCACGATGAGCACGTTCTGTTCGTCAGCGATGACCATGTTCGTCGGGGGAGTGCCCATGAACTTGAAATCGCCCGTGTCCTGGAGCGCGGCCACCTCCTTGCTCTTCTCGTACTTCCGGGCGAGGATGAACTGGGGGCTCACGTGCTTGAGCTTCAGGAGCTTGAGCTCGTCCATGATATCCGGGAAGAGCAGGTCGTAATCGGTGACGAGCAACGAGAGCGACCGGACGGCGCCCCTGATGAGGTTCTTCACGTGAACGATGTTCGTTGCTTTGCCATAGGTGATGGTTATTTGGGCGGTCTGGGCGCTGCGGGTCTCGCTGAAGAAGCTCATGAGGGGTTCCTTCACGATAGCCGAGTTGACCGAGAACTCCCGCTCGTTCTGCTGCTGGATGCCTTGCAAGACATCGATCGGCGACTTCGGGACGTAGGTGGAAGGGCGGCCGTCGAGCTTGATGATGTACCCCTTCTCGATCATCTCGTTGAGGATCTCGTAGACGCGGCTGTAGGGCACTTGTGTCTTCTGGGAAAGCAAGCGCGCGTCGAGCTCCTTTTCCCTCAGCAGGGTCTCGTAGATGGTAATGTTGTAATCCGAGAACCCAAGCTTCTTCATCGCATCCTTGACTTCGGGCTTGATCGGCATCGCGTGCACCTTCCGTTCATCATTTCGCTTATACCTTGGCAGGGGGGAAGAACCCATCGAGTTTGTGCTCGAGCCTGGCCAGCCCGTAATCGTACGTCCCCACAATGACCTTGAAGATCGTCTCGCTCGCGATGGGTATCTCCAGCTTGGCGATGTTCGGCTGGCGTATGGCGTCCTTGTTCTTGCCGAGCAACTCGATCCACTGGTCGATGAAGATCAGCTGGATCTCGAGCACGCGGCGCACTGATTCCTTAGTGGTGAAGGCATGCTTCACCAGATCCTCGTACGTGTTACCTTTAGCATGGATCAACTCGTGCAAGATGGGCACGCGAGAATACATGTTGTTGATCGTGATTTCCTGCAATTCGGCGAAGATCGGATGATCCGGCTTGCAATGCAAGCTGATCAAGTCGTTCGTCAAGTAATCCGCCTTGTACTTTTCGACCAGCTGGTCGATGTTCTTGCCATCGTATTCAACCGCCATTTTCAAGCTGATCTTTATCTGGTTGATGATGTTGTTGCGAACGCCGCCACGCACGTACATGTAGTAGAAGATGTTCGACGGGATGTTGGTGAGCAAGCCCGAGTACTCGCGCGAGATCAGCTTCTTGATCTTCCCGAGGCCGTGGTCGAGCTCCCTGATGAACTCGCGCTTGACCAAGTAGATGTTCCTTCGTTGCTCGTCCGTGAGGGATTCCATGCGCACCACGTGCCGTTAAGCGTTCGCGGGAAGCAACCGTCGTGCCACCCGGTAGGTCTCATATTGAATATGTCACGGCCTTATTAATGGCTACGCCGAGTTATACCGAGGGAAAGGGGAGTGGCTCACTTCCTCTGGAGGATCGGGGGGTTGATCAGCTCGCCCTTGCACCCGGGACACTTGGAGGGTACCTTCACCTCGAGCTTCGTCTGCTTGAAAATGAAGTTACATTTCCGGCAAGTGGCGGGTAATATCTTGAACGTGATCCCCTTAGCCTTTAGACTCTTGAGGGCGTGGTTGATCTCTTGGATGATGTTCTCCGAACGATCGGTGCCGATCATCCTAGCGATGTCGGCGACGCTCCGCGGGTCCTTCATTCGTTCCAGGTACTCCGCGATGCGCTGTCTAATGGTTTTTGCTTCTTCTTCGGCATTTCCTTCCATTCTTCCTCACCAATGCTGTTGGCCGGTTCTTAGAGGGGGCGGGGGAATCAGCTGTCACGGATCCCGCGATCGTACCATGGTGCGTGTCTCGCTGTCGAATGCCGGTTAGCACGAGACCGTGTTAGATAACCGTTTTCTCCCAAAAAACACGATGCTTATGTTGCAGTTCTCGCCGAATGGCAATCTCGCGAGCGGCCAGGATCGAGCAAGAAGTTACCCATCTCGACCAGCGCGTCCGTGCCGCGGATCTCGTGGTCGAGCAAGGGCACCCGCGTGATGGTAATGTCCTTCGATCCGAGGCTATCGTTGATCTGCTGGAGAACCGTGGCCTCGTTCCGAGCGCGTTCCGCGCAGAAAGGGCACGCCATGCCCTCGATCGAGCCAGGATCGCGTATTTTGTTGACGACCAGGTTCGTCACGTGGATCCCGATCGCCTCCAATGCCTCGTACGTGCGCTCGGTCTCTGCAAGGGCCATGGTCTCGGGGATGGTGACAAGCACGGTCGTCGCCAATGCTGGATTTGACAGGATGTCCATGAATGTCTTGAAGGACTCGGCCACCATGGCCCGTTTCTTGAGATCCTCGCGCTTCTTGGCGTCGTACACCAGGATCCGCTTGATTCCGCCGAGGAAATTACCAAGCTTCCCGAGATACTCGTTCATCCGGAACGGGAAGCGCAGCGACCTCAACATGTGCCCCGATGGCGACCCGTCGATATATATCTCGTCGACAGTGGCACGCATCTCGCGCAGCATCCGCCACGTCCGTATGATGTCCTGGATGACGGTCAACTCCTCAGATGCAGGCAGGAAGATGTCGCCAAGCAACCGCTGCACGCTCTCTGGGTCGTCGCCGCCGTCGCGGACCGAGCCGTTTCCCTCCGCGCTCGCCCCAACCGAGGCTATCCTCGGTTCTTGAGCGAGCATCGCCGAGAAGCCAGGAACCGGGTGGATGAGCCCGTCGCTTAAATCCATGCATAGAGAATCACCGAGCGAGTGCGCGGGGTCGACGGAAACCACTATGATTCGCCGTCCCAACCGTGCCCGTGCGGATGCAAGCGCTGCGGTGATCGTCGTCTTCCCCACGCCACCCTTCCCGGAAAAGATCACTATCTTTGGCATTAACAATGCCTTCCAGTCAAGCCCCTTGTCGAGCTCTGCTGAGAACGGAAGTCGAATCCCCATGCACTCGGATCGAAAGAGGCTATAAAAAGACCGAGACGTTGCCGGCGATCGTGCCCACTCGCGACCAGGCAGGCCATGCCGAGATGTCGCTATCAGACGACGAGCTGTATTTGCTCGTTCGGTGTGGCGACGAGGTACCTGTCCCCGAGCCGGGCGACCGCCCCGCCGAGCTTCTTGCACGTGCCCCGGATCTGCTCGATGGCACGCTTCAGCTCGAGGATGCTGAATTCGCCCGACGTGATGAAGCCGGCCACGTCGATGATCGCGAGGTTCCCGCTGGAGATTTCCCCTTGGATTGCCGCGATGTCGCCTATCGTGTTGAGCGGCATCTTCCTGACGTTCGTGACGTGCTGCCTGTGCTGGCTTGGGAAGCTCAAGGATGCCGCGATATAGGTTGGATCCGTGCCGTCATCTTCCTCTTCGAGCCCGTCTGTTTTGCTTTTCTTCAGCCATGAGACCATTAGACGCATCCACCACGCTTCGAGTGTCGCGAGTACACGTAGAAGGAAGGGGCCAGGTTATACAACCGAGCATATCACGCGCGTGTCACGCGGGGAATACCGCGGGATCGCGCCCGGCGCTTGCCTATTGCTTGGCGTGGGCGTTCAACGTGTTGAGCTTGTTCTCGTAGTACATCGCGAGCAATTTGTTCTTGATCTTGACGGCGATGTTCCAGATCTCCTTTGCCCGCTTCGCGGCGGCCTTTAGGTTGTTGCTTGCCATCGCGGAGTTGAGCTCGCTTTGCAACTTGAACAGCTTGTTCTTGATCTTGTTGAACTGAAGCTCGCTTTCATCGGCGTGCTCCTCCGGTTCCTCGTCCTTATCCTTTTCCTTCTCCTTCTTCTGGGTCTTGCCCGCGGTCTCGTCGTCCACGAGCACCTCGGTGTAGAGGTCCTCCGCGATCTCGTCGAGGTCGAGTTCCTTGTCTTGAGATTCAATGGAGGCCGGGATGTTCTTCAAGATCTGGTTCACCTGGTCGAAGCAACCGAGATCCCCGGTGAATCGGTCGTCGAGGGCGGGGAGGTTTGCCAGCACGCTAGCGGTTGCCTCGGTGAAGAACCGGAGCGTGGTCGGGCTGCCCTTGGCGATGAACACGAGGGCATAATTGTTCTTGATCGGGTAGAACGTGATGTATATGACCCCCTCCCGCACTGCACCCTTGATCTGTAGCTCGACCGATCGAATGATGGTCTTGGCGACGGACAACGACGTGGTCACGATCGTCGACAGCTGGGCCGATATGAGGTTCTCGATCACGGAAGGGGCGTCGGAACCGGCATCGATGCGTACACGGAAGAAACCATCCATGTTCTCGAAGAACCGGCTCGCGCACGGCACGCTGCCGTACATGGCCGATGCGAACAGGAACGTGCAGGTCCCGGCGTCGCCCGGCGGGGCCGGCTCGATCGTCGCGTAGTCGTCCTTGAGGATGACCTGGCTCCCCTGCACAACCTCCTCGAACAGGTGGGTCATGACCTCGTACAGCTCGAGCTTCTGGGCCTGCGTGTAGGCTGCGATGGAGATGTTCATGAAATCGACGGCGTCGACGAAACGCTTGGAGAGGATCTCGATGAACTCGCTCGCCTGGTTCGTGAGCTGCTGCGGCGTCAGCAGGGCGATATCGAGGGCCTTGAGGTCGTCGCTCGACGGGTAGGTCGCACAGACTGCGACCGTCTCGCCGGCACGGTTCGTGATGAACTTGAACATAACGTGTTCCTGGGTGATGAGGTGCAGCTTGCCATCGACGTTCGTCTTTTCCACGTCGCCTTGCTGCAACGCCATGCTGGGCTCGTGCACCAGTTCCGACAGCTCCGCGTCACGAACCAGGTTCTTCGCGAACGAGATCGAGAACTTGGCGAGATCCAACACCGGCCGGAGGTCAGGATCCGACGAGTACAAGACGTTGTCCTCGAACAAGATCCCGACGTTCACCGGTTGCTTTCGCAGCGCCATCTTCGTCGTCGTCCGCGGGTTCGTGGCCAATTATCGCTTATGGTCATAAAGAATTGGTCGGGAATATTAGATTTGCGCTTATTCCCCCCTCCGACACCACGCAAGGGCTCCGAATCCTTTCACAGCCCGCGGTACCATTCCGGGCGGAAGAAACGACGCGGATCCTGGAGGGCCCGGTCGATCGTGGCGAGCAGGCCCCGCTTGTCCTGCGCGAGGGTGCCCTTCAAGACGACGTAGTTCGACGCGTGGTTCGAGCGGAACACGCAGTCATGCACCCCGTCATCGATGTTCTCGAGCATGAGCCGTACTTCTTTGACGATCTCGACCTCGTCCATCGGGGCGAATGTCCCCTCCGACCTTGCCCTTTCCACGGCGGTGTGCGGAGGGATCATCAATGTGAGCACGCCGATGTACCACGCCTGCCGCGCGTCCGGGTTCATCCGGCTGACCATTCTGGCGCTGTTGACTGCGTGGTCGCGGGATTTGCGCTCGTCCTTGCCCGCGATGCCGGCGATGATCGTGCCCGAGAACGTGATGCCGTTCCGCATCAGCTTCTTGGCGGCCAGGACGAGCTGGTCGGCGGTGATGTTCTTCTTTATCTGCTTGAGGATCGTGTCGTCCCCGGACTCCAGGCCGACGTAGGCTATGCCGAGGCCGGCGCTCGCGAGCTCGGCGAGCTCGGCATCGGATTTCTCGAGCACGTCCTCCCCGCAAGCGTAGACCCCGACGCGCTGGAGGTTGGGGAACAGCGCACGCGCGTGCCTGGTGATTTCGATGAGGTCGCCGGCCGGCATGCTCAAGGCATTCCCGTCGAGGAAAAAGACCCGCTCCACTCCAGGGCCATGAATCTTCCGGGCAACGTCGAGGTCGAGCTTGATCTCCTCGACCGGTCGCACGACGTACTTCTTCCCGTAGTTGCTGATGCAGAACGTGCACCGGTGCGTGCAGCCCTCGGTGGCCTGGATGAGCAGCGACCCGGCCTCGCTCGGCGGTCTGAACACCGGCTGCTTGTAATACGGCCGTTCCATCGGGTTAATTAATGCCACACGCCTTAAAACCCGTGATGCATCGTGCCGTTCAAGACCGTCAAGGCCTGGGAGATCATCTGGAACAACGTGCGCAAGGCCGAGCTCGTGCTCGAGGTGATCGACGCCCGGAACCCCCAGGGCACCCGGTCGCCCGAGATCGAGGCCTTCGTGCGGAAGCAAGAGAACCGGCGCCTTGCCATCGTGTTGAATAAGATCGACCTCGCCCCGCGGCACATCGTCCAGGAATGGGAGGCGCTCCTCGCCAAGGAGAGCCCCACCATTTGCATCAGCGCCCGCCACCCCTCAAACGTGTCCGAATTCATCGCCTTCATGAAGGACATCTTGAGGGATCTCCCGGCATGGTCGGAGCCGGATCTGCATTGCAGCGTGCTCGTCGTCGGTTACCCGAACTCCGGCAAATCGACGCTCATACAGTCACTGACGCGGAACCGGAAGAAGCTCGGCACCTCGAGCCAGGCAGGGTTCACGAAGGTCATCCAGAAGATCAAGCTCGACGAGAAGATCTACCTGTTCGACTCGCCCGGCGTGATACCCATCGCTGAGTACGAGGCCGAGACGCGCCAGGCGCTGGACACTGGCTCCATCGCGCCACAGATGGTCGCCGACAAGGAGACCGTGTGCGAAGAGATCGTCCGCCGCGTCGGCTTGCAAGGGTTGAACGAGATCTACGGCACGACGGCGGCCGACAAGGACGAGTTCGTCGAGCAGCTCGGGAAGGCCCGCGGGTTCATCGCCAGGGGCGCCGTCGTGCGCGAGAACGACGTGTTCGAGCTGCTCATCCGAGACTGGCAGCGCAATCACATCTCGTACTACTACGCACCCGATCCGGACGATCCGAAGTCGAGGGGCATCCCCCATGCGGCCGAGCGCAAGCGCCGATGAGAGGTCACGCGAAGATAGATGGCCACGAGCACGGCGTGCAGACCGATGATCCCCCGAAGGATAAATAATAAAGCAGCCGGCTCGTTAATACGGTTGTAAGGCACCGGAGCACGAGAAAGTACGAGGCCCGATGGTGTAGCGGCCCGGTATCGGTTATGCTGCTCCGAAATACGAGAAAATATGAAGCCCGGTGGTGTAGCGGCCCAGCATTCGAGGCTCTGACCCTTGAGACGCAGGTTCGAAATCTGCGAATGAAACGCAGACGAAATTCCTGCCCGGGCTATTTCTTTATCTCCAGGTCTCGTTTGAAGGGAGTGATAGATCGACTCGCATCCCACCGGGCTCCGGGTTCACACGCGTGATGGATCCGGCGTGATGGATCCCGAACGGATGACTGGTCGTCAGTGGCATCATCGACGGGTTCGGTTCACGCTGAACGCACGAGGCTTGGTTTCCGCTGTAGCCGGGTTATTATAACGAAAGCGATTAAAGCCACAGAATCACCACGAGGATCATGAGCGTCGACACGGGTAAAATCCTCGACGGGAGGGCGTGCAGCCAGGAGCTGAAGGACGCGCTCAAGCTGCGCGTCGCGGCGCTGGCGAAGCGGGGGATCGTGCCGGGGCTCGCGACGGTGCTCGTCGGCGACGACCCTGCATCGAAGGTGTACGTCGCGAACAAGCACAAGGACTGCACCGAGGTCGGCATCAAGTCGTTCCACGTGAACCTCCCGGCCTCGACGACCGAGGGGAACCTGGTGGAAAGGGTCAAGGAATACAACGAGAACCCGCTCGTCCACGGGATCCTCGTGCAGCTCCCGCTCCCGAAGCAGGTCGACGTCGAGAACATCCTGGCGTGCATCGACCCGCGCAAGGACGTCGACGGGTTCCACCCGCAGAACCTGGGCAACCTCCTTCGCGGCAACGGGAAGCACTTCTTCACGTCGTGCACGCCGGCCGGCATCGTGCACCTGCTCAAGTGGGCCAAGGTCGACATGAAGGGCATGGACGCGGTCATCGTGAACCGCTCCAACATCGTGGGCAAGCCACTCGTTCCATTGCTCTTGCAAGAGAACGCGACCGTGCAGGTGTGCCACACGGGGACGCGGGACCTGGTCGGCCATTGCAGCAGGGCAGACCTCGTCGTCGCCGGGACGGGCAAGGCCCGGATGTTCACCCCGGAATACTTCAAAAAAGGGGCCATCGTCGTCGACGTTGGCATGAACCGCACCGAGCAGGGCCTTTGCGGCGACGTGGACTTCTCGGCGGTGGTGGACAAGGTGGCGAAGATCACCCCCGTGCCAGGCGGCGTGGGCCTCATGACGAGGGCGATGCTGCTGCAGAATACGGTCACGGCCGCCGAGTCATGAGCCTGGCTGGCGCCAGGTGGTGGCCGAGGTGGGCGCGCGGCGCCGTGCCGCGTCCATGTGCTTTTATAACAAAGTTTTTTTGAATGCTTTCTTGCTCTCCGCGTGATAGTAGCCTCTCCTTCAACTCCAAAAAGAATGAGCGACATGTCCGAGATTGAAAAGATCTGCATTCATTTCAAGGAAACGGGCAAGGTTGGAAACTCTGGGCAAGTATTGTTTTATTGTGATGCCCGGGATCTCGTCCTAGGCGAGGACGCCAAGATTTGCTTCGTTTGTAGCGAGTACAAGCCGAGCAAGAATGATTTCGATGAAAAGATACGCCAGTCCATCATCGACTACCTGAACGGCAAGCGGAAGAGGGAAGGCGTGCGCTGGAAGGGGAGCAAGCGATCCAGCAGGTCGTCGTCTTCCCGGAAGTCCCGTGACGACTACGACGAGGACGATGAGGAAGAGCCCGAGGGGGACGAGGCCGAGGAGGCCGAGGAGGCCGAGGAGGGCGAGGAGGCCGAGGAGGGCGAGGAGGCCGAGGAGGGCGAGGAGGCCGAGGAGGGCGAGGAGGCCGAGGAGGGCGAGGAAGCCGAGGAGGGCGAGGAGGGCGGTGGCTCGCGCCACAAGAAGAAGCCCGCCAAGAAGCCGACCGCCAAGGCGAAGCCCGCGAAGGGCTCCAAGGCTGCCAAGCCCTCGAGGCCCAGCAAGGAGGTCAAGCTGGAGAAGGAGGACCTCGAGCTCTACGAGCTCATCAAGAGCAAGGGCGACGAGGGCATCATCCAGATGAACATAAAGGACGAGAGCAAGCTCCCCTCGAGCAAGATCTCCAAGGTCATCTTGAAGCTCAAGGACGCCGGCCTCATCGTCAAGGAGATGGCCAAGGTCAAGGAAAAGGGCAAGACAACCGTCACGAACTTGATCAAAGCGGTCAAGCAGTAGGCTCGCAATTCACTTCTCTTCTATCCTTTTCGCCCGATTGTCACGTTCAATACTCGGGCACGTCGAGGTAGCCCGCGAGGAACTCGTGGAACGGGACGACCTTGAGCGCCGCCTTCACGCGCTCCTTCAGGAGCTTCAAGTGCCTGTAGTCCGTGCTCGTGAGCGGCTTGCCTTGCTTCTTCTTCGTCAACGCCGCGAGCTCTTGTTTTGTGAGGATGGACTCGTCCGGGTGGAGCGAGTCGTGCTGCTTCGCTTCCTTGATGAAATCGGCAACGTCCGCGAACCTCTGCGCGTCCCTCCCCCCCTCGGAGGGCGGCATGAGGGAGCGGTCGAGCAAGACGAGGTTTGCGATCATCTGCCTCGCCGTCTCGATGTCCCCACGCAGGTACTTGCGGCCGCGGATCCAATCGGCGAAGCGCTCGAAGGCAGTGACGAAGTCCTCGCTCGCGGGCGCCACGCCGGCGGCCCCGGGCACCTTGAGCCGCTGCTGCACGGGGCCCTGGGCCAGGTTCTTCTCCTCGAGCAGCCGCTTGAGCAGCGCGATCTTCATCCGGTCGGGCATCGGCTTCGACTCGGGGATGGGCCCGGCCTCGTCGGGTGCGTCGGCATCGCTGGCCCCCTCTTGCGCCCGCGTGGCCTTCTTCGGCTTCAAGAACTCGTCGAGGGACATCGCGTCCTCCCTCCGAGCCGTCGTTAAAAAGGAGCTTTGTTACGGTATTAGCGGTCTAACAAACCTCGTGGTCGCGCTACATGCGCTTCCAATGGGCGAGGACGGCCGAGCCGACGGGCACGTGGAAGTACTCCTCCATTATCTCGCACTTTGCCATGAGCAAGAAGAAGATGTTCTCGGACCTGGGCTGCTCCGAGAGGGACTCGAAGTTGCCTTGGCCCTTGGCGATGATCACGTCGGCCGCCTTGTAGGCGCTGATGAACCCGGGCGTGGCCTCGTCCAGGATGATGCCGGGCGACTGCGTGCCTTCGATGACCGTCGCCAGGTCGCCGATGCCGGCGGCCCTCGCGTCGTCTACCGTGGCGTCGTTGATGATCGGGCCGGCGCGAACCGCGAATACCACCTTGATGCTGAACTCGCGGAGGATC
>JAFGBX010000290.1 GCA_016932935.1 Promethearchaeota archaeon | reverse complement strand
CGATGAAGGAGGGCAGTTGCCCCGCTTGCGGCGCGCCCGGCTTGCGGCTGGCGTACCCCCCCAAGTTCTCCGTCGACGACAAGTACGGCAAGTACCGGCGCGAGATGAAGCGGCGGCTCCAGGACACGCAACGAGGGCAACAAGGGCTACAATGACGCCTATCTCGCACCCTCCGCGTCCACGAGCCGCCTCAGCAGCGCCTCGGCCCTGGTGGTGTTGAATATCCCGCAGACGCATGGCTTTGCGAGCTCCCTCGCAGCCACCCCGACGGGAACGCCGTGACCCCGGATCCTGTCCACCTGAGCGGCGACGCTTGCCGGGGATATGCAGTGGTGCCCGCACATGGTCGTGAGCTCGAGCACCTCGGCCCGTGGGAGCTCGTCCTTCTTACCGAACGTGCCGAGGGACAAGTGCACCGTGTGCACGGCCAGGCCCGCCTCGTGCACGGCCGCTTGGACGCCGGAGAGGAGACCGCTCACGACGATGGAGATGCCCAGGTCTGCCTCTTTCAGTTCCAGCAAGGCGCGCCTCAGCCTGGCCTCGTCGTCGTAAACCGCAGTGATGACGGGCGAGATGGCCCACAGGCTTTCCATCATGATGTTCACCGGCCCGTTTTGCTTGAAGATCGAACCCGCTTTCACGAGCCTTTCCCTGGCACCAGGAACCGAGTCGTTGATGGCCTTGGCGAGCATCGCCAGCACCACGTAGTCGCGCTCCAGGGCAGCCGCGCCCCCCGTCCGGTGTAGCGAATGGGTCATGACCCGGCGCACCCCCGTGGCACCCGCCCCAGTCCGACGTTCACCTTCGCGTTCGGGCGGGGTGGGAAACCGCTCTCCCGGAGCGCGTCGATCACCGGCAGGCTCCCGTCCGCGCAGGCCCTCGCGACCACGCCCACGGAAAACACGGTGCCCACCTTGCCTTCAACGGCCTTGACGATGGCAAGGATGTCCTTCAACCTCGTCAAGGACGCCTTGAACTCGATGATGGCAGAGAGCACCCTTTCATCCTTTATGTCGTCCTTGATGTGCCCATCCCCATCGCTCAGCAATGCCGTGAGCGGGTTTGCCTTCTCGAATTCCACGCCGAGCCGCGAAAGAGGTACCGTGAATAGCTCCACGTCGGCCAGCCTCGTCCCGAGGCCGGGTCGCCCGAGTTCTATCGAGAGGCCGAGCTCGCCCGGGCCGAACCGGCCCGTGACGTCGTTGGTCTTCATCTCCTCCGTCCCCCGCCCGGGAACGCCCGTGATCTTGTGCGAGCTGGCCACGTCGCTGAAGACGTTCCGCACGATCCGCGGCCACTTCAAGCGCTCCTGAACGATCGCGCGCGCCTTGCATGTTGCCGTGCGGTAGCAAGTGGAGCACTCGACGCACGCGTCCTTGTCGATCGTCGCCTTGCCGTCGACGAGGTGGATCGCCCCCACGGGGCAGACCACTAAACACCGGCCGCAACCGGTGCAAGCATCCTGCTTGATCTTCATGTCGATGCCCCGGACGCATGAACGGGCACCATCACCCGCCTCGCCTTCCCGTCGCTGATGAGTATCTCCGCGTGCTCCTTCGGCATATAGACCACGTCCTCCTTCTTGAACGGCCCGTACGTCCTGAGATCCAGGCCCACGAACTCGCCCGCGTCTTGCACCAGCCTGATCGTCATGTAGTTCGACGAGAGCTCGCGGTTCATGCGGGGATCTGGGAAGATGTTCTTCCCCGCCCCGTACTTGTACGCCACGCCGCGCACGGACCGGTTGTATTCCAGCTCGAAGGCGAGGAGGCACTCCTCCTTCACTGGTATGCCTTCGGCAACGGCCTCGTCGATCTTCTGCTTCCGTATCTTGAGCAAGTCGTTCCAAAGGTACTTGACGAGCTCGATCTCTTTGCGGGTGACGGCGGCTTGCAAGCTCCCGTCGGCAAGGGTGGACAGCGCTTGTTCCAGCGAGGCGACGAGCTCCTTGACCGATTCGGTGAACGTGGCTGGCAGCGCCTGGAGCGGCCTCGACGACTGCTCCTCGCGCCAGCTCTGGATGAGGATATCGACGACGTACGTCATGTTAAGCCACGACCTCGCACAGGTTCCTGCAGAGCAGGAACACCGCGGCCCCGATCGACACCGTGTCTGTCTCGTCCTTCTTGTACGGGCCGTAGGTCCGGTCTTCGATTCTGAACCGGGGTACGTCCGAGGACGTTTTAATCTTTTCGGCGTTGCCCTTGAAAACGACCGCGTCGGTGAACGGGTCGAACGCGTCGAGCTGTTGGCGGGTGAGCTTGCAGTTCACGAACCCCGTCTTGCCATGCAGCGTGGCCGGGGCCCTGATGAGGCGGTGGACGTCTATCGTGACGGGCACGTCGATGGCACACTTGAGGTCCTCAATGAGCCGTTCGATGATGTGGCCCCAGATCCCCGGTCCGATGCCAGCGAGCGACCAGTTGATGTCATTCTCGAGCAACCGCTTCTTCAAGACGTCCTTGTTTGCCCTCAGCAATTCCAATTCCTTCGGTGGAACCGAGATGGCCCTGCCCGCGTCCATACCGCTGATGGCCTCGAGCAGGCCGCGGGCGATCTTCCCAGCCCAGCCGGGATCCGCGGTCGTGAATCCTCTGATGCCCTTCGTCATCGGAAGGAACCCGATGGTCGAAATAGAGAGACCGGTGGCCGTGATGTAGTCGGCCATCTCGCGCCTGGCGTCCGCGCCCATTTTCCTGAACGCGTCCCGCTCGAGATGGACGTGGTAGCCTCGCTGGCCGGAGAAGTATATCTCCATCGAGTCCGCGGGTAGCCCGAAGTCCTTCACGAGGAAGTCATCGATCAGCTTTCGCGTCTCGGTCTTCGCCTTGTCAAGGCACACGTCGCAGAGCCACGATCGATCTTCGAACTTGTTGCCGCCGCACTTCGGGCACTTTTCAGGCGCCTTGCCCGCACCCTGGCCGCCACATCCCTTGCAGATCCAAGTATCGTGATCCCGCTTGCAGGGCGTCTCGATGTGGTCGCAGTCGATGTCGAAGATCAGGTCGCACCCCGTGTAATCCTTCTGGTCCATCCTGTCCTTCCACGGGGAGTTGTACAGCGTTGCGCTGTGGTACGCGTGCGCGGGGGAGTTCTGCACAAGGAACCCCTTGTAGTCCTTCGGATCGAGGAACGCCTGGTGGCGAACCATGCCCTTCTTGCCTGGGATGATGAAGCCGAACTCCCGCCTGGTTAGATCCTTCGGCACGAGGGCATCCACGCCGACTTGCCGGTAATACGCCTGGAACAGGGCCCTCACGTATTCGCTCATGCGCGGCTCGACCCCCTCATTCCGCTTGTGCATTACCCCCGCCGCGTGCATCGGAGGCCGCCCCCGCTGCATCGACCCGTGCCTCGTCGTCCTCGCCTGCCCGTGCGGACGCCGCTTCGCTCGCCTTCTTCGCTCGATACCATGTCCTTCGCCGGTAGAACGTGAGCGGGTTCTTGAAGGGCTTCTTCGGCTCGGTGCAATACTTGCTCCCGAACTGCGGGTCGTCCTTCTTGCACATGCCGAGGCTCTCGAGGGTCACGCAGTTGTGCGGCTTGTACTGCGTCTGCTTCCCGTGCTTGCCCGCGGCGAACTCCACTTGATACCTCGTGATCTTCTCGTTGTAATCCGGTTGGTTCCGGAAGAGGTCGAGCACCTCGTCGACCGTCTTCCCGATCGTCAGCAAGAAGTAGACCAGGAAGAGCCGCTCCGAATGGGCCAGGTTGATCCCCCGGGCATTCTTCTCGACGATCGCGTTGATGCACGGGGGGAACGCGTTGTCGTCCACGGGCAGATCCTCCATCCCGCCGCCACCGGCAGCGGTCGCCATCCGCTCCCTGGCGTTCGCGGCGATGTCCTCGTAGAACGGGTTCAGCAGCGGATCGCTCGAGAACGCCTCCTTCAGCGCATCGTCGCTCGCCGCAGCGCTCGGTTCGATCACCTTGAGCTTGATTACCTCTTCGAGCAAGCGAACCAGGTCGTGCTTCCGGAGGTAGACGTACCCGCCCTTCAGCAGCTTGTTCACGAGCTTCCAGGCGTGCGACTTGAACCGTGCGGCGACATCCAGGAACTCTAAAAACGGGAGGCGATAAGGGAAGGGAACCGTGTTGATGGCGACCCTCTTGTCCGAAGGCACCTCCTCCGCGTTGATGGACTGATCCCGGGCAACGACCAGGACGGTGAGATCGTTCTCTTGCTCTAACAGGTTGCTGAAGTGCTTGGATAGCAAGTTCCCCATCCTATGCGTCAAGCGGGGGAGGTTAAGGAACGCGAGGATGATGCGAATCCAAGGGTAGATGTACAATCCCTCCTCATCGTCGTGCCTCAACGCCTTGGTTTGTTCCTTGCCATCGAGCGCGTCGGAGATGATTGCCCTGATATTATCCGTCATCGAAGCGTGGCTGTAGAGTGCCTCTATGGGGGTCACGCTTTTCTCTTGCATCCACGCGATGCTCTCGTTCAAGAACGGGTACTTGCAGAGCACGTTGAACGGGATGGTTCTGGGTTTCGGTTGTGCGGTCATGGGAGGGCGATCAACCAGGATCGGGGTTGGGATGCCATTTAACGAGTTTGTAATTCACTATGCGCGCCACGCCGCGGTGACCAGGCGGGTGCATACGGGACACGCGTTGCGCGGTCTCGGTAGAGCATCCATTCAATGGGTGATTGTATCTGGAATGTGAAGGGAATTAGGGAAAAAGAAGGGATTCAGCGCCGCGCGCTGCCTTCGGCCTCACTCGTCGTCCTCGCCGCTCGAATCCTCCTCCCCGCCGCCGGAGCTGAGCTCCTCCTCGATGTCGTTCGCGTCGAAGTCGTCGCCGAACTCGTCCTCGTTCTCTTCCTCGACCCGCGGCGCTAACAAGTAGACGATCTTGCCATCGGTCGGGTTGCCGGCGGACGAAGTTATCGCACCCTTTATTTTCATTGGAATGTTGTTTCCAAGGGCGATCTCGAAGTGGTTAGTGATCGACTGGATCTTGATGATGTTCTCGAGGAAGTTCAGCGAGTAGATGCCTTCCGCATCGTTTTGAACCTTCTTGTCGAGCACGCCCTTCTCGAGGTCGATCTCGATGGCGACCTCGCCCGACTCGTCGGACGCGGTGAAGTTCATGACCTTTTCCGCGGACAAGACCTGAACCTTGATGAGGTCGGAGATGATGAGAGCGTCCTTCACGATCTCGTCGAGCACCGCGCCTTCGATCTGGATCGTGGCGCTGAACTTGTCCTTCAAGGTCTCCTCGAAGCTCTCGAGCAACCCTTCCTCCTTCGCATCGTAACCGGGGATCTCCTTCGACTTGAGCTTGAACGTGCGCGTGGATTTATCGCTTTTCATGGTGATGAGAAGCGTGTTCTTGTCCTTCTTGTCTAGTTGCAGCTGTATCTCGTCCTTGCCGCCCGACCGCCGTAGGATCTTGATCAAGTCTTGCACGTTGATGCCGATCTTGGAGTCTTGGGAGCACTTGTATTCCGTGAACAGCTCCTTCGGCAAGAACGCCAGGAGCATCGCCACGTGGCTGCTGTCGATGGCGTTGAGCTTCAAGCCAGTGGGGTAGACGTACACGTAGGTCTCATCGATGAGGAAGGAGATCGCCTCAATGATACCTTTTAAAATTCTCGAGTTCTCGAGCGTTGCGCTGAAATCCATTGGGTCTCACGAAATCTTTTTGCATTTAGTTGTTTGATATGGTTTAGGGAGGCGGCTTTTTATCATTGCTTATTAATCCTTTCTTATTCGTCGCGGGCTGGGGACGCATCAACCCTTTCTGGGATGCTGCTAGAGTATTCTCTGCAACTTGGACTTCAAGTCGAGCTGTGCACCGAATTTGTGAAACACCGCCCAGGGAACCGGTCGCACCACCATGTTTTATTAGTTACTACTCTATACCATCATCGCGGCAAGGAACGCGTGCGAGGTCTTCGGACCGGCACCATCGCCATGCCTGGAGCTCGTGTTTCTTATGACCAAGACCATTTTCGGCACGTGTGGCATCAGGAGAAAATTCAACCGTGATTTCTCGGGCCTTCAATGGTTGGAAATCGGCATGGCCATCGGCACGTACCTGGGGAAGAACAGCGTCGTGCTCATCGGCCGAGACACGCGCCAGACGGCGGAGCTCGTGCAACACGCGCTGATCTCCGGCCTGCTCTCGAGCGGCTGCGACGTCCACGTGCTCCAGGGATCAGCCGAGAGCCCCTACGTGACGACCTCGACCATCGCTTATGCCACGAAACACTACCAGGCCAGCGCCGGCATCCAAGTCACCGCGTCGCACAACACGCCCGAGTACATCGGCATCAAGATCTGGCAGAACTCGGGCATGGGCTTCACGCCAGCACAAGAGGAGGCGATCGACGGCATCTACGCCGGCAAGGCGTTTCGCCTCGTGCAATGGAACGAAGTCCTCAAGATCAAGACTATCCTCAACGCGAACGACATCCACGTCAAGGCCATCCTAGACCGCGTCCACGCCCCCATCGCCTTCACGGGGCGGAAGATAACTGTCGCGATCGACCCGGGGAACGGCGCGGCTTGCGAGATCGCGCCGAGCCTTTTACAGAAGCTAGGAGCCAACGTTGTGACCATCAACGCGCAACCGGACGGCTTGTTCCCTGGGAGGGATTCGGAGCCGAACGAGGACAACTTGCGCACGCTGCTGCGCATGATGCGAAACGATACCGAACTGGGGCTGGGGATAGCGTATGACGGCGACGGCGACCGCGTCCGCTTCATAGACAGGAAGGGCAGGCTCATCGATGGCGACCAGATCCTGCTCATCCTTGCCATGTACCATTCCAACAAGGGTAAGGGAAGCCCCTTCATCGTCACGCCAGTGAACTCGAGCACGGCGCTCGACGACGTGCTCAAGACGAGCGGCATCGGCGTCTCCCGAACGCGCATCGGGGACATCCCCGTGGCGATCCGCATGCAAGAGACCAACGCGATGCTCGGCGGGGAGATATCCGGCACCTACACGTGGCCCGAGTTCCACCTGGGCCCCGATGCCCTCTACACCACGGCGAAGCTGATCGAGACCATCGCCGAACACGGGCCACTCGAGACGCTGCTCGACGCGATCCCGCGGTACCACGTGTTCCACGAGACCATCGACACGTCGGATCAAGCCATCAAAACGCTTCAAGGCGTCGACTTGAAGCAGCTCGTCGACTCCGTCTTGAAGGAGGGGGGCATCGGAACCCTGGAGACGAACGAAACGGATGGTTTCCTCGCCCGGTTCGATGGGGGCTTCTTGCTCGTGCGGGAATCGGGCACCTCGCCGGCGGTACGACTGACTTGCGAGCACCGGGACCCGGCCGCGGCGAAAGGGCTCTTGAAGGCCGCGAGGGAGGCGCTCGCCCGCGAGGGCATCACGGGCGCTCAGGAATAGACGAGCACGAACGACAGGGCCAGGCCAGCGAACGACAGCAGCGTGTGCACCCGGAAGAACCCTGAGACCTTCTTATCGAGCAACCACGTCGACGTCCGCAACTTCACCCGCGACATGACGACCACGAGAAGGAGCACGATGACGAAGAACGCGGGGACGTCGATGTACCACGTGGAGGTGAACCGGGCCCCGCCCAGGAACACGTCGACGAGGATCGCGGCCAGAGTCATGATGCGGATGGCCCTGATGACCTTCACCCACGAGAGCTGCTTCCCGGTGTAGTCCAGGAGTGGCGTCCACTTGCGCGAGATGGGATCCTCGCTGAACGCGATCGGATCGAGGATGAGGGGGATCGTCGCGAAGTAGGCGACCATCGCGAGCGGGTTCTTCAAGCCGAGGAAGCCGGGGAACGCGACGCCCCAGAGCCTCTCCTGGCCCTGGAACGAGATAATGGCCTCGATGGTCGGGAAGCCCGAAAATGACAGGCCGCCGTTGATGACCAGGAGAACCGAGAACACGGTCACAAGGAACGTGATGAACTCGCTGAAGAAATCCTCGGACAGGTATTTCAGGTTGAAGATCGATGCCTTCCGCTTGCTCACGAAGCAGAGCACCATCATGCCCGCGGGGTAGGCCATGAGCAGGCCGAACACGGCGAACAGCTGGAAGTTCCCGAAGGTGGACTCCAACGGGGTGCCCGCGAGCAGCGAGAAGCTGCCCCAGGGGACGAAGAGGAATGCCGCGAAGGACGAGAACGTCCACGCGAGGAGCACAAGGTTCCGGGCTGACGCGGAGGTAGTGACGGCCGTGGACGTCTCCTTGGCCGCGTGCTTGAACATCTCGAGCAACGGCGTGTATACCTTGCTCTTGCGATCGCGTAACCGTTGGAGCGTGCCGAGCGCGATCGCGCCGAAGAACACCATCGCGATAGAAAAGCATGCGATGAAAAGGACGGACAGAAGGATTCCCTCGAGAGTGTATTGCGGCATCGTGCCTCGCCTTCGACGACCGGAGCGGTACCGGAGCCTCGCGCCGTGCTACCTATACAATTGCTCGCGACCTTTTTTAGGTATCCCCCAGGAAGCGCTGGACGCGCTGGGCGCGATCACTTCTGGCGACGACGCGGGCGCGCCGGGTTTGCCACCATGACGGATATGCCACCCCCGTCCACCTACCTCTCCACGTTCTTCTCCCCTCAATCTGTATCGCAGAGTTCCCGCGAGATTCGCATCGATCACGTCCCTCCCCGAGCAGCGCTAGCATCAGTTAATTGCCCCCGCTGCTACTAACCGGTCATGAAAAAGGAGAAAATCCTCATCGACTACCTTCCGAAAAAAATAAGTCGGCCACTGCAAACGTTCTTCGAGGACGTCATCGTAAGTTTCCGTCGCAAGAACATGCTGAAATTGTACTCCGATTTCGTGGGGGAGGGAGACCTTGCCTTCGACATCGGGGCCTACCGTGGCTTGATCTCTGACATCCTCCTTGCACTTGGCGCGAAGGTCGTCATCGTGGAACCGAATCCCGAGATGTCCGCCGCACTGCAAAAAAAATACCAAGAGAAATCCGACGTGACGGTTCTCAACATGGGTGCGGGTAGCGCGGATTGCGAGCTCGATTTCCACATCAACGAGAAGATTCCACAAAGCTGCACGTTTTCGGAAGCGTTCATCAGCGAGAGCAGGTATTCCTTACGAACATGGGAGGGCACGGTGAGGGTGCCAGTCGCGAAGCTAGACACGCTCATCGACAAGTACGGAACCCCCAAGTTCATCAAGATCGACGTCGAGGGATACGAGTGGAGCGTCATCCAGGGCCTCACCAAGAAGGTTCCCTTCATCACGTATGAATTCCACCGGGAATTCATGGAGGACACGAAGAAGTGCGCCGCGCACCTCTCTAGCCTCGGGGACGTCACGTTCAACTACAATCTCGAGTTGAACTACAAGTCCACGTCGCCGGAATGGCTCACGCTGGACGCGCTGTTCGCGGACCTGGACTCGCGCAAGGAGGAAAACTTGAAGGGAGACATCATCGTGAAGATGGCGTGAGGGGATTGGTTGTAAGAAAGGCCCCGCCCCAGCGCGTTGAAATGCAATTCATACCAGCGGGGGGGCAGCGGGTTCTTGGTTCGCAGCGGGGAGGGGGGCTGGCACCTCAGTTGAGCCCGGCTTTCTCACGACCGTCTCGGATTCTATCTTGCTCGTAAGGAGGAGGCCAACGGTCATGAACACGATCCCGAGCCATGAGATGGAGTCGATGGGCTCCGCACACATGAAATAACCGAACAGGATCGAGACAAGGAAGTTTAACGAGGTATTGATGGGGATCGCCACGCCCGCTCTCCCGTGCTGGTACATCATGGTCAGCAAGAAGAAGTTCGCGGCGAAATTACCGATCCAGAGCCAGAAATATATCGCCGTGAAGAAGTACGGGCTGCTTGGAACGAAGATCGAGAACATAATCGTGAAAAGCTGCGGGACGTCGAACATGTTGAAGACTTCGACCACGGGTAACGTCCCGAGATCCCGGGCTTTCACGATTGGAAGCAGCTTCATGGCCAACGTTCCGGCAACGCCCGACATGCCCGCACCGACGGCGAGAAGAACCTCCTTCACCTTGGTGCCTTTCACCTTGTTGTAGAAAAGGAACGTCACCAGCTCGATGATGCCGGCCGCTGCGAAGAAGAGCAACCCCTGGAGGTCACCCGCGTAGAATGGTGTTACTTGGGAATTGGTTATGACCGACACCAGGAGCATCATGCTGGCGAACACGACCACAAGCCCTACGATCTCGATTTTCTTGAACCGTTCTTTCATGTACTTGACTGAAAACACGAAGATGATGATCAAGCCGAGCCTTTGGCAGACCATGATGAAAGAAATGGTCGATACGGACACGAGAAAAGCGAAGTACGGGACGGAGAAGACATTGAGTAAGATTCCCGCAAGCCATATTTTATTCTTGGCAAGGTTCGTGAGGACGGACATGTACTTCTGCTCGCCGAAACGCGGGGACCTCGTCGCGCCGACCTTCTGGAGAATGATGGCCCCGTACACGATGCCGACATAGCACAAGTTGTAGAGGAAGATATCGAGCGCGGAAACCATGACCATCCAGGTTGTTAGAAGATGAAGGAGTTAAAAAAAATGCGTGCTATCCACCAGCTCACGCCTTTTTTGGCGTGCTTGGCGGTTCCTCGTCCTTGGCCTCGGCGACCTCCGCCTTCATGGCGAGGATCTGGTCGACGATCTTTTTCGCCAGCTCGTGCCGCTCCTCGCGCTTGATGTTGGGCTTCACCGTTATCGGCTCGGCCACCTTGAAATCGATGGACTTCCCGAGCTTGAAGCCCTTCAAGGGCGTGGCGGCGTAGACGATGATGGGGCACGGGATGCCGGCTGCGAACTTTAACACGCCGGATATCGACTTGTCGAGCCGCTCGCGCTCGCCCGTGTCGAGGGGGATCATGGCGACGAGATCCTTGTCCTGGTTGAGGAACTCGATGGTCTTCTGGATCGGCTCCATGTCGTCCTGCGACGTGGTGGAGCGGAACGCCCCGATCGCGTCGAGTAACGGCTTCAGGCCCGGCGTCCCAAACATCTTCACGGGAACCATGAAGTGAACCTTCCGGGGCGTCAGCTTGGTGGCCAGGAACAGCTCCAACGGCTGCTCCACGATGCTGCACAGTATCGCCGGCTTGAACTCGGGGACGTGCTCCAACCCGTCGACCTTCATGGGCACGAACGTGGAACTGAGCGCGTCGATCGCTTTCCTGAGAAGGAGGTAAGTCACCTCGTCGGCGACTTTCAGCATCTTCTGCTCTGCGAGGAACTTCCTCGCGCCTTCCAGAACCTTGTCGACCATCCCGAGCAGTGGATTGCCTTCCTTCTTCTCCTTGGTCTCGCCGTCCTTCGGTTTTGCCTCGCTCATTCGAATCACGCGGATCAATGACTTCTGGTACCGTGGAACCCGGCCACCCATATAAACCGCATGCAAAGTGCCAAGGGATAATAAGGCGCCGTGGGCTTGTTATTAAGAACCGTGCACGCCGTGCTTGTGCCGCCTTCCGTCGATCCAGGCTCGCGGCAAACCAAGAGTGACGAGTTCCATAAAGTACCTTCCATTTTCACGCGCTTGGTTCCAAATGGGGGAAGGACCTTAGCTTTCAAAAAGAAGGCCGACATGTCGATGATGACCGTGAAAAAGCTTAATTCCCGCGCTTCCCATCGCTCCATTGCATCGATCCAATACTCCTAAATACGTTGGCCCACTTTTTTCCCACGGCACTAAAACGATTCCCGCATGATGAAGGTGAATTACATGAGTTCAATGGGAAAAGCAATCCGATTAGAACGTCTAATAAACAGGAAAACGAAGAAAACCATCATTGTGCCGATGGATCATGGTCTAACGATAGGGACCGTCCGCGGGCTGGAAAACATGCCGAAGATCGTGAACCAGGTCGCCGAGGGAGGGGCGAACGCCGTGCTGGTACATGCAGGCGTGGCGCTCGCCGGGCACCGCACCTCGATGGGCGTGCAGTCCACCAAGGACATCGGCCTCATCATCCACCTGTCCGCGAGCACGAAGCTCAGCCCCACGCCGAACCGGAAGGTGAT
>JAFGBX010000036.1 GCA_016932935.1 Promethearchaeota archaeon | reverse complement strand
GTCCACTTGAACAACATGATCTACAACCGGGGCGAGTATCCAGCGTCGCTCGTGACCAGCATCGCCCCTGCCCTCGTGATCGTCGGCTTCGTCGTGAACGCCCTCGGCGCGGCGGTCATCGCCAAGTACCAGCGGAAGGAGCGGGGCACGGGCCGCCCCCTCGGGAGCCGGCGGGGAACGCTGCTGCTGTCGATCTCGGTCGCGGCCTCCATCGTCGCTCTCTTCGCCATCGGCATCGCGTTCTCGACCGAGTTCGCCGCGTTCAACGAGCCCGCCCCGAACGTCAACAACTTCCTCTACTACTTCGACGAGGACCAGCCGCTATTCCGCGCCCGCGGGGTCATCTACACGTACTACTTCCTCGTCTACGCGGGGGCGGCGGTGCTCGCGCTGCTCATCATGTGCGGCTTGTCCGTCATGGAGACGACGATCATGCTCGGCAAGCTCAACGCGCACCGGGACCGCAGCCCGCCCGTCGAGCGGAACTGGGAGTTCAAGGTCACCGCCCTCCGCCAGGAGGAGACCAGGAGGCTCAAGATCCGCGCCCGGAAGTTCTCCCTCGGGGAGCTCCTCATGTTATGCGTGCTCGCCATCCTCGCCATGTGGGTCTTCATGAAGTGGGGCGGCGAGATCTTGGGCATCGAGTGGATGAACTACGTCGCATACGGGTTGCTCGGAATCATCGTGCTGTGGGGGTTCATCATGTCGCCCATCTACCACGCCAAGAACGACGGCAAGTTCCACTACCCCACGTCCCGCCAGAACGTCGCCTACGCGATGTTCGACGAGAGGGGGCTGGGCTCGTTCAAGCACTACTACAAGAAGGTCTTCAACAAGCAGCGAAGCCTCGTCGCGTGGACGCTGTACTTCTTGCTCATGCTCACGGCCGTGTTCAACTTCGACGAGATCGGCGTGAAGATGATCGACTGGCAATGGCTCTTCTCGACGCGCGGCGACCTCGCCACGTGGAACCCTGACGATTCCAAGGGGGTGATCTTCGAGTTCGTCGCGCTGGTCTCGGACACGCCGTACGAGACGATCCTGTCCATAGTGCTCGTCGCCACGGGGATGAGCCTCGTCGCGTTCGTCGCGGCGCTGGGGAAGAAGAAGGAGGACTTCGGCGGCAGCGGGGCGTGGTGCGTCCTCTTCAAGGTCGTCGTCGGGGCGATCGTGCTGGCTTGTTTCTTCTGGGTGACGAAGATCCCCGTGGCAGTCAGCAAGGTGGACCTGCTCTCCGTCGACTTCCTCGTGTCGCTCGCCATGGTCATCGGGTTCTTCGGCGTGGCTGCCATCTTCATCTTGTTCGTCGTGATGCCGTGGATCATCAAGTTCGACAACCTCGGCGCCACGAAGCGCAAGATAGTCGAGATCCTCATCATGACCGTCGTCCTCCTGGTGGCCATCCTCGGCATCTTCCACTTCGTGCTGCCGATGACGGACACGGCCGGCGCGGACATCACCTATTATGGGTACCCGTGGGATTCTGGCGCGGGGAACGAGGTGAAGGCGAAGATCGAGGCGTTCGACCTCGGCGCGTTCCTCATGGAGTGGTGCGGCCAGTACATCGCGTGGGGCGGCGTGCAGCAGTTCCTGTTCATGTCCATCTTCCTGACGCTGTGGAAGAAGATATTCCCGCGATCGAAGGGGTACATCGTCGCGGTCGGCACGTCGTGCATCTTCGGCGTGATCCACGCCATCGACTGGCCGCTGATGGTCTTCACGTTCGTCGCCGGCCTCTTCTGGGCGAAGGGCTGGCACGCCGAGTACTACGACCCGAAGACGGGCCGCGTCGTGCACGGCAACAACCTGTTCCTCTGGGGGTTCGTGCACGGCTTCGGCGGTTCCTTGCTCGGCATGCTCGCGCCGTTCACTCTCGGTGTCGGCCCGTTCAACATGGGCTGAGTTGCCGAATTTTTCATTCGAATCTTCATTTATTCCATTCCATAATTATCTCGGCTGGACATCGACGATATTTTTAATACGAGCAGCGAGAACATTTGTGATCGGCATTGTGTTTTTAGCATAATCAGTGAGAGGGATGTACGTCATACCCATCGGTTACCCCCCTGGATATCGCATGGGATTAGATTTGTACTTCTGGATAGGAGACCTCTCTATCACGGTGATACTCGGGATCATCTTCCTCTTGAAAGGAATGAAGAATCCATTGGTGAACAAGAAAGAATTGTACTTGGGAAGTGGCGTTTTCTATATTTGCACCGCATCGCTTGGCCTATTCGGCCAGATCGGTTTCTTTATCCAAGAATCTTATTTATTCTACAATAATCTCGGGCTCTCGTTGGAGATGACTGGCTTTTGCTTCTTCATATACTTTTGGGAGCGGAACTTGATCAACTTGAGGAAGATTCCCTCCTTCCTCGCCTCGGTTGAGAGCATCCTAACGTGGATTAACTTCGGATACGGCGCGATAACGGGCAAGGATTTTGTTGATCTCTACCCCGTGTTCCTCCTCGGGTTCAGCTGTTTAACCGTGGTGTTCCTCGTCGTGCTTGTCGGCAAGTTCACGAGGCTCGTCGTCGGCGCGTTGAAGGTACCCGGCGCGTTCTTGCTCTTTTCGATCTTCGGTTACCTCGCGTACCGTTTCTTCGCGTTCGATTGGAGCTTCACCATCATACCCGGCTTGTCTCCATTCATCTCACCCGTGATAGGTGGAATCGTCGCGGTCGTCCAGTACATTTTCATGACCAAGGCAATTGATGGAATCTCATCCTACTACCAACAGGCCAGGATTTGTCTAGTACATAGAGGACCAATCGACAAAAACGAGAAGATCTATCTCTGCCCAGAATGCACCGCACCATATTGCCACTCGTGCTTCGAGCAAGTCATCAAAAACGATGGTTGCTGGAATTGCAAGAACCGCGGCGTGGTCGAAAAAACTGCAGAAGCCCAGATCCATACCCCTTCTGTTCTTGAACAAGGTGGCGGCTCGACCACGCCAGTAGAAGCAGCAAAGAAGGAGGGTGATGGGAGTAAAGGGGTAAAGAAATTGAAAGCACCCTCGATCTCCCCGAAGGAGGAGTTAGACGGTCTAAAATAGGTTGTAGTTAAATTTCAGACTATGCATCAGATTCAAATGAACAGCGAACGATTGTAAATAAAAACACGCCGTGTCGAAATGAAAAAGTTGGACCTCCTTTTCATCCATCCGCCGCGAAACTACGAACACTTGAAGGCAAACCTCAACAAGCGCAGTTCGTTCATGATCGTGCCCATGGGGCTCGTCGGGCTGGCGGACCTGGCCGAGCGTGAGGGGTTCTCGGCGAGGATCTTGAACTACCCGCTGGAGCGGGGGCTGGACAAGCGGTTCTCGTTGCGCGCGTACCTGGGCAGGTGCAACCCCGCGATCGTCGGCGTCGACCTCCACTGGGCCGTCCACTCGGCGGGGGCGATCGACACGCTCCGGTTCGTCAAGAAGCACTTCCCGGGCGCGTTCACGCTGCTCGGCGGGTATTCGGCGACGTGGTACGCCAGGGAGATAATGGAAGCCCACGACTTCGTCGACGGCATCGTGCAAGGCGACGCCGAGGTTCCGATCGTCCAGCTGCTCAAGGACAGGAGGGCGCTCGACAAGGTGGCGAACTTGATCTACCGCGAGGGCGGGAAGGTGAAGGACAACGGCATCTCCTACGTCGCCCAGGAGATCGACTCGCCGAACTTCGCCAGGGTCAAGCTCATCGAGCACTGGCGGGAATACATCGAGACGAGTTACCATGCCCTCCGGAACCCGTTCTGCATCGAGATGGCGCGCGGCTGCCCGTTCAACTGCATCTTCTGTGGCGGGGCGGAGTATTGCATGCGCCGGATCGTCAAGCGCGACGAGGTCATCTTCCGGTCACCAGCCAGGGTGGTCGACGACATCAAGGAGTTCATCGCCGCGGGGACGAGCAAGGCGATCTTCTTCGGCCACGGCGTCTACCCCGCGACGGAGGCCTACTTCACGCAGATCAACAAGCTCATCCGTGACGAGGGGATCGACCTCCAGGCGGAGTTGGAGGCGTGGCGGCTCCCCGTGAGCAGGGCGTTCATCGAGGACTTCGCGAGGACCTACGACCGCACCAGGTCGATCGTCTGGTTCAGCCCCCGGAGCTTCTCGGCGACGTACCGGAAGAAGTTCACGACGATGTTCGGCGCGTTCGACGACTCGCTTTCCTTCTCCGACAAGCAGCTCTACGACTTCATCCTCGATTGCCAGGCCAACGGGATGATAAACGTCCTGTTCTGGGACATGGGGTACCCGCACGAGACCGCGGCCGACGCGTTCCGGAACTACGTCAAGGCCGTGAAGGTCATCTTGTACGGCCAGGCGAAGAAGAAGCGGGTCGGCGTGATAACGGAGCCGATGCTCGTGTCGCCGGGCTGCATCGCCGACCTGTTCGACACGAAGATGGGGCTGCGGGTGCGGGACAAGTCCTTCAAGGAGCAGGTCGCGCTGGGACGGCGGACGGCCATGCGGGTCTCCCCGTGGGACGTCGTGTCCAACTACCGGACGACGCACTTCTCCGAGCGCGTGCTCTACCTGATCAACAAGGTCACGTGGTTCACCTACGGGTACTCGTTCGTCCCCGTGATGCTCTTCCATTGAGCGAGCCCCGGCCGGTGGCCCCCCGCCGCCCCGGCGTGCGCCTCGATGCCTTGCCGGCCGGAGGCGACGAAGCGTTCTTATCCCGGTGGAGGCTCCCGGCTAGCATGGCCTGGCGCCGAGCCCCGCGCGTGACGTGCATCTTGCTCAACCCGACGATAGACCACGTGCACGAGGTCGAGCACTTCAAGGCAGGCGGCACGTACAAGGCGAGCGCGACGCGCGTGTTCCCCGCCGGCAAGGCGGTCTCGGTGGCCCTCGGCCTGCGCGCGCTGGGCGAGGCCCCGTCGGTCGTCTCGCTGGTGGGCAGGGGGGAGCTGGGCATCTACGAGGCGGCCCTCGGGGTGGCCGGCAT
>JAFGBX010000289.1 GCA_016932935.1 Promethearchaeota archaeon | reverse complement strand
GGCCGCCCAGAACGGCTCCAGGGAGACGTAGCAAGGGGTCGGCGATCCCGGCGTGCTACGGCACGGGATCGTCCAACTGTCGATGGCAGCGCCCGTGGCGACGTCGCGCATGATGACCGACACGCTCGCCACGCGGCCCGCACCGCTATCACTCGCCGTGATGGTGTATTTGGCGTACTGGGAGACCTTGTACCTCGGGGCTTGTGGGGTGCTGTCCTCGAGATCGATAAATGTCTCGAGCCCGCGTACTTGCGGCAAGGTCGTAGTAGCGCTCGGGTCTCCCTGGTCGACGTGCACGATGACTACATCGTCGCCGCTCAAGCTTACGTCAGGGTATACCGCCGTCGAGCGTGCCCGTAGCAAATAATTTCCCTCCGGTACGCCCGTCACGTCCCACGTGGATGTGAACAATCCTTGCACACCAGTCGTGCACGTGGCGATGTTCGTCCACGTCTCGCCGCTGTTACCACTGTAATCGAACGACACGTACTGGACGTGCAAGTTCCTTTCATATGCGGACAAGGGGAGCGGCTGGCGTCCATTGACTTCCACGGGTGATGCCACGCGTGCACCGCCGACTTGCGCGCGGCTGATATAATCCTTTCTATGACAGCTCGAGTAGAGGTCATCGATGCGGACGTGCGCGCCGGGGGAGCTGCCCTCGGGGAAGAATTGCAGCCCCGTGATACCCGACGAGTAGAAGTTGCCAGAACAAACCTGGAACTGGCGATTCTGAACCCGGAAATTGTCGTAGTTGGCCTGTGCGTTGTTAAGGGAATCTTGATCAATGCGGATCTCGAAATGGGTTGCATCGATGACCACGAACCGGATGATGATTTTCTCGGCAGGGAGGAAAAAGAAACCATTACCGCTATAGTCACCCGCAACGATTTCCACCCGCCTCCACGGGCCAGTAGGGAGCTCCTGTGTAGTGAAATGGAGCCATCCCGCCACGTCCCCGGTCCCGATCCGCAGACCGGCCCAGAACTCCGGCGACGAGGCGGTGCCATCGTCGAGCACCACCTCGAACGGTGTCACGCTCACTTGCGCCCAGTCTCCGGCCACTGCCGGCCGGGACGTTGAGAACGTGTACCTGGCCTCGAAATTATATTCGTAGCCGTCGTTTATGAACAGTGCGGCCCTGCCGTCCTCGCTCGGCACGCGCTCTGCTACCAAGGTGTGCCCTATGCCAGGGAACGGGTCCCAGACGTACCAGCCATCCCCGGATGTGATGCTGTCGCCGTCAAGCCTGTCGTCAAAGTTCTCGTCTGCTATAATGTTCGTATAGATGTCGTCGATGCAAGCCTCGGCCAAATTGCTCGCGACGTTGCAGGAGAACTCGACGGCCGACACTTGCTGCGTGACCAGGTTGCCTTCCAGAACCTCGAAGGGACACCACGGCGTGTAGTCCACGCCGTTGATGAATAACCTGTACCTCTCGTGGTGTATGACGGTCAAGCGGATCGAGTACAACATACCCGGCGTCCAGGACGCGATAGGCCCGTAGTTCGGGATCGTGATCGTCTTTTTATCCGTGAAATACAAGCGTGCGAAGACTTTTCCGCCAATAGCCCGCTCCTTGAAGGCCACCTGGAACCAGTTCCCTCCAGTGACGCTCAACGGGTAGACCGATACTTGGACGTGGCCGCCCCTGGGAACTCTGCTCGGTAGCGAGTACGTGGCGGATAGCGAGCTGGTTGGATCGGCATCGGTGAAATGACCCACGATGTTCCCATCGATGGCACCCGCGGTGAAGGCGGCTAGTTTGCTCGCCCCGGATACAGTCCATGGGAATGTAGCGATCGACGTACCCTCGGTGTATTCATCGAATGAGTACCCGGTGCCCATCCAGTCGATCCAGATGTCGTCGATGTCGATCGAGTACTTACAAGAGATGCCATCGCCGACACGGCCATAGAAGACGAGACCACCTATGGGAATGGTCGTGATGTCATTAATCACCCCAAAGTTATCACGCGTATCCCGCACGACCGCCGGCATGGCGATTCCATTGCGCCATATATACCAAGCCACCTCGGTTGGCTGGATTAATTCGATGGCAACCGCGAACGCGTCGCCGGTCGACCACGTGATGCCCGTGGCCTGGTCATTGATAAAGATCCCACCATAATCATACACGTCACACCAGGTGAAGCCAAGGGAGCCGGTGTCGCCGCGGAGCAATCCAAAAGAAAATGCCCCCGTGATGCCCCCGTCGATCTTAAAGCTCAAACCCAGCCCAGCTCCGATCTCGGTCGGTGAAGGGGTGGGAAGGGTGTATCTCGCATCCAGCAGCTCGCTCCCGTCTTGATCCCAGAGCCTGCCCAATTTATTGCCTGCTATGTCCGTGACGAGGAACTGTGAATTTCCGCCTGCGAGTTGGCTGCCCGAGACAGTCCAACCCCCCGAAGGCCCAGGCTGCGTGCCGGTCGTGTAACTGGAGAAGTCTTCCGCAACGGTCACCATCCCGTGCATGCATGTCTCGGGCTCAATGACCTCTATCTTTCCCGTGCTCGCCTCGTGCGGGTCGAGGAGGCGCCATGCCGGCGAAGCCGACGTGATGGGCGTGCCCGGGGCGCATCGGTAGGACGCCGTCTCGGCTGGCCCCGTCCAGCTCGTCGCGATGTTGTCGATGCCGACCCTGCCCTCGGAGGTGAACTCGATGCTGGCCACGGGCGATACGAGCAACGGCGACGCCGCGGTCGCGAAGGCGCTCGCCCCGTCTATCGAGATTTCGACGGAAGAGGCGCTCTTGACGAGCAACGACGCGTGCACCCACCGGCCGTGGTCGAATTCCAACCCGGGGGCTTGGGTGACGGTCGTCGTGCCCGTCAAGACGAACTCGACCGTGAACATGGCGATGCCAAGCCGGTTCAACAGCTTGAGGAGGAAGCGCTTCGGCGACCCCGCCTCGAGGGCCGTGTAGAGGTCGAGCTCCACGAGCGAGTTCGCCGCGGAAGGCGAAGGCGCGGGGAGGTCGAACCCGTACCTGGCCGGGCAGTCGGGCGAGCCCTCGAGCAAGACGAACGGGTCGGCGCCGCTCTCGAGGTCGACGAGCAAGCTCGGCAAGGGCGCGCTGGCGGACACGTACACGTCCCGCAGCACCGGCGTGCCGAATGTCCTGATGTCGGCCAACACATGACCGGGCTGTAGCGGCTCGTGACCCTGGAGCCGGATCACGTAGACCCGGTCGCAGTCGCCGCCTTGGGCCAGGTAGCCGCTGTCCAGCAGCACGTCCGGGTTCGAGTCGCCCGTGAGCTCG
>JAFGBX010000035.1 GCA_016932935.1 Promethearchaeota archaeon | reverse complement strand
TCTCCGTGTAGATGGTCGTGGCGTTGCCGCGCGGGTCGGCGTTGATCACGGCGATGGCCTCGTCGAGGGTATCGACGCGGTGGAGCGACGCGACCGGGCCGAATATCTCCTCTTGCAGGAAGTAGTTGCCAGGCTTCACGTTCTCGAAGATGCAAGGGCCGAGGAAGTACCCCTTTTCAAAGCCCGGCACCTTGATGCCGCGCCCGTCGAGGATCAGCGTGCCCCCGCCGTCGATCACCTTCTGGATCTGCTGGTGGAGCTTGTCGAGGTTCTTCCTGGCCGAAATGGGCCCCATGAAGGAGCTCTTGTCGATGCCGTACCCCACCTTTAACGACTTGGCAGTCTCGATGAACCTTTTCTTGAACTTGTCGTAGAAAGCGGCATCGCCGACGACGACGACGTGCTTCCCTGCAAGGCAGCGCTGGCCCGAGTTGCCGTAGATCGAGTTCATCATGTTCGACATGTTCTTGTCGATGTTGGCGGTGTGGTCGACGACGAGGAAGTTGTTCGCCCCCCCGTGGCACTGGGCGCGTTTCCCGAGACCCGTGGCCCTGGTGTAGATCGCCTTCGCGACGGGCGTAGAGCCGACGCTCGAGACGCCCTTCACGTCCGGGTGCTCGACGAGCGCCGTCCCGACGTCCGGGCCGCCGTGGATCAAGTTCACGACGCCTGGGGGGAACCCGGCCTTGTCGATGCAGGTCTCGAAGATGCGCTGCATCGGGACGGGGGTCTGCTCGTTCGACTTGATAATGTAGGTGTTCCCGGAGGCCACGGCGAAGGGCATGAACCAGAACGGGATCATGACCGGGAAGTTGAAGGGAGGGATCATCACGAAGACGCCGAGCGGCACCCGCGTGGTGTACTCGTCGATGCCGAGCGCGATGTCCTCCATGAACTCGCCCTTCTGCAGCTCGGGCACGGCCAAAGCGGCCTCGCACATCTGATATGCGCGCACGACCTCGCCTTGGGCAGCGTCCCACTCCTTGCCGTGGTTCAGCACCGCGACCTCCGTGAGCGCGTCGATGTTCTCCTTGAGCAGCGCTTGCAGCTTCAAGATGGGCTGTATCCGCTGGATGCCTGGCTTGTTGCGCCACGCTGGGAAGGCAGCCTTCGCGGCGGCAACGGCCGCTGCGACCTCGTCCTTCGTGGACATGGGCACCTTCGCGATGGGCTCGTCCTTCGCGGGGTTCATGGCGTCGAGGAACGTCGTCGCCTTGGACTCCACGAATTTACCGCCGATGTAGTTTTTCAAGGTCTCCATTTCATATCACGAGAAAGGAATGATCGGGCGATCTATTACAGCCCACCGATCAATATGTATCTTAAGACCCGGGTGTGTGGTAGATGATCATGAAACGCGTCGTCTACCTCGCGAACGGCCTCGGTTTCAGCGCCCTGGCCAGCCCCGCCGTCGCGGCGGTCGCGGCGCGGCTGGAGCGCGAGGGCTACGAGGTCTACGAGCCGTTCACGGCGAGCAAGGATCTCGGCGCCGAGATCGCCAGGCTACAGGCGACCGAGAGGGACTTCGATGCCATGAAGAAAAAAGTCCAGGCCATCAACGAGGAGATAGGAAGGCGAAACGCCGAAGCCATCTCGAGGTCGACGCACGTCGTCGCGATCATGGACGGGGGGTTCGACGTGGACTCCGGCGTCGCGGCGGAGGTCGGCTATGCGGCCGGCAAGGGGAAGCAGGTCCTCGGGCTGCGCACCGACTTCCGGACCGGCGGGGACAACGTCGGCTCGGTCGTCAACCTCCAGCTCGAGCATTTCATCGCTTCGAGCGGCGGCTCGATCATCCGGGACGTCGAAGCGCTGATCGGCTCGTTGAACGCGTCGCGAGCCGCGAAATGACGTGTAATACGGCCGTTTTTTGCGTCAAGACGCGATTATTGCGCTCGAAACCGGCGCGTGCCCGTCATATCGACCGCCGTGCGATCCGAAGGGGAATTGTTTAAACCTTTTAAACTGGCGCTATCAATAGTCATCCAACCGTGGACCCGTTTGCATGCCATGTCGCCGCGGGTCCTCGCAAGGTACCATAGAGAAGGAAACGGCGGGGCGGGAGCGAAGTACGCCCCGGATCTTCCATTGATGGGGTACAAACAAGATAGGAGAACGAACAGAACAATGCCGAAAGAAGGATCCAATTTCATCGATCGCCTCGTGGGGAAGGGGACGATGCAGCAGCGGATCTTGAAGACGATCCTGATCTGCGTCTTGATCCCCATGGGCATCCTTGCTGCCGTCGCCATCTTCCAGATCTCGCCGCTCACGACGGACATCGGCGCGCGGGGGACCTCCTCGATCAGCCAGGAGGGCATCAATGCCCTGCAGTCCAGCGCCTCCGACGCGGCCAACTGGGTGAGGATTGAGCTCGACCAGGCGAAGGCGGACCTCCGCCGGCTCGTAGACACAGAGCTCTCGATCTTCAACGGGACGATGAACATCACCGGAAATCGACAGTCCTACCACGCGAACGGAACCCCGAGCCTTTCGACCGCTGCTTCGGTGAGGTACGGTAACCTCAACGTCAATTTCACCTGCGCGGATTGGGGGAATGCGCTGTCTATGAACGCGGCGATGCACGAACGGGTGAACAAGTCCGCCTACATGGACTTCTCGCTGAAGGGTATCTCTAACAACACGAACTATATGACGATCACACAGGTCTTAGGGGACAGTGTTTCGCGCGTTTACCCTTACATTGACGACCCTGGCCGAACAGGTACAGAAGATCTTCGTGCTAGCTCGTGGTACATCGCGACATTAGCTCAGCCGCGAGGCACCATGGTCGTCGGATCCAGCCACATGAGGACGTTCGGGAGCGTGACCTTCCCCGCGGTATATCTCTCGATGCCCTTGCGATATGCGAATGGCACCGTGGTCGGCTGCATCGCCGTGGAGTACCGGCTCACTGCTCTGCGCGCGCACTTGAACGGCGCCAGTATCCAGGACACGGGGTACGTGGCCTTGATCGACGGCGGTCAGGTCGCGCTCTCCCACAAGGGCCTCACCGAGTCGCTCGCGGCCTCCCCGATAGGCACCCTCGAGGGCCTGGCCACGGCCGAGTTCAGCGCCGTCATGGGCCGGGCGGTCGGCGGGTCGAGCAACTCCGAGCCGTTTATGAGGGGTTCGGTCGAGTGGCGGGTCGCCTACGCGCCCGTCGGTGCCGGGGACTTGTACGTCGTGGCGTTCGTCCCGTACAGCGAGCTGGTCTCGCCTGGCTTGCAGCTGCAGTCCGAGCTCTCGGGCCTCAACACCCTCGCCATCGTGATCTTCATCGGGATCGCCGTGGCCCTCTTCGTCGTGGTGTACTTGCTCGTCATCAGGGTCTCGAAGTCGATCACGCGCCCGGTCGTCGCCCTCACGGCAGCCATCGAGAACATGACCAAGGGCGACCTCACGAACGAGATCCCCATGGACGCGAAGTCCCGCGGCGACGAGCTCGGCACGCTGGCCCTGTCGTTCCAGAACCTGCTCACGACCATGCGGCTCGGCAACAAGAGCTACTACCGGGGCGACATGTCGCTCGCGTACACGAACTACAAGGCCGCCCTGGAGCTGTTCGAGACCACGAACAACCTGCGCGGGCAGGCCATGTCATACAACAACCTCGGCAACATCTACCGCCAGTGGGCCGACTACGACAAGGCCAAGGAGTCGTACGACCGGGCCGTCCAGATCGGCGAGTCGCAGTCCGACCACGCGGGCCTCGCGGCGCGGTACAACAACCGCGGGCTGCTCTTCCTCGCAGAGGAGGACTACGACGCGGCGAGGGCCGACTTCGAACGCGCCATGCAGATCGACAAGGAACTCGGCGACGAGAAGGGCATCGCCACGCGCAACCGGAACCTCGGCATCTTGAATATGCTGCGGCAGCAGTGGAAGCCGGCGCAGAAGTTCCTGGACGAAGCGCTCAAGATAGACAGCGACCTCGGCAACGACGGTGGCGTCGCCGACGACGAGTTCCAGCTCGGCCGACTCGCGCTTTCGACGAACGACCAGGAGGGCGCGGAGAAGCACTTCAAGAAGGCGCTCAAGGCCGCGGAAGGGCTGCAGAACTACCCGCTCATGAAGAACGTGCTCGGGCAGTTGGTCAAGCTCTACGACTCGATGGACTCGACCACGGCCTTGCACAAGGCCGAGGCCGAGCTCGCGAAGGTCAACGAGGTGCTCGTCAAGCCAAAGGAGGTCGTGTTCGTCATGGACCAGTCGGGCTCGATGCAAGCCGAGGGCAAGATGACGGCCTCGCGCAGCGGCGCCCTGGAGGTGTTCGAGGAGACGATCAACATCGGCGACGAGGTCGCGATCATCGGGTTCCACTCGATCATCAACCCGCTCCTCCCGCTCACGCGCAAGAAGGGCACGGACATCGCGAAGATCAAGGGAACGTTCATCAACCTCGACAGTACCCCGTACCAGACCGCCTTCTACGATGCCGTCGCGTACGCCATCGAGATGCTCAAGGCCACGCCGCCCGAGGAGCAGCGGTGGGTTGTGGCCCTGACCGACGGGCAGGACAACATGAGCAAGCAGCACAACCCCGGATCGCTCGCCAGGCTCATCAAGAGCATCAGCCCCCCGCTGAACTTCATCATGATCGGGGTCGGCTCGGAGCTGAAGATGGTGCACAACGAGATGACGCAGATTGTAGAAGCAACCCCACGTGGAAAGTACATTAAAATCTATTCTGCGAAGAACGTGAAGAAGGCGATCGAGGACGCGTTCAAGCGCGTGAAGGAGATCATGGCATCCTCGGAGATCGAGGGCTTCACGCCGGAGTGAAGGAGGAAGGATGAAAATGAGTACGAAACCAACGCAAAAACGGAGCTTGCGCAAGCAGATCCTCATGACCTACGCGCTCTTCAGCATCATCGCCCTCGGGAGCATCGCGGCCGTGGCGGGTGCCTTCATCGGAATCGTTGGGAACACGGCATCGTCGAGGAACACCGCGATCCTCACGGCCCAGGTGCAATCCAGCATGCAGACCAAGGCACACGACGCGGCCGAGGCCGTGCAGAGCCAGCTCTTGGACGCGAGTCGCGACCTGGAGTCACTTGCTAGTTACGTGGAACAACTCTGGGCAACCCCGAAGAGCGAATTCGGGTACCGCCCCTCGTATTACCACGAGGACTTCCTCGAGGCCGGCGATGGGAGGTGCTTCTTGAACGGCACGATAATTCCCGAGAACAAGACCTACCCCGAGAACGTCCCGCCAGGCGCGGCGTACAACGCGCGCTATGGTATCACGGTCTCCTTCGACTGGGCGCACTGGCTCGTCTTCAGGTCCGCGTATGTCGCGATGGGCAACAACACGGCGAACATGAACGCATCCTTCCAGGATGCACTCGAGCGTTCGGCCTTCTTGGACTTCCCGTTCGGCCAGATGATCAAGGCCAAGCCCCAGTACACGTGGATCTATATGGAATTCGCGAATGGGCTCGACCGCTGCATGCCGTGGTCGGGGACGGACACGATGATCTATCCTCCAGCACCACAGGCCGATGGCGACCTTCGCACCTACGCGTTCTACACAGAGGCTGTCGCCAGAGGTGCCTGGAACGGGGGTGCCGGTGCGGTCTATTGGGACAGCCCGTACAACGACCCCGGGCTCCAGGGATGGATGATCACCCTCTCGAAGGCCGTCTACAACGGCACGCACATCCCGGCAAACCTCATCGGCGTGATGTGCATGGACATCACGGCGAACACGCTCGCGCAGACGGTCGGCAACATCCGCCTCTACAACCAGGGCTACGGGTTCTTGATCGATCCGAACGTCGAAGACCCGGATCCCACCGTGACGAGCGTCGTGGTGTCCCACCCGCAATACATCAACGCGACCGAGGGGGCAAACATCACGGCCTTCGAGCCAATCTCCTCGGCCACGTACAACCGGATGAAGTCGGGGGTGACCGGCTTCGAGGAGTACACGAAAGACGGGGCGAAATGGTACATCGCCTACGAGAGGGTGCCCGTCTCCGGGTACGTGATGGGCGTCGTCGTCCCGCAGTCGGACGTGCTCGCCCCGGTGCGCGCGCTCGAATCCCAGGTGGCGCTGAACTTGACCATCCAGCTCGTCGTCATGCTCGGCCTCCTGGGCGTCATCTTGGTGTTCGCCCTCTGGATCGGACTCACCACGGCCAACTCCGTCGTGCAGCCCATCCAGAAGCTGACGAACATGGCCCTGAGGCTCTCGACCGAGGACATCAAGAAGACAGCGGCGACGGGCGACATCGGTGCCGCGATAGACCGCGAGCTCGGCGACAAGGGGGACGAGATCGGCGAGATCGGCAGCTTGACGCGCGCGTTCAAGGGGCTGGTCAAGGCGGTGCAGGAGGAGGGCAGAAAGGAGGCCAAGGAGGGCAAGGAGGCGTGAGCTTCTCTATCCCCTTTTTTTCTTTAAAGCTCGCGTGCATAATGACATGTTCCGATGAAACGAAGACCGAACAGCGCGAACAGCAATGACGGCGACCAAGTTGAAGCTCCAGCAAGCGTGGAGCCGCGGGTTCAAGAAGTCCATCTACAGCTGCGCGATCGCGAACCTCGTCGGTGACCAGAAGCCGGAGATCGTCGGCTGCTCGTTCTCCTCGGAGATGCGGGTGTTCGACCTGAAGGGGAACGAGATCTTCGCCACGGAGTTCTCGCCCAGCATCACGGCGTTCAAGCCCGCCGCGGTGACCAAGAAGGGCAGCGTCGAGCTCGTCTCCGGGGATATGGACGGCTTCGTCAGGATAATGGACATGAACGGCAACCCCGTGTGGACGACCAACGTGAAGTCGCCCGTGATCTGCATGGAGCTCGGTGACCTGCACGGCGACGCCCGCAAGGAGATCGTGGTCGGTTTGGAGAACAAAAAGGTCGTCATCATCGACAACGCGGGTGCCATCGAGCTCGAGTTCGCCATGGACGAGGCGATAGTCGACTGCGCTATCGCCTGGCTGAAGAACGTCCCCGACGTGCGGATCGCCGTCCTGTTACGATCCGGGTCGGTGGCCATGCTCGACTTGAGCGGTCGCCTCTCCCCCGCGTTCAAGGTGGAGGAACGGGGCACCAGCATCGCGTTCGTCCAGTTCCGCTCGCACTCGTTCTTCGCCGTTGGCGACAGGGCCGGCGCCTTGCGGCTGTACACGCCGGAGGGCGAGGTCGTCGGGAAGGTCGAGCTCGGGGAGAAGGTCGGCTGCATCGACGGCTTCACGCAGTTCGGCGGGCAGGGCAGCGACGTGCTCCTGGCAGCGTCTGCGGGCAGCGAGCTGTACTTGTTCAAGGTCGAGGCCGAGCGGTTCGCCGAGGAGCCTGCCGAGACCAGCGCCGCCTACGTCCGCCGCATGACGATCAAGGACAGCCAGGCGCTCATCGAGAAGGAGGCGGTGAGCAAGATCAAGAAGATGATGCTGGTCTCCAAGCGGCTCCGCGTGGACATGATGCGCGACGCCCTGGGCATCGACCACAAGACCTTCTCGAGCAAGATGATCGACTGGGCTGCCCAGTTCGGTTTCCAGATCGACGGCGATTACGTGGACTTCAGCAATGGTGATACGAACGGTTTCATCAACGAGCTGGACTCTTACTTCACGGACTGGGCACAAAAAGCGAAAACGAAGCAAGGCAAGATCTAAATCCTTCTTTTATCGTCATTCGGTTTATATCTCCGGGCGCAACGCGTTATCCTATGAGATACGTGATCTACCTCGATGGAATCTGGGCGTATTTCGCCGACACGAAGAACGAGTTCAAGGATCTTGACGGCACGGCATTTGAATCGCGGTTGGGCGACCTCGTAGCGACGAGGCCATGGAAGAAGTGCATCGTGCCGTCAGTGACGAACTTGCAAGACAGGTCGCTGTTCCGGTTCTTCGGGAAGGCGTTCTACAAGGTCTCCTTCAAGACGCCCGCGGGCGCGAGCGACCATCTCGTGGGCCTCAAGCTCGGCGGCGTCAACTACAAGGCGACGGTCTGGCTGAACGGCAAGTACCTCGGCGAGCACGAGAACGGTTATACGGGTTTCTCGTTCGACGTCGGCGCGTTCTTGCACCACGACTCGTCTGGTTCCGAGGACAACGAGCTGGTCGTGCTCGTCGACAACTCGTGGGGGCACAAGGACTGGCTACCCTGGACGCGCAAGGTCGACTGGTTCAACTACAACGGCATCCACCGGGGCGTCAAGCTCGTCGTGAAGCCGCTCGTGCGCATCTCGGACTACGCCATCCGGAGCCCCATGGAGTTCCCGGCCGGCAACGCGTCCAGGCCGTCGAAGCTCTCGCTGCTCGCGCGCGTCGCCATGGAGAACCGGTCGCTCGAGAGGTTCCCCGGGGCGGTGCAAGTCGAGATCTCAGAAATGGCGACCGGTAGGAAGGTCGCGTCGGCCATCGAGATGGTCACGGTCGTCGAGCAAGGCAAGGCCAATCAAGACTTCGAGCTGACCCTCGACCCCTCCGCGATCTCGCTCTGGTCGCCGGACTCGCCGACCCTCTACCGGGTGACCTTCCGGCTCGTCGACGGCGGTGGAAACAAGGTCGACGAGCGCTCCTGGAAGTGGGGCTTCAAGAAGTTCGAGACCCGCGGGGAGCACTTCTACTTGAACAACAAGCGGTTCACCATGCGCGGCACGAACCGGCACGAGGATCATCCGGACTTCGGCCTCGCCATCCCCGACGCCCTCCGGTACCAGGACATCGTGAAGATGAAGGACGCCAACATCAACTGCTTCCGGGGCTCGCACCACCCCATGGGGGAGGCATTGCTCGATTATTGCGACGAGCTCGGCCTCCTCTTCGTCGAAGAGCTCCCGGCCTACCAGCTCGACGCGGGCATGATGGCGGATCCCGGCATCCTCGCCACGGCCAAGCGGTGCTTCGACGAGATGTACGACCGGGACAAGAACCACGTGTGCCTCGCCGCCTGGTCGGTGAGCAACGAGTGCCACACGGAGACGAAGGAGGGCCTGGCGTTCCACGAGGCGCTCTACAAGCACGCCAGGGCGGTCGACGACGGCGAGCGGCTGGTCGTCCACGTGTCGAACCACGGCGTGATGGATCTCTGCCACCCGCTCTCCGACTTCGTCACGCTCAACACGTACCGGGGCTGGTACGGCGGCACCATGGAGGACTTCATGAGCGAGGTGGACCTGCTCCACGAGATCTTGCTCGACGAGGACCACGAGCTGGGGCCGCCACGGCCGATCGTGTTGACCGAGTTCGGCGCCGGCGCGCTGCGCGGCTACCGCAGCTGGCAGCACTCCAAGTGGTCAGAGGACTACCAGGCCGAGTTCCTGGGGCACTACATCGGCGAGTGCATGAAGCACGACTACATCGGCGGCACGTGGACCTGGATGTTCTCTGACACGCGTGTCGACCTGCCCGACCGGCCCGACGGGCGGCCCCGCAGTTACAACAATAAGGGGATGGTCGACGAGTACCGCGTCCCGAAGCTCGCCTACGACGTCGTCAAGGCCCTGTATGGCAAGTGGGCGCAAAGGGAGGCTTGACTTCTTCCTTTCCCCCTTGTGACGCACGCGCGGGGGATCGATAGGAAAGGCAGGATCGATCGCGTGCCCGGCTCACCTCCTACTCGCGACGTGCGCCGGCCCTCAGGTGGGCGACCACTTCCGCCACGCGTTGCCTCGCGCTGGCGCGCTCCTCCGCCTCGATGCGCTCGATGGCCGCCCGCAAGCCCCGCTTCCTGACGAAGGGCACCCCGTCGTAGCTCATCCAGAGGAGTATCAAGGGCACGAAGAAGAACAGGCCGAAGAACACCACGACGCCCAGGTCAGCCTCGCCGCCGGTCAGCCGGTAGGTCGACGCCACCCAGGCATCGCTCCCGTAGTAGGTGATCCCCGGGCCGTAGACGTCGAACCCAGACGTGTCCGGCACCGCGTACGCGATCGCGAGCGGCACGACGGCCGCCACGATGATGATGATCGACGCGAGCTGGAAGTGCTTGCTGCTCCGCTGCATGAAGAACAGGATGAGCACGAGGGTGAGCGCGAGGACGGGCACGAGATAGGCATAGAACTCGGGGAAATGGAAGTGGTTGCCGCACGGGAACATGCCCGTCCCGAGCAGGGAGTCGATGGAGAACCAGAGGTCGCCGCCGAACCAGACCGCTCCCCACGGGGCGACCGGGTTGCCGGCAAAAGGGATCGTGGGGGGGTGGCCGATGAGGTCGACGAACAGGTGGAAGATTCCCCCGGCAGCGACCAGGCAATAGACCTCCGGGATCGTGGCGATCGCCTCCCTCGCCGGGTCCCGCCTGGCGACCCGGAAGGGCACCCACCGGAGCGAGTAGCGGGTGAAGACGGACCACGCGAGCGCGAGGGGGACGGCGGCGAGCAGCCAGCCGTACCCGTGGAAGAACATGTAAGCCACGCTGTAATAATCGAGGAAGCCGAAGATGTCCGGGCCGACGAGCGAGTTGACCGAGAAGATGATGGCGTGCTTGGTGGAAAACTTGCCGTGGCTGGCCTTGTGCAGGAACAAGGACAGACCGAGCGCGAACACGACGTGTGCGAAGCCTGGCATGGGATCCCGTCATCGTGGGTTGAGATAAAAGTTGGGGGGATAGTCAGCGACCGAAGCATCGGCTTTAAAGGGGCCTCACGAATGACCCGTCGATGCATATGGTGGTGGACTTCATCGAGGAACCCGCGCGCAGGGTGCCGGTCCTTCGCGAGGTGGACGTCCTCGTCGTCGGTGGTTCACAATCGGGGGTGGCCGCAGCGGTGTCGGCGAAGCGGGCCAACAAGGACGCCGCCGTGATGCTCGTCGAGCAGAACGGCTTCCTGGGCGGCCAAGCTGTGAGCTGCATGGTCGTGCACTGGGAGTTCCGCGAGTTCACGAACAACGCGGGGCAGGTCATCTCCCGCGGCATCGGGAAGGAGATGATCCGTCGGATCGTCGGGAAGGGCCACAGCGACCCGCTGTTCAAGGACTGGCTCGACGGGAAGGGGCCACCGTTCAAGGACGTCCCCGACGGCCGGGCGAGCAACGACGTGCCGCTCGAGCTCGAGGACATCAAGCTCGTGCTGGTCGAGATGTGCGAGGAGGCCGGCGTCGAGGTGTTACTGCACGCGCGCGCGGTCGGTGTCCTCCCGCCCGGCGCGTCGACGGGCAAGCCAGCGCCCCGAGGCGTGTTCGTCGAAACAATAGACGGGCGTTATGCTATCAAGGCGAGGATCGTCGTCGATTGCACGGCATTTGCCGACGTGGCGCACTGGATGGGCGAGGCACACGTCCCGGGGGTGCAAGCCATCGCCATGCAGGCATACGCGTGGATCGGCGGCGTCGACCTGGAGGCTTTCGTGAACGACGGCGTGTTCGGCAACTGCGGCGGCAGTCCCTTGTATCCCGACAACAAGCAGCAGATGCTCGATCACGTGCACCAGGGCAGGGTCATCCGTAGCAAGGGCTTCACCCCCGTCATCGATCAGGCCTGCGAGAGCGAGCCCGGACTTTGCGAGGAATACGACAAATCTGGAGCCGTCCCGCAAATGAGCTTTTACGTGAAGAGCGTGCGCACGCGGAAGGTTGGGTGCGCGGGCAAGGCCAAGTACATCGGCACGTTCGCGATCGAGGGGCCGACCTTCCGCTGGAGCCAGGTCGACCCGCTGGTCGTTTCCAAGGCCGAGCTCGCGCAGTTGAAGGCCGTCGCGGCGCTAGCCCGCATGCACGCCTACTTGCCCGGGTGGAGGGCCTCGTTCATCGACCGGACGGTCTCGGCAATCGGCCTCCGCCAGACCAGGATCCCGAACGGCATGTACAAGCTCACGAATGCGGACATCACGGAACACCGGCGATTTGACGACGTGATCGGTCGCCACACGGGGCACGACGTGGGACGCCGGACGCCGGGCGGGGAGTACGGGTACGACATCCCTTACCGGTGCCTCTACGCAGCGAACGTCGACGGGCTCCTCTTCGGGTCGCGCTGCGTGAGTGTCGAGTCGGAGGACGCCGACCCGCACCTCACGGCGCTGACCGCGCACCGGGGCATCTCCTCGACGTTGGTGGTGAGCCAGGCGGCGGGTGTCGCCGCGGCGCTCTGTGTCAGGCACGGCG
>JAFGBX010000288.1 GCA_016932935.1 Promethearchaeota archaeon | reverse complement strand
TGGCGCACCAGCACGACGTGGTGCTCGTGGTCGGGAACGTCATCTTGCTCGGCGGCGACGCGTCCCGCCTCAAGCGTCGGGATTCCCGCGGGCGAGAGATCGACATCACGGCATTGCGGCACACGATCGAGGTGAAGAACGGCATCGACGTCTCCCCGCGCGACGTGCCGCGCCTCGTGAACGAGCACTTCGGCGAGATGCTGGCATCGGCGGCGTCCAAGGCCACCTGGTGGCTGTGCTACCTCGCCAGGCGTCCCGAGCCGAAAGGTACAATAGGCGACGTTTGCATGTACTACCTGGTCATCGTCGAGATCCCGGTCGCCCCGCTGGCCGCTGCTGGCGGCGAGGCGTGCCGGGCCGCGGTCGGTGGCGAGGCGATGCGCTTGGCAGACGAGATCCAGAAGAAGGTCGTGGACGAGGACGGGGTCGACGAGGGGTTCCTCGTCCCCGTGAAGAACGTCTGGATAGTGGACAAGCTCCGCGAGGAAAACAAGCAGAAGGACAAGGCTATGGCCGCCAAGGACGAGGAGCTCGCCGCCAAGGACGAGGAGCTCGCCGCCAAGGACAATGAGCTCGCCGCCAAGGACGAGGAGCTCGCCGCCAAGGACGAGGAGCTCGCCGCCAAGGACGAGGAGCTCGCCGCCAAGGACAAGGAGATCGAGCGTCTCAAGCAGCAGCTCGGGAAATCTTGAGGAAAGAGGTGGATCTTAGGCAGTAAGCTCAAGGTTCGCAAGAAGCAAGGACGCTTGGAACATCAGAAGCACGCTTATAGTGCCATCATCAACAGAACGGACTGCTCGTTCACGATCTTTTCGGACAAGGCCGTTACGATGCCATCCACGTCAGGGATGTTTAGCGCCATAAGCCGTGCCTTGAGTGTCCCGTTGATGACCTCCATAATCTGATTCAATCTAAAAATATAGATTGCATCATCGCTAAACTGGGACTGGATGGAAATGAGAATGAGGCCTTTCACGGCGTTGGATGGCTTGCCGATGAGCTTCGCTAGGTAATCTCCCAAAAAGTTCACGAGGTCCATGACCCCGCGATGATTAAGAATTTTTTCGGATAATGCGGGATCCAGGTTCTTGCCCAGCGTCGAGATTTCAGAAAGTATCTCTTGATGGGTACTCGTATGAGTCACCGCCGTGCCTCCAAACCGCGTGATGATGAATCGCGGGGTGATCCACGCGATCGCGTTGAAGATAAATGAGAAATATGCGGGAATAACGAGGAATAAAGATAAGATCGCGCCAGGCGACCCGCTCGCTATTGAACCTATCCCGGAACCATCGACCGGGAATAAGAACCACGGAACAGGCCCGACCAGGTACAATGTGAACGCGATCGCGATCCACTTGTTCCGGAACTTGAACCAATCGGGAACGGACTCGCTTTTCTTACTCTCCTTGAGCGCCGACCACGCGCTGTACACGAGCCAACCATATCCAATCAAGATCAGCGAGGCCCCGCAAACAAGGTACACGAGGTACATCGCGAGCTCGATTCCTCCAAGTGCGCGGGTGGCCGGTATGTCGAAATTATACACGATGACGAGGATCCCGACAATTATTCGCAGACACATTGCAAAGCCGAATAGGATAGGGAACCTGGTCTTCTGGTGCTGGTGATACGTGTATTTCGTGAACAGCATAACCAGAGGGATATCGTTGAAATCGAGCACGCAGCGAAGCAAGTATTTGTACATGCTTACATTCGTAAAATCCACGATAATTCGTGACATGTAGCACAAAACAAGGTACATAACGTGATAAGTCCGAGTCTGCAATGACCGGGCAGCGAGGTAGACGGATACAACCGTGACGATGCTCCAGTAGATCGGGAATAAGATGGTGGTGAGTTCCGACATCACGTGGAACCTCTAGGCGTTCATGAAGCATGAAAACTGCTCTCCCGATAAAGGTTGCGCTTGCATTGAGGTCTACCATAATTTTTTAGATACTGCATCTCCTCTTCAATTCCGTGCACGATCAATGCGACGGGGGAGTGGGAGTTTGGATTAGCTCTGCCCGATCCGAGCCGGGCTCGGCACGGTGGGGGCTCGGCCCGGTAGACGAAGTACCCGAAGGCGCCTTCCGCCGGGAGCCAGGCCACGTCTATGACGCCCGTGGTGCTGGCGCCAGGTATTATAAAAATCAAGATAGGCACGATGGGGGTACGTGGTGATACATTATAGAAGATGTCGGGATCAGTGCCCGATCCGGCGTAGTCCGTGTCATCGCACCACGCGACGTGCACGTTGCCGCCCCCGTCGACCGCCAGGGAACTCCAGGTTCCAACCCAGGGCCCAACCCAATCCACCCAACCCACCCAACTAACCCTGAAATCGCGTGCCTCGTGAATAACTGCAAGAATTTCAACGGCATCCGTGCCTTTTTGAACATGATACACGATTCTATAATTTTGATGGATTACTTCTCGCAAATCAGGCGAGTTCAATTCCGGAACCTGCCTGCCGGAAAGTGGCATCCGTTCTAGTCTTGAAGTTGCATCAATGAGAGAGGCCCAGTATTACCAGTTCCCTTGACTTATTCCCTGTTTTATCGCAGCCCCCTCAGAATAGCGAAATCACGTTCAGGTCCTCGATGCGGGTAAAATGATCGACATTCTGGGTCAAGATGTCCTTGTCACCTCTCGCCAATATCGTCCCGGCAATCATGCAGTCGAACAATTCGATCTGTTCACCGGCACCGATCAAGGAGAAATACAACGCCGCGCTTCTTTGTGCCGCCCTCGTCGAGAACTCGACCTGGACGAGCGCGCGCTCCAGCCTTCGTATGCTATCCGCCTCCTTGTCGATGTTCGCTTGCCCTTTTTTGGATTTCTTGACAAATTGCATGGTAAACAAGCCGGCATAGATCTCGTACATGGATACCGACGTGATCGCGAGCCTTTCTGACGCGCTCACCTTCGAGAGGATCTGCTCCACCGTGAAATCACCATGCATCCACCCGATGGCGATAGTGGTGTCGAGATACAGCATTCACGGTGCCCCCTTCTTCCCAGCAAGATCGAGCCGGGCACGCATTCCTTCGCGGATCGTCTTCCGCGCCTCAGCATACGCCTCGTGAACCTCCGCCTCGTTATCCCCCCTTGCGATGCCGTGGCACTTGATGAATTCTTGAAGGTTTCCTTGGCCTTCGAGCAAGCGTTCGATGACATCCGAATAGCTCTCGTCATCGCCCTTGATCGCCTTCAACCGGTCCTGGAGATCCTTCTTGATGGAGATCTGCACGGATGTCATTATCATCACTATGCATATATGATATAGTATCGATATATATAGTTCCTTTATGTTGTTCTTTTCTATCGCTGCTCCAACATCTATCATAGCCATCTCGCTCCAGACTTTCATGACTATATGATCGAGGGATTGACCGAGATTTTCCAAAGAATTTCACCCGCGCGCCGATGCGGGACGGCAACGCAACCTTATTTGAATGAAGTTATACATCTATTTTGTAGATATATGACGAATATATGAAAAAAACAGGTGCTAACCATCCCGTTCATCGTGAGCAAGGTCATCAAAGGAAGGACATACAAATACCTGCGATACGCCTACCAAGAAAAAAACAAGAAGCACATCGTGGAGATGTCAATCGGCCCAGATGAACCGAGTCATGATGATCTGAAACGCTTGAAGGACGTGTTCATTGCCAAGGTCGTGAACAAGCGATGGGCTCCTTCGATCGACCGGATGAAAGAAAACTACCAATTATCCCTTTCACGATTCGGCAAAGAAAGTGTCGCGAATTACATGGAAAACTTTGGAATGCGTTTCACGTATGATACGAACCGGATCGAAGGTTCCACGCTCAATTTTCAAGCAGTGAAGGGCATCTTGTTCCACGATCTCACCCCAGCCAACAAGCCATTGAATGACGTGGACGAAGCCCGCTCGCACATGAAGGTGTTCGAGGAGATGCTCGCGACCACCGAAGAGCTGTCATTGGCGCTCGTGAAGAAATGGCACACGGGATTGTTCGGCGCCACCAAACCACGGATCGCGGGTTCCGTCCGGTTCGATGCGGTCAATATCAAGGGAAGCCAACACCTCCCCCCGGCAACACGTGCGCAAGTGGAACGCGAACTGGATCGGCTCTTCCAGTGGTACGTGGAGAACAAGGACATGCTGCATCCCGTGTTGCTTGCTTGCATCACGAAATTCCGGTTCGTGAGCATCCATCCGTTCGATGACGGGAACGGGCGGGTGAGCCGGTTGCTGATGAACTTCTTGCTCCACAAGGCCGGGTATCCGCTGTTCAACATCGAGTTCATCATTCGCAAGGGGTATTACCAGGCATTGGAGAATGCAAATATGAAAGGAGATGAAATGGCCTTCGTGCATTGGTTTTTCACGAGATACATCAAAGCGAACATGGAATACCTGTAGAAAGGACTATCTCGGTGTTCCGCCACCCCCTATCTCGGCTTGGCCGGGCAAGGCGGGGGGAGCCGCCAGACCTTGACGGTGCAGTCGCACGAGCCCGAGACGAGGTGGCGGCCGTCGGGCGTGACGGCGACGCAGTGGGTCTCGTTCACCATGGGCCTGTGGATCGTGCGGGTGAGCGTGCCGGCCTGCAGGTCCCAGATCTTGATGTCGTGGAAGCTACCGGCGATGAGGTACTCGTTTTTCAAGGGCTTAGGGACAAAATGCCCATCGAATTACAATCGATCTCGCGAGTATGTAGCGGCCGCAAAGCCCGTCGAGACGGGCTCGATGGCCGTCGGGATCCGACTTCGTGCGCCATTCCATCGGCACGCGTCGCCCGTGGGAAACGATTCCCACCGACCGAAATGTTTATATGGGCATATGCCGATATAACAATTAAATCGATCTATGCCGATGCGGCGATTATAAAACGAAACCCGGTTGAAACCGATGAGCATCAACGAAGAGCTAACCGCCCCCCTCGGCCTCGAATGCGAGTCGGACGAGGTCTTGTTGGTGCAGGCGACCGGCCACGATGGCTGGTTCCTGGACACCCTCGACACCTTCAACGTCGCGTGGGAGGCGATTCCAGGGGCGCCCCGGTGGATACAGTTCGACATCCCCTCGTTCAAGCTGCGATGGCTCATGCGCAACTATTCCGACGTCACGATGGAAGTCCTCGAATGACCCAAGCACACGATACAGACGATACAGACGACACAGACCAGACCGATAACTATTGAGGAGAAGAAAATGGCAGAATCAGCCCTCGAACAGACACTCGACATCGACGACGACGACCGCAAGATACTGTCGCTCGTCCAGAACAACGCCAGCATCACGCAGGCCGAGATCGCCACGACGATCAACAAGATACAGCCCGCCGTCGGCGCGCGCCTCCTCAAGCTCGAGCGGAAGCGCCTGCTCACGACGCAGTACGGCATCAACCTGTCGGCGACGAGGATCCAGATGGCCCTCGTGCGCATGTACACCAAGCATTCCAAAGCGGTGCTCAAGTCGATCGAGTGCTGCCCGAACGTGCTTAACGCGTTCACGACCCTGGGTCGGACTAACGTCACTGTCATCCTCGCGGGTTCGAGCATCGAGAAGCTAGAAGACATCGTCGAGCACCACTTCCGCTCCGACCCGGACATCAAGCACGTGGAGATGGCCATCGTCATCGAGCCCGTCACCGAGACGATACTCCCCGTCGACCTGAACATCGAGACGCACGACGCCATGAAGTGCGGGGGGGCTTGCCACGCCAAGGCTGCGAGGCGCGCGGGCGGCGCACGGTACGAGCCCGCTGCGAAGGGCAAGCTCGACCCCGTCCTGAGGGGCGTCGACGCGAAGGACAAGCAGATCATCATGTCGCTGCAGGACGACCCGGAGGCCACGCAAGAGGAGCTCGGCCAGGCCACCAAGTTGAGCCAGCCCGCCGTCGGGGCCCGCATCGCCAAGTTGCAGAAGGCGGGCGTTCTCGGGATCCGCAAGGGCGTCAACTTCAAGGCGGTCGGCAGGTTAGGGTTCGTCCAGGCGGCCATCGCCACGTCGGACGTCGCGGGCATGGTCCAGAAGCTCCGTGCGTGCCCGAACATCTCGCTCGGCTTCCACGTCGTCAGCGAGACGTCGATAGTGGCCTACATCGGCGGCAACTCCCTCGACGAGGTCGAGGAGGTCATCGACACGTGCATCCGCGCCGACGACCGCGTCAAGTACGTGGAGACGATCCCGGTCATCAGCTACCTCAAGGACCTCGTGCTGCCCCTGAACTTCGAGGGCGACTTCACCCCTGGCCTCGGGTGCGCCGGGTGCTCGGCCTGCACGGCCAGGATCCCGAAGGAGCTCGCCGAGATCGCGACCCGCCTCCCGGCCCAGAAGGCCGCGAGGGCGGGATGATCCCGGATGGGCGCGGGGGGGCCTCGTGCGCGCGAGGCGATCGCCCCATTCCTTTTCCCCCACTCCACCTCACGCACTCATTCTGTTAAAGCCGTTCTTGCGCCGTTTTCCCCGCCTCATCGATGCAAGCTCGACATCGTAGCACCGCGCCACCAGCGGCTCTGCCTAGCCGCCGTTGCGGGGGTATCTCGCGAGGGAGGCAGGATTGGTTCCACAAATCCTGGATCGGCGGGATTCGGACGGCCAAGCCGTTCCCGTCCCTCGCACGAGCTCGCACGAGGCCCAGGATGTCGGCACGGAGGCCTCCGACCGCGCCCTGAACAACCGGGCAACCGGCCGCCGAGGCCGCTATCGGGTAAAAGGGGAACCTCTATAAATGGCCGACGCGCTGTTCCCGACCATAGACCCGCGACTTGCCACAGCTGGGGGTGCACCGCCGTGATAGACGAGATCGCCTTCCTCACCCTCGTAGTGACCATCACGATCACTTTCTTCCTCTACCGCCATCGACACAAGCACCCGGGCGTTTGCAGCAGGGTCGTCATCGACGACCTTTACGCGAACTGGGTCGAGGAGCGCTTGAAGGAACCGAACCCCATCACCGCCGTGCAGGCCTTGCGCAACTTGCTCCAGGCGTGCTCGATCTTCATCACCGCCACGCTGATCTTGCTCGGGCTGCTCGTCGCGCCTTTCATCGAACTGCTGGAGGACGCGACGCCGTTCTTCGGGGAGAGCTTCGTTTCCCTCGGGCAAGTGAAGGCAGCTGCTGCATTGACCGCCATGTTCGCCTGTGTCTTCTCGTTCACGATCGCCGCCTGGATGGCTGGTAGGGCGGGCATGCTCGTGACCGCGAACCCGGCTGCGGTCGATCCGGACATGAGGATCACGGGCATCTCCGTCACGAAGGCCACGATCAAGACGTTGCACAAGTACTGGTTGGCGGGGGTGCGAGGGTTCTTCTTCATGCTCGGCATCGTGTCGTGGCTCATCACGCCGATAACCATGATCATTGGCACGCTGGCGACGTGCATCTACTTGGTCTGGTTCCAGGACATCAGGGCCGCGAAATGAGAACGGTTCACCCACGTCACGATGAATGCGATTGAAGGCGCTTGCGCCGCTAGCAGTCGTTAATGCACGTGAACGGCCCCGTGGAACCGCGGCGGGACGACGCCGGGGAAAAAAAGGAGAAAACGGCAGTCGATGCTGTCAGTCGATGCCGAAGCGCTTGGTAAGTTTCACGAGTAAGAAGATCACGAACGCCACGATGATGAACGTGATCAGCGCGTTCAAGAAAACCCCGACGGCGAAGGTCTGCCCCATGAACACGGGCTGCGTTTCCGGGTTCGCCAGGTCTCCGAGGCTAGGGATGAGGAGACCGATCAAGGGGATGAAGAACGCCTGCACGAGCGCGTTCACCAGACCCCCGAGGTAGATGGCCATGATGAACGCCACGGCAAGACCCATGACTTTATACGTCTTCAAGAAATTCTTGAACTCCATCAATATGTTCTTCGGTGGTGGCGGCAGGGGAGCGGGGGGCTTCGGCTCGAGCAGCTTCTTGATCTGGCGCAGCTCTTCGATGATTGCTTCGTCGCTCATTTCGTGCACCCGATCGCACATCGCACGGTCGGATATAAAAACTCGATCCGAGCCGGCGATACGCCCGCTCGGTCGATGGCTCGATGTACCAGAGAGAGGCCGAGGGCCATGAAGGGCTCCCCGCCGCCGGCGAGCTTGGAAAATAAAAAGGGGGGCAAACGCGTTCAATACAAGGTGAACCGGATCTCTTGTATCGTGAGGCTCCTCGTCGCGTTGTGGTGCGTCGTCGAGAAGTATATCTGGTTGGCACCGGTAACCGCCCCGTCCGACACCCACATCACGCGCACCGTGTGCGCGCCGGCCGCCAGCGTCCCCGACACCCACGCCATCGAGACGTCCAACGAGCCCTCCTCCATGACGCCACTGGCGGGACTATGGTGCCAGCTTGCCTTGTGCTCGGCCACGACGGCGCCGTCGACCTCGAGCGTGATGTTATACCTCAGCGTATTGACAAAAGTCGCGTCGAGATGGTACCCGAGCGACCCGGTGAACTCGACCGTGATGTACGAAAAGCCACTCGTCGTGATGTTCAGCTGGGTGCCCGGAACCAGCGTTTTCGTGACTTGATCGTCGTTCTTGTATGCCAGCGTCCTCAAGGACAGGAAATGGGTATGGAGCACGCCACCACTCGGTGGCAGCAGCCACGTGAGCCCGAAGCCGAGCCCCGCGCCGACGAGGATGCTGAGGATGGCGACCCCGGCGAGGGATCCCTTTCTGTCTGCCATGTTTTAGCCACTCTGGTTTTTTTCATGAAGTGAATGCCTATCCTCGAACAATGGCACCATCATTTAAAAAAAAGCGAGCAAGCCTTTCGGGACAATAAAAAGGGAAGATAGCACGGCGGGAACCGATCCTACCCGGTCTTCCCGGGATCCGCCTTCTCTTCCTTCGCTGCCTCGGAAGGGGCTGGCTTTTGCTCGTCCTCGTTCCCGGGTGCAGTCCCTTCCGCAGGTTCGGTATTCGTCCCCTGCGCTTGCGGGAGACCCTCGGCCGGGTTCTTCACGTCGTCGCGGCGTCGCACGAGCATCTCGAGCAGCTGGTTCATGCGCGGCACCATCGAAGCCGGATCGGGCAGGTCGCCCTCGGCGAGCAGGCACGTGTCGAGCACTTGCAGCAAGACGGGCTCGATCCTGCCGTTCCCCGGTTCCTTGTCACAGATGTCGATCAGCTCCTGCACCATGGGGTGATCCTTGTTGAACTCGAGCACCTTGCGGGGAACCTCGAACTCCTTGTCTTGCATCTTGCGCGTCCAGTACCGCATCACGCGCTGCATGGATGAGGTCATGCCGCCGGCTGGGTTGGCCAGCCGGTAGGGGCTGTCGTACAACTTGTCCGAGACCTTGGCGTCGAGGATCTTGTCGCCGAGCACGGCCTTGACCCGCTCGAGGAACTTCTTCGTGGCGGCCGGCAGCTCGGGCCCCTTCTCCTCGGCGCCCTCGCCCTCCTTCTTCTCCCCTTCCTTGCCGTCCTCCTTCTTCTCGCCGCCCTCGCGCGCGAGATCCGCCTCCGTCGTGTCGATCGGCATGAAGTGATAGGCCTCCTCCTTCTTGGCATCGCCCTCGGACGTCGTGACCTTGTACTCGTGGAGGTTCATCATGAGGAAGTTGTCCACGGGCTCGTAGAAGAAGATGACCTCGGTGCCCTCTTTGTTGAAGCGGCCCATGTGGGGCGACACCCGCATGGTCGGCAGGTTCTCGCCGATGAGGTAGTAGATCTCCTTCTTGGCCTTCTGCTCGTCCGGCATGGCCTTGACGTACTCGTCCAGACCTCTCAGCTCGTCGTCGCGGGTCTTCGACGTCGGAAAGCGCAGGAGCTTGACGAGCAGGTCCTTGTGCGAGTGGTCGGTGACGAGGCCCTCCTTGATGAAGTAGCCGTACTCCTTCCAGAGCGACTTGTACTTCGCCGCGTCCTTCTCCGCGATGGCCGAGACCTCGCCGATGAACTTCTTGGCGATCAGGTCGTTGATCTTCATGACGACCCGGTTGTTCTGGATCGTGTCGCGGGACACGTTGAGCGGGATGTCCTCCGTGTCCACGACGCCGGACACGAACCGCATCCACTTGGGGACGAGATCCTTGCAGTGCGGGATGATGAGCACCTTCTTCGTGTAGAGCGCGAGGCCGTACTCGAAGTCCTCGCGCAGCACATCCCGGTTGACCGATTCCGGCACGTAGAATATCGAGTTGAAGATGACCTGGCCCTCGACGTTGTAGTGGACGACGTGGGCGTACTCGTCGTAGCGCTTGGCGATGAACTGGTAGAACTTCTTGTACTCCTCGGGAGTTATCTCCTGGGGCTTTCGCTTCCAGATGGGGACGAGCTCGTTGACCGGCTTGCGCTCCTCCTTCTTCGGCTCCTCCTTCTTCGGTTCCCCTTCTGCCTCGCCCTCCTTGGCCTCGCCCTCCTTTTTGTCTTCGCCCTCCTTCTTGTCCTCGTCGAGGCTCACGTCGACCTCCTTCTTCGCCTCGTCCTTCACGAAGATGGGGAAGGGGATGTAATTGGAATACTTCTTGACGATCTCCTGGAGCCGGTACTTGCTCAAGTAATCGTCGGCTTCCTCGTCGCGCAGGAAGATCGTGACCTCCGTGCCGCGGGTGGCCTTCTCCGCCGGGGTGATCTTGAACTCGCCCGACCCGTCCGACTCCCAGGCGTGTGCCGGCTCGCCCTTCTTGTACGACCGCGAGACGACCCGCACGTTCTTGGCCACCATGTACACGGAATAGAACCCGACGCCGAACTGGCCGATGATGTCCATGTCGGCGGCCTTGTCCTTGTTTTCTGTTGCCTCCTTCAGCGTCTTCATGAACTTCTCAGAGTCGCTGCCGGCGATCGTGCCGAGGTTGTCGACCAGCTCTTGCTTGGTCATGCCAACGCCCGT
>JAFGBX010000287.1 GCA_016932935.1 Promethearchaeota archaeon | reverse complement strand
TCCTCTGCTACATGGCGATATTGACCTTCGGGGAACGCGTGATCGTGCAGTTCATCGACCGGAAGGTGCAGTTCAAGAACGAGAAGGTGCGGTACCTCGTCCACTCGGCCGCGTCCTTCCTGCTCGTCTACTCGTGGTTCCTCGCGATTTTTTTTTTGCTCTGTGCGGCCATGGGGACGATGTTCCTGTTCATGATCGCGATCCTAATGGTGCCCATCTATCTCTTCGGAAGCTTCGCGGGCGTCTTCCTCCAGCGGTTAACGGGCTCGTCGATACCGAACGCGCTGCTCCAAGCGACGCTGGTCACGCTCTTGATCGTGTCGCTTTCGCCCTTCGGCTCGCTGCTCGCGATGTTCACCTAATGGCTCGTCGCTCCTTTCCACCTTTTATCCCCCCGGATCGCAAAGATTAATTAGAAGCATCAAGATATTTACAGTAGAATGGGAGTTGTCGTCGGCCCTCTATGCAAGCGGCCGCGCGGCTCGCCGGTTCAGCGACATAATTGGAAAATCACGTGAAAACGGCGTAAGAACGGACTGGGTAGGAGTAAATGATTCGCGGGCTGTTCGTGATAAAGCAAGGGATAGCGGTCTTCACCTGGCTCAACGAGCTCAAGCTCGACGTGAGCAAGGACTTGCTAGCTGGGTTCTTGTCGGCGTTGCCCGCGTTCGCGAAGGAGATAGAGGAATCACAGCAGATCGAGGGCTTCAAGCTGTCCGAATACGTGTTCTTGTTCAAGTCCTTGAAGAACTCCGCCGATCCGGCCGGGAACTTCATGGTGCTGCTGGCGGATGCGAAGGACAAGGACGAGTCCGTTAAGAAGACGCTCGACTTGCTCGTCCACTCGTTCGAGGCGAACTTCAACCTGGAGGACTGGAACAGCAACCTGGACATCTTCAAACCGTTCAAGGTCTTCGCCGACCAGATCATCATCAACCGCGCCCCCAAGCCGCTCGAGCTCTCGCCTGACATGATCGAGACCATCTCCGAGACGATCGCCGAGTCCAAGTACAACTTCCTCATCCTCAACAAGGACAACGACATCGTGCTCACGTCGCTCAAGCGCGTGTCCAAGAGCTTCACCGCCGACACGCTCAACGATATCAAGGACGCCATCATCCAGTACTCCGTGTTCCCGCCGATCATCGGGTCGAAGCTGGAGACGTCGTTCATCAACACGGACAAGATGTCCGTCGTGTTCGACAAGATACTCGACTCGTACTTCATCGCCTTCGTGCTGAAGGACGACGACGAGAGCGGGCCGAAGGTGAATGCCTACGAGATGGTCAAGGACGTGTTCGAGTCGCTGGACGAGATCAAGTTCACCTTGACGACCATGTTCGTCGTGGAGAAGTTCTGAAGGAAGAAGGAGCGATCACTTCTGTTTCTTGACGATGTCGACGTATATCTGCTTGATGACGACCTTCTTGCCGCATTTCTTGCACGGCTCGCCGTCGTCCTCGAACACGATGTCCCCTTCCTTGTACTCGCGGGTGGTCTCGTCGTCGCACGACGTGCAGCCGAGCACGGTGAACGTGACCTCGGCCTCGCCCTTTTTCAGCTTCTCGATGCCAATCGAGGGGAGTATCGGCATGGCCATGATGCTTGACCGGAGGCATCCTTCCCTTTTGAATGTGCGCCGAACACGGCCTCGGCGAACGAGGTCGTCCCGTCAATCGAACCAGGAACCAGTGGGAAGTGAAAATGGATGGAGAAAAAAGAAGGCGGCGACAGTTGGAAGACCTTATTATTACCCGAAGATCTTGCCCTTGCCGGGGCCGACGAACGTGAGCATGATGGCCGGGAGGGCCACGCCGATGCAACCCCACAAGGCGGATACAGCGAGGGGCAATGGTCGTAGAACCAAGAAAGAAACAATAATAATGAAAGGCTGGAAACCTGGGGGGATACAACACGAGAACCGTTCTATTTCCGAACGAATGTGAGCATTATTGCTGGGATGATCACACCCGCGCATCCCCAATAGCTGAACACTGCGAGGATAATTGCCATTACCCACATCTTAGTCTTCTCCCCCAATATCGAGTCCCATTCCTTGGCCTTGCATTTCACAGAGAACGGCTTCAACACGTAGATGAAGATGATGACGACCGTCACACCCGCCTGGATGAAGTTCCAGATTCCGATGCCTATTGCCCAGTTGGATGCGGGAATTGGGCCCCATGGTGTATATGTCGGACTAACGTTGACTATCCCCTGGATCGCCGACACTATGGCCGCCGCCAAGGCGATCAGCCATGACCAAGTCCCGAATCCCACTGCGACGGGTTCCACTTTCGCCCAACTGTCGGAACTACTCTTTTTCTTTTCGTCAGCCATTTTTTCTCACACTTGTTACTTGACGCGCAAGTCACTGTTGGTTTATTAGTACCCAATACAACCACATGCTCCTCTTTCTTTTGAAGGTTTCCCCGTTTGGTTAGTGAAGGATACATCGGGAGGCGGTGCATTGGGGCGTGGGTGGCTAAGGGATGAGAAAACCAGCTTGAAGGATTCTCACGCGTCTTGTCCCTTTGTTCAAAAGGAGGCGGACACGCCATACCGCCCATTATTTCCCGCCAAATATCCTGCCCTTGCCCGGCCCGTTGAGCGTGAGCTCGAGTGCGGGGACGAGCACGCCGATGCCCCCGATCAGGTAAGACGCCCCCGCGAGCACGAGCGCCACGAGCCACAGCTTCGGGATCCTGTCGAAGAGCTTCTCGTGCACCAGCGGTTCCCAGTCACTCGAGGCGCACCTCGGGCCGAACGGCTTGAACACGTAGGCGGCGACGAGGAAGACGCACGCGCCTGCGAACGCGAAATTGAGCACCGAGAGCACCGCCATTCCCGTCGCGCTGGCCTGGTACGAATCACGTATGGTCGGGGTGGTTCTGTTGATCCATGCGAGTTGGTTGTGAATGTTGTAGTAGTTGAGGGCTACGAGCGCCACCACGAGGTCGATGACGATTCCTACGATGGCGTACTGCCATGCTGTCTTGCCGAGGCTGGACATCCTCCCCTCGATTTCCGCCCACTTGCTCGTTGGTGGGGCTTTTTCATTGGTTGGCACGGTCTGTCACCGGGTCTTCCCGCCCTTCGGGGAAACCTATTACAATTAGATCAAGCATTCTTCCTTCTTTTGAATGTTTCGGCCAGAGGGACGGGCATGTATGATCGGGCTCCCCCTCCCGCGTTGCGCGTGCCGGCCGAGGCTGCCGGGATGGTGCCATGAGAAGGGCGTGGATGCGGGGCGGCCGCTCACGACTTTTACCGCCGCTTCTCCTCTTGTTGTGCCTGTATCTCCCGCTCTTGCCTCGCGAACTTCTCGTGTATCCTGTCGAGGTACTTCCTCGCGAGATCCTCGTAGGACTGGCGTTCTCCGGCGTCCATCTCCTTGACTTTTGGAACGTCGACCGTGAGGGACAGGAACAAATCGCCGCGGCGGTTCAACTTGTCGCGGAACACGGGCACGCCGTGTCCCTCGATGCGGAGCATCGTTCCGGGCTTCGTGCCGGCCGGAACCCGCATCTTGACCGATTTGCCGTCCAGGGTCGCCACGGAGACCTCGTCGCCCAGCAACAGCTGCAGGTAGTCGACCGCGAGCTCGCGCACGAGGTGCTTGCCGTCGCGGGTGAAGACGGGGTTGGTCGCGACCGTCACGTTCAGCCGCAAGTCGCCGGGGATGCTGCCCGCCTCCTCCATGTTGCCCTTGCCCTCGACGGGGATCACGACGCCCTCGTCGGGGAAGCCGGGCGGGATCTTCAAGCTGATCTTGTCGATCTCGGTGACGACACCGGTGCCCTTGCAGTGCGCGCACTTCTTCTTGATCGTCTGCCCGCGCCCGTTGCAAGCGGAGCAGCCGGTTATCTGCTGCATGATCCCGAAGGGCGTGCGGGTCGTCCGGGCGACCTGCCCGGAACCGCCGCAGGTCGAGCAAGTCTCGGGCTTGGTTCCTGGCTCCGCGCCTGTCCCGTTGCAGACGTCGTCCGGCACGCGGCGACGAACCGGTATCTCCTTCTCCACGCCGAACACGGCTTCCTCGAACTCCAGCTGGAGATCCATCTCGACGTCGGATCCTTGCCGGTGTTGCGGCCTCCCACCACGCCGGCCGCCACGCCGCCCACCACCAAAGAAGCTACTGAAGATGTCGCCGAACCCGAACATGTCGTCCGCGTCGAAACCACCGAAGCCCGACCCGTCCATCCCGTGCGAGGGGTCGACGCCCGCGAACCCGAACTGGTCGTACCGCTCCCGCTTGCTCGGGTCGGAGAGCACGTCGTGTGCCTCGTTCACCTCCTTGAACTTCTCCTCGGCTTCCTTGTTGTTCGGGTTCAGGTCCGGGTGGTACTTCTTGGCCATCTGCCGGAAGGCTCGCTTGATCTCGTCCGCCGACGCGGAGCGCGGGATGCCAAGCACGTCGTAGTAGTCGCGTTTTTCCTTCTTCGGGCTGCTCGTTGGCGCCACCCTCGGCCGATGCGTGGAGGGGTCGATATTTCTCTAGACTGAATGGGGGGTACAAAAAGAGCTTTTCCATGGGGGCGACGCTTGTGGCTGGGCAAGAAGAGCGGGAGGCCCTTCTTGCCTCGCGTTCCCACGCCCGCAAAGCATTTTTATCGCCAGCACGAAGTAGATGTAGGCATTACCAAAGGTGCTCGTCCCATGGCTGACCCGGTTAGACATGCGGAATTCGCTGGTTCGTGGTATCCCGGGCGCAAGGATGCGCTCGAGAGAACGATCGAGGGGTGCTTTCTCTCCCCGTTTGGTCCCGGCTCGCTGCCGAAGCGGGGGAGGCCCGCGGGGCCCGGGGGCTCGCTCGTGGGCATCATCTCGCCGCACGCGGGCTACACGTATTCGGGGGGCGTCGCGTCCAACGGCTACCACGCGATCGCCGAGGACGGCATCCCGGACACGGTCGTGCTCATCGCCCACCACGGCGGCTTTGACGGCATATACTTGCAAGATAAAGGCTCGTGGGAGACTCCACTCGGCACGAGCATCGTGGACGATGACGTGGCCGGCCAGGTCGCCGCCGCCGCCAAGGAGATCCGTGTTGACAGCCGCCGCGTCATTTCGCTGGCCGACAACACGTTCGAGCTCCAGCTGCCGTTCATCCAGTACCTGTCGCTCGACACGAGGATCGTGCCCGTCGCTGCAGGCTCGCGCACGTATGGCAAGATCAAGGCCGCAGCCGGCGAGCTGGCGGAGGGCCTCGTCCCCTTCTTCGTGGAAGGTGCGGCCAAGAAGGTGGCATTCGTCGCTTCAACGGACCTCACGCACTACGGGTCGCTCCACTTCGGATTCGCGCCGGCACATGGGAAGCCCGCGAAGGAGCAAAACGCGTGGGTGCGGGACAACGATAGCCGCGTGCTGCGCATGGTCGAGGCGCTCGACCAGCAAGACACGGGCGACATCCTCTCCGAGGCACTCGACCACCACAACCTGTGCTGCCCCGGCGCGATCACGCTGGCCTTGGAGGCCATGAAGCAGCTCAAGGCCAAGTGCGGGTTCGCCGGGCTGCACACCCGCTTGCTCAAGCAAGCCACTAGCTTCGACGTGGAGCCCCGCGGGGAGGGCTCGGCCTTTTCAGCGGTCGGCTACGCGTCGATGGTGATAACGCGCGCTTGAATATAGAGAGTGGACCATCAGATGAGAACATCAAGCATCAGGCTCATCAGGAAGCTGGCAGGGATAGTACTCCTGGTGATCAACACCATGCTGTCTCTCGTGAGTGCCCTGGCCTTGTACAGCATCGTGGAATTCGCGAGCAACCAGAACAACTACGATTTCGAGGTTGCCAGCCCGATCACGTACAACTTCACCATCTCGCCGAACGGGTACATCAACCTCGGTACCATGCACATCAACAACACGGGCATCTTCGACTTCGACGACTTCGAGGTCAAGTTCAAGTTCAAGAACAACGAGACGGGGACACCGGTACTGCTCATGTCTTACAACGGGACGTTCCCCGACATCAAGGCGGGGGAAAAGCAAGATGTTGCCCTCAACTTGAAGAACAGCACGACCTCGTCGTTCTGGGTGAGCCCTGGACTCCTCAACATCACGTCGATCGACTCCGACCACGTGGTCGGAAGCTTGACGATAACGGGTAAATACGTCTTGAGCCTGTTCCGGTTCGATTTCGCCTTCCAAAACCTCACGACATGGTCGTGGATCTGATACAACATGGGCGCGACAAAGAACATCTTTTCGGGTATCATCCAGGCGATTATATCCCTCGCGTCGTACGTGGTGATCCCCTGGATCGGCTTGACCGTGGTCAAGACGCTGGCGCTCCCCTTTGGCGTCACGATCGAGCTCTTCCGGCAGAGGGTCGACGACATCCTCTTCTACATCATCGCCATGGGCATCATCCAGACCGGCATCGCCTTCGCGAAGGGGAGCTCGCCCAAGTACTCGAAGCGGAGGGCCATCTTCTCGCTGTTCAACTTGTTGGGCGCGGCCTCGTACTCGTACATCATCAAGTTCTCGGGCCTGTCCCAGATCCCTATCACGCTCACCAACGTCGGCGAGATCACCATCTCCCTCGATGCGTTCGTGTTCTTCGTGTTCGGGATCGTCGTCTTGAATTCATTGCTCGCCATATTCGACCTGGCCATCGCCATCAAGGACCAGCGGAAGGGTATGGTGTATTCGCTGGATAAGGAACGCAAGGCGGAGTTGGTCGCCGCGGAGAACCTGGGGGTGAAGGTATAACCATGCCGAAGCGCAGCCAAATCGCCGCGGCCGTCGCCGCTCCGTCGACGTACTTCCTCCAGGTCTCCCTGTCGGTCTTCCAGACCGGCGGCTCCGTCCTGGATTTCATCCGGCCCATCATGCCGTTCCTCAGCGGGATCCTGGGCTTCTTCGGCAACCTCCTCACCCCGCTCGGGGAATTCTTCGGTACCTTGCTGGAGGGCCCGCTCACCGCCCTCAGCCAGGCGATCCCGGCGAGGAGCGTGACCGGCTACGCGCTCTACTTCGTCGTCTTCGCGGGCATCTTCATGCTGGCGCTCTTCTTGAACGTGATCTGGCGCCCCCTCGGGTACGCCACGGAGGACAGCCGGGCCAAGCGCGATGCGAAGGGAGCGAAAGAGGCCGAGCGAGAGACTGCCAAGGAGGAGGCCAAGGCCCGCCGCAAGGCCTCCAAGAAGAAGCCAGACGAAGGGGCACCGGATGATAAACCTGAAGAGGGCCCTCCCGCCGAACCGACTGGTGGCAAGGCGGATGGAACCGACGAGCCACGGGTGGTTCCAAGCCCTCCGCCTGCCGCCGAGGGGAAGGAGAAGGAAACGGAGAAGGAGAAGGGGGAAGAGAAAGCAGAGGATAAAGTCGGGAAGGGTGATGCCGCGGAAGGCGATGCCACGGCAGGGACGGGCACGGCCGAGGAGGAGTAAAAGGGCGGTTAAGGCTCCCGACGCCCCCCGGTGCCAGATCCCCGGCGTCCGCCCTTCGGCCGGTCAATGCTCGCCGTCTGGCGTGACGTTCCTCTTTTTCCTCTCCCGCTGCTTGCTGATCTCGCCGAGCACGCGCGTGAATTCCTGGTAGTCCTGGATGAGGACGTCCTGGGCGTCGATGATCTTGTTGTACTTCGCGCGTTCGAAGGCCATCGCTCGCATCTGCACCGCCTTGGCCATGAGCAGCGCCTCCTCGATGCTGTTCCCCACGGGTATGTTCGCCTCGTTCATGGGCTCCTTGATCATCTCGTACTTCGCGAGCCACGGCAAGTAGGTGATGAGCGGCTTGCGGTGGAGGCGAACCACGCTGGCGATCCGGCTACCGAGCGACATGGATAGCATGGGCGGATAGGGGAGGATCAAGAGCAAGACGAGCCCGACCCTAGGGTTCTTCATGAGCACCTCGAGCACGTGCACCACGTCGTCGTCGTTGCAGCTGCCCGTGAGGTCGATCGGGTTGCCGAGACCGGCAATGTTCTTCACCGCCGGGCTCAACACGCCGCGGATGTCCTCCATCTCACCATCGGAGAAGTCCACCAGTCCAAGGTGGTAGCGGTCAGAGATGTCCGTGGAGAGCACCCCGTGCCCACCCGAAACCGTGACGATCGCCATGTTCCCGCTGAACTCGCTCGTGAAGAAAGGCTTGTTCTTTCCCGAGAGCAGGGAGAATGCCTTGACGTACGCAACGAGCTCTTGCTCCGTGTTTACGTTGATGATCGAGAACTGCTTGAGGGCACCGGCGAGAACCAGCTCGTTCGACGCGATCGCGGCCGTGTGGGAGGACGCCGCCCTCATCCCCCGCTCGGACTTCCCGCCCTTGAGCAGCATGATGGTCTTGTTCGTTTCCCGGCTCTTGAGCAAGAACTCGCGGCCGCGGCCGGTCGCGAATCCCTCGAGGTAGAAGCCGATGACCTCCGTCTCCGGGTCGCGCACGAAGTAATCGAGTATCTCCACCTCATCGAGCACGGCCTTGTTGCCCAAGGAGACAGCTTTTGAAATGGGGATGTCCCGCTCGTAGTTCTTGCAGAAGAACTGGTCGAGCAGCACGCCTCCGGACTGGGAGACGATCCCAAGGTTGCCCTTCGACCTTGGCACGACGAATCTCTCGTTCGGAATGATGATCGTGTTGATGTAAGGGGGGTTGTACACGCCGACGCAGTTCGGCCCGATGAGCGGCACGCCGTGGTGCACCGAGAGCCGCGCCATCTCGTCCTGGATGGCTTTCCCCTCCGGGCTGGTCTCCGCGAATCCCCCGGAGATCACGATGAAGCCCTTCACCCCGAGGTCGATCGCGTCCTTGAAGGCCGGCAAGGTGTCGCCGGCCCTGAGGCACATCACGGCCACGTCGATGTTCTTCGGGACGTCGAATATCGACCTGTACAACTCGGTTCCCTCGACCGAGCCGCCCTTCGGGTTGATGCCGAATACCTTGTCGGTCATGTATCCCTTGATGTTCAAGTTGCGCTGGTAGATGATGAAACCGGGGTTGTAGATGTTTGACGTGCTCACGCCGATGACCGCTGTCGTCTCCGGCTCGAACACGGGCTTGAGGTCGAAGGATGGCTTCATTCTCGTCGTCACGCTCGTTGCAGCCGTCCCGGCGACTAGGCATCATCACCGGCCGCAGCCGGCGAGCCGGGCGCAGCGTTCTCAGGCACAGCGTCCTCGGCAGCCGCGCGCCTTCTCACGCCCCTCAGGAGGTCGCGCGCGTTGATCTTGTACTTCTTGAAGAGCATCGCGATGATTATCGTGATCGCGGCACCGATCGATGTGTATGTCAGTATGGAGATGAGGGTATCGAGCTCCGAATTGGGGTCGTACGTGGATTCCAGGTACATGTGGAACGTGACCGTGCCGCCGACGTCAGTCATGAGGACGTCCTCGACGACTCCCATGCCGTTGAAATCGATGCGGATGCGTTGGGCAGGCGCTGTCTTGTTCATCGCATCGAATATCAACGCGCTCTCGTCCATCGTGATGTTCCAAGCAGTGTCGTTGCACACGGAGGCGTACGCGATCTTGAAGTGCCACATGGGGATGGTGAGCGCCATGGGCAGCACGAGCACGCTGTTCCCTATGGCGTCCGGGGTAAGCGAATACACCTCTGACAAGACGCCGTATTCCGCGAAGGAAACGTTCGATTTCATCTCGTACCATTGCTTCTCCCCGATATCCAGCTCGCGGCTGAGGTTCCCTACGAGCTTTCGGGCGACCACGGCCGATCCGGACAGCACGGGCCTTATCTCGTGCACGGTGAACCTGAGCCTTGTGTTCCGGTCATAGCTGACGGGCGAGTCCTGGATGAACCACGTGAACGACCAGCGCGCCCCGAACGCCCAGGGGTGTTGATCGCCCTCCTGGGCGTTGATGCTTGCACTTGCCGGCATGTACCACGCGGAAGTGACCAGGCATGCGATCGCGAGCGCGAATACGGCCGTCCTTCGGGGCATGGGTGGCTTCGTGACATCACGGATCCCAGGGCTTTAAAGGCTTGTGGCACGGCCCCTTCGCTTTCCCCAGATGAGATGTCGGGCGCGCGTGTTTTTATAATCCAGACGGGCTATCTGCCCTAGAGAACATGAGCAACCAACCCGCTACCCGAAGTACCGGCATGGCCTCGCTCGACGCGGTCATCACCGGATTGCGACCTGGAGACAACGTCGTGTTCCAGGTGGATGACGTTCCCGACTACGCCCCATTTGCCCGCCGATTCTCCGTTGATGCTGCAAAATGCGGTCATATGCCCGTCTATTTCCGGTTCGCAAGCCACCAGCCTCTCCTGCCTGCGGAGATACCAGCCGAGGTTCACGAGCTCAATCCCGCGGCTGGCTTCGAGGGGTTCATCGGTTCGATACTCTCCATCATCGAGCAGCGGGGAAAGGGTGCTTGCTACGTTTTCGATTGCTTGTCGGACCTCGCTGCGGATTGGTATAGCGACATCATGCTGGGGAATTTCTTCCAATTGACCTGCCCATACCTCTTCGAGTTCGACACGTACGCCTACTTTGCGCTGGTCAGAAACAGACACGCGTCCCAGGTCATTGATGCCATCCAGAACACGGCCCAGGTGATCATCGACATTTATCACAACGGGGGGCGCGTCTACATCCACCCGATAAAGGTGTTCAAGCGCCACTCCCCGACCATGTACATGCTGCACGAGCTACGCGGGGAAACGCTCGAGCCGATAACGCGTAGCAGCGACGTGGCCCGGTTCTTCTCAGACATCCGCCATTCTTGGCTTGACTTGACGGAAACGCGCGTTGACACGTGGAAACTAGCACTCCAACATGCGAGCGGCGTGATCGAACGTATGAAAGCCGGCATACTATCATCCGAGGAGGAAGAGCGCGTGCAGCAGAAGCTCCTGCGTATGTTCATAGCGCGAGAGAAACGGCTATTCGAGCTCGCTTCAAAGTACCTCGACTTGCCGGATCTGCTCGCCATTGGAAGGCGGATGATCGGGACGGGGCTAATAGGCGGCAAGGCAGTGGGCATGCTCGTGGCCCAAGCCATATTGCGAGGGGCGCTCCCCGCGATCGCCGCAAAGCTGGAGCCGCACGACTCCTTTTTCATCGGGTCGGACGTGTACTATACCTATCTGGTGAGGAATAAAGCGTGGTGGGGCCGCCGTCGGCTATCGAACCCGGCCACGTTCCTCGATGGCGTCGAGGAGACCAAGATCCGCATCCTGGAGGGCACCTTCCCTCGGTACATCGTCGAGCAATTCACTCAGATGCTCGATTACTTCGGGCAGAGTCCCATCATCGTGAGGTCAAGCAGCTTGCTCGAAGATGCATACGGGAATGCCTTCTCCGGCAAGTATATGAGCATTTTTTGCCCCAACCAGGGCACTCGCGAGGAGAGCCTCGCGAGCTTCGTCAACGCCGTGAAGACGATCTACGCGAGCACGATCAACGAGAACGCACTCGCATACCGCCGCTCAAGGGACCTGCTGGAGAAGGACGAGCAGATGGCCTTGCTTGTCATGCGCGTGTCTGGAGACGTGTACGGCAAGTACTTCTTCCCGCAGCTCGCTGGCGTCGGTTACTCGTTCAACCCATACGCGTGGGGCAAGGAAATCGATCCGAAAGCTGGATTCTTGCGTCTGGTCTTCGGGTTGGGGACGCGAGCTGTCGACAGGAAGGACGACTACACACGGCTCGTTGCTCTAAACAAACCAGATGAACGAATTGTCAAGAGCGATGCGAGCATCAAGAAGTACTCCCAAAAGCGGGTGGACATGCTTGACCTCCAAGTGAACTCGTTCACCTCGCCCCTCTTCTATAAAGTATCAAGCGAGATCCAGAACAATCTCCCCATACACTTATTCTCTACGAGTGGTGACCTCCTCTCGTTTCACGAGGTGCTTGGCACGACGGACTTCCCAAAGGACATGCGCCTCCTGTTGAAGACCCTCGAAGACGCCTATTCGAACCCCGTGGACATCGAGTTCACGGCGAACTTTCGCAGCGAAGCCGAATATACGATCAACGTGCTCCAATGCCGGCCATTCCAAGTGAAAAGGGACGTCCACCTTGTCGACCAGCCCGGGGAGATCGACGAGGATCGATTGATCTTCAAGACTGAAGGCCCCATCATCGGAACCAGCATCGCGGCCGGCGTCGACATCCTCGTTTATGTGGAGCCCGAGCAATATGGCATGCTCGCGGAACGTGACAGGTATGCCGTCGCCCGGGCTATCGGAAAGGTCAACGCCCACCCGTCATGCGCAGGGCTCAAGATCGCGATCGTCGGGCCGGGCAGGTGGGGTACGACCATGCCATCCCTTGGCATCCCCGTGTCCTTCTCCGAGATCAACAACGTCTCCATTATCGGTGAGATCGCGGAGATGCACGAGGGACTCGTCCCGGACGTTTCTCTCGGGACGCATTTCTTCAACGATCTGGTCGAGTTCGACATGCTGTATTTCGCCTTGCATCCCGGTAAGGCCGGGTACTTGATAGGGAAGGACATCATCAAGCGACTGCCGAACTCGTTGGGCGATCTCGTGGAGGATGCAGGTGATATGCACGATGTACTCAAGGTCATCGACACGAGAAAATGCGGTGGCTTCGGCGTTATCAAAGCATACATGAACTCCATGGAACAACGTGGCTTTTGCTATGTAGAACCATGAGCATGCCGCACAAGGCAACATCAATAATGTGGTCGCTGCTCTTTTTCTATCCTGGCCCTTTCCACTCTAGCCAATACTCGCATTTCCTAAAGAGGGGCAGATAATGACGCACAATTAGCGGATTTCAGAAACATAGAGATCCGATCGACATGGTTAAATTTCGTGAGGAATCACCACGATCAAGTTACAAAACATAACTTTCCGACAGTTTGGCGCTTTATTGTGTAATATTCCGCCCCCAATTGTTCCAGAATTAAATAGAAACTTTAAATCCGCGTTCCATAACACAATACTAACTGCGACCAAACCCACCTTAAAGCGTGATCATCCCAAATGATGAAAGAGATCGAGCTAGTGATTGATTCTGTCAAGAAAAAGGATCCGAACCAGCCGGAGTTCCACCAGGCCATCACCGAGGTCTTAACATCCCTAGAACCGGCCCTTCTCAGGCATCCGGAGTTCATATCCAACCACATCTTGCATCGAATGGTCGAGCCCGAGCGCATCTTGGTGTTTAAGGTTGCCTGGATGGATGACAACAAAAAAATCAATGTTAACCGTGGATACCGCGTTCAGTTCAATTCCGCCATAGGCCCTTACAAGGGTGGGCTTCGCTTCCATCCGAGCGTGAACTTGAGCATCCTCAAGTTCCTCGGCTTCGAGCAGATCTTCAAGAACTCGTTGACTGGTCTCTCGATGGGAGGCGCCAAGGGTGGTAGCGACTTCGATCCCAAGGGAAAGAGCGAGTCCGAAGTAATGCGCTTCTGCCAGGCGTTCATGACCGACCTGTTCCGGTTCATCGGGGCGGAGGTCGACGTGCCGGCGGGAGACATCGGGGTCGGCGGGAGGGAGATCGGGTACATGTTCGGGCAATACCGCAAGATTACTAACAGCTACACCGGCGTGCTCACGGGCAAGGGCGTGGACTACGGCGGCTCCTACATCCGACCCGAGGCGACCGGCTATGGCGCCACTTACTTCGCCGAGCAGATGCTGAAAAAGCGCGGCACGAGCATGGAGGGAAAGGTGGTCGCCATCAGCGGCTCCGGAAACGTGGCCCAGTACGCGGTCAAGAAGTGCAGGGAGCTCGGTGCCAAGGTCGTCACCTTGTCAGACAGCGACGGCAGCATCTATGACCCGGCGGGAATCGACGACGCGAGGTTCGAGTTCTTTATGAAGCTGAAGCAAGAGCGGATGGGGCGGATCAAGGAATACGCGGACGAGTTCGGATGCGAATACATGGACAAGAAGCGCCCGTGGAGCGTCCCGTGTGACGTAGCCATACCGTGTGCAACCCAGAACGAGATCGAGAAGAAAGACGCCGAGATGCTCATCAAGAACGG
>JAFGBX010000286.1 GCA_016932935.1 Promethearchaeota archaeon | reverse complement strand
CGCGGGCACCGTCGCTCGTCGAATTCGCCGCCCTCGCGTGGGACGCCGTCGTAGAGATCTCGCTCGTCTTCATGCTGGGCTTCTACATCCCCCACGCGCTGCGCGGGATCGGCGGCAAGCGGGGAGCCAGGGGGCCGGCGACGGCGGCGCCCTCAACCCAGCTCAGCCGGGGATCGTGAGCGGGTGGAAGTCCACGAGCTTGCGTTCCACGACGATGAAATCTTCGTCGGTCTGGTAGAGTCGTTCAACGACGTCCTTGAAGTCGGCGAGGATCTTGCTGTACTTGCATTTCAACGTCGGGGTGAGGTACCCGTCTTGTTCGTTGAACTCCTGGCCGAACACTGCGAACTTCTTGATGGTCTCGAACGGGGCGAGGCCCGCGGACTTGTCGGCGATCTCCCGCTTGATCCGCTGGAGCACGCTGCCGCTCTTGAGCAGGTCCTGGTAGGACGCTTGGGGGATCCCTTGCTGGTCGGCGAACGCCTTGATGGCCTTCTGGTTCGGCACGACGAGCGCGGTGATGAACTTGCGTTCGCTGCCCACGACCACCACTTGCAGGATGAATTCCGACGTGATGAGCTTGTCCTCGACGGTCGCGGGCGCCACCATCTTACCCGTGGAGAGCTTGATGATCTGCTTCTTCCTCCCCGTGATGAACAGATAGCCGTCCTCGTCGACCCGGCCCAGGTCGCCCGTGTGCAACCAGCCATCAGGCTCGATCGTCGCCCGCGTCTCGTCGGGCAGCTTCCAGTAGCCACGCATCACGTTGGGGCCCCGGATGAGGATCTCCTCGTCGCCGGCGATTTTTGCCTGGACGTTCGGGTAGGGATTGCCGGGGAACTCGATCGGCGGGCCGACCGAGCCCAGCTTCGCGATGGGATGTATCTTCTTCGTGGCGCCGGGCCGGAAATCGGAGTTCTCCAGCGTCCTCATGAAATGCGTGACGGGCGAGGTCTCCGTGAGGCCGTAGCCGTCGATGATCCGGATGTCGAGCGCCCAGAAATCCTCGGCGATCTGCTCGGGCAGGTGGGCCGATCCAGACACGAAGCCGATGAGCCGCCCGCCCAGCTGCTTGTGGACGGTCTTGTACACGAGGCCGGAAAACAGCGCGTGTTTCAGCCGCATCTTCAGCGGCGGTTTCTGGCCGGCTGCAAGGGCCTTGTTGTATGCCTTTCCGAAATCGAGCGCGTCGGCGAACACCTTCTGCATCTTCGCGGGATATCCCCGGACTTTCTCGAAAATGCGTTTATGAACCTTCTCGTAGATGTACGGAATCCCGGCCATGAGCCGCGGCCTGAACACCTTGAAACCGGACTCGATGATGGCCGGCGACCGGCCCATGGCGAAGCAGAGGCACGCGCCGTTGTAGATCGCGACGAATTCCTCGCAGCACCGGCAGAACACGTGGCTCAGCGGCATGAACGTGAGGGAATTCTGCTCGTACGGCTTGACCGACGGAGCGATCATCTTGATGATCTCGGAACACGTGATGGCGTTGGACAAGAAGTTACGATGCGTCAGCATGACACCTTTCGGGACGCCGGTCGTTCCCGATGTGTAGATGATCGAGGAGAGCTCGTCCTCCGTGAGACGGGCGATGCGATCCGCGGGAAAGCCGGCGTGGCCCCTCACGTAGGCCCTGCCCATCTCGATGAATTCAAGGAGGGCGCGTACCTTTCCCGCGGGTGCGTTGAGCGCCGACATCTCGTCGGCGGTCATCGGGTCGAAAATGACGATGGTCTCCAGCGTGGGCAAGGTCGGGAGCGCCGCGATGGCCTTCTCCAGGTTCTCCCTGGAATCCACGAACAAGACCCGGGTGTCCGAATCATCGATGATGTACTTGGCCTGGGGCGATGTCAACGTCGGGTATATCGTCACCGTGATGGCGCCGATGGAGAGGATGCCCAGGTCCGTGTAGATCCATTCCGGCCGGGTTTCCGAGAAGATCGTGACCCGGTCTCCTTGCTGGATGCCGACCGTGGCCAAACCGCCTGAAATCGCGCTGGCAAGGTCGTACGATTCCTGGTACGTCATCTGGCGGAACTTGTTGGCCGCATCCCGCCACTTGAAGAACGGGCGGTTTTGGAACGTGGAAACCGTTTCCTGGTACATCGCGCCTATCGAGGTGAAGCGCTTGACCATATCCTTGACCCTTCCGTCGGTCATCGTGGACGCGTTGGAAGCACGCGCGCCACCCGCCCCGCTCGTGCACGTCCGTTTTCTTGTCTACGCTCCCCTTTCACGAGCACCCTTTTAAGCCTATCGGCAGGAGGAGCGATTCCGGCTTGCGGAAGGCCACCGGCAAGGCCGCTCTCTGTCGAGCCGGGCCTTGAAAAAGAACGGAAAGGGGGGGAGCGGGCGGCTCACGGCAGGTACTTCGCTTTGAATACCTCGTCCTTGGACGTCAGGTAGATGATGCCGTGGATGAACCCCACGATCGCCGGGATGCCCGTCCAGCACGTGAGCGCGCTCAGCACGCCTAGCGCTGGCTTCCCGATGTAGAACCAATGGGCGCCGACGCTGCCGAGCAGGATGCCGAGCACGCCGGCGGTGATGCGGTGCACCTTCTTGCCCTTGCTGTTCAGCACGTAGTTCGGCGGGAGGGCGGCAGGCTGTGCGGCTGGCACGGCAGCGTTCGCGGCCGCCGGTGGTGCCGCCTGGGCCGGCGCTCGCGCGGGTGCCTCGACGGGCGCGGGCACCTTGGTCTTGGGGATTGCTGCTGGGGGACGCTGCTCCCGCACCAGTTCACGGCCGCAGACCGGGCAATAGCGGGCGTCGATGCGGTCGACCGCCTCGCCGCAGCCAGGGCATACCACCTGCACTGCCATCGTGTCTTGGATGATCGCCACGTTTCCAGCTGCTTGCTGCTCGATGCCGCAGTAGGCACAGTACTTGCTCGCCGTGTCGATGATGGTGCCGCAGTTGTAGCAGCCCTTGAACGTCTTGGAAGTCGTTTCTGCCATTTTCGTTTTCCTCGGGTGTTCACGCGTTTTCCCGCGTGTCTCGAGTATACCTTGGCACCACTGCTTCTTGGACAATTTTTAGACCGGTTTTTAGCAGTCGCCTAAGCAATCGGGTTTTTCTGTTTGCCAGGGATCTATTCTTCGAAGGACAGATGCATGGTGCCATAACGTGAAGATGATCGACTACCGCGAGAAGGCAGATGTGGTGAAGGAATTTGAGCACCTGGTGCAGTATCAAAAAAAGCCGGATGACCTTCCCAAGCAGTTCGAGAACTTCCGCGAGAAGGAGACCTATCCCGCTGGAAACATGCTGGTCGGGGACTTGATCATCAACGAGGAGTTTTCCAAGCAGCTCGAGATGCATCCGTTCCCCGAGTGGGTGGCGCAGTTCATCCGACTCGACACGACGGCGGATTCCGTCGACGCTTACTGCGTCGCGATGGACATCGCCCCGAAGGATCTCAAGAAGCTCGATCGGAGGGACTGGCGCGAGCGCAAGGACGCGGTCAAGGAGCTCGTGAAGGAGCTCAAACCGGAGGGCATCGTCGCGTTCCGTATGGTGCCGGGCATCTGCGTCAAGGTGCCGGGCAGCGTCCCCCACTACTTCGTGTCGGCCACGAAGCCCGAGGGCAAGGAGTACCCGTACTGCCAGGTGTACGAGCCGAAGATCGTGTTCCTCGACGTGTTCCGGCACGAGCCGACGGCGTACTTTCAAACGCCGTTCGAGATCCGGGTCTGAGAAAGGGAGCGAGACGTGCACGACCATGGAGATCAAGCAGTTCCAGGAGCTGATGCGGACGGTGTTCTTCCAGCGGGACGCGGAACGTGGCGTCATGAAGACGTTCGCGTGGTTCGTCGAGGAGGTCGGGGAACTCGCGCACGAGCTGCGCCAGGTCGAGGCACGGAAGGCCAGCGACAAGCAGCAACTGGGCCGGGAGTTCGGCGACGTGTTCGCGTGGCTTTGCTCGATGGCGAACCTGCTCGACATCGACCTGGAGAAGGTGGCCCTTGCAAAGTACCCGTTCACGTGCGGGAAGTGCAGGAAGACTCCTTGTGAATGCGAGAACGCGTGATGCTGGCCGCGTGGAGCTGGACGAATCATGGCCGAGAACCGGGTGAAGCGGACGGTGTCCCTCGGGAGGGTCATCCTGCTGGAGGCCTTCACGATCGCCATCGTCGCGAACGTCTTCCTGGTCATCTTGTTCCTTCCCCCGCCGGTGCCGGCACCCGCGCCGTCCATCGTCGTCGACAACGTGCAGTCCCCCGTGGGTAGCCTGTCGCAGCTGTCGAACGGCACGGTCTGGATGCCGGGGCAGCAGTACCTCCTCGAGCCGGCCCTCGATTCCGAGATGGCCGGGGGCGTCGAATGGGGCGGGAACATATACGCGCCCGACATCTTCGCCGACGACGGGATGTACAAGATGTGGTACGGCGGCCAGTCGTCCAGCGGGCACGACTCGATCCACTTCGCCACGTCCGCGGACAGGGTCACGTGGCTGAAGCACGGCACCGCCATCCCCGCGGGTGCGAACAACCACGTGAACGACCCGAGCGTCGTGAAGGTGAACGGCACCTATTACATGTACTACACGACCGCGCCCGTCGCCGAGCTCGACGAGGTCTGGCTCGCGACGTCGGACGACAGCTTCTCGTGGACGATCCACGGCCAGGTCATCGGCCCCAACGAGACCGGTTGGACGTCGCTCAAGGTCGGGCGGCCCTCGGTGCTGCACGAGGCAGGCATCTTTAAGATGTGGTACGACGGGTCCGAGGAGGATCCCGCCAACCCGGGCCATGTCAAGCCCGGAACCGGGCGGCACATCGGCTACGCGACCTCGCCGGACGGGCTGAACTGGACCGAGTGGCCGGGAAACCCGATCTTCCTCCACAGCGGCGCCATCGACGTCGAGCACGTCGACGGCAAGTACGTGGTACTCGAAGAGTCGGGTAGTGGCATCTGGTGGCGGACGGGCACGAACGAGACCGACTTCGAGCCCGAGGGCTGGCTCTTGTTCGGCAACACGGGCACCGCCTTCGACGCGTACGGCCACGTGACGCCGTTCGTTATGGTCGAGGGTGGGGAATGGGTGGCAACGTACACGGGCGCTGCAACCGTTCAAGGCTGGAACCGGAACCGCATCGACGCGTGGTACCCAGTCGCCAACATCACTGCAAGTGTTGGCGGGCAACCGGCACGCGGGTGGGCCATGTCGCGAACCGCATTGCGCTGGACGCTCGATGCCGCCGTGTTGGGAAAGGTAGCACGCTTCGACTACCACCGGATCGGCCTCGCGACCACGACCAGCCTGACGGTCGCCGCCGGCACGCGCACGCTCTATTTCACACCCGGATCGGGCGCCTTCAACCTTCTTTAATTGGGGATACTTCCTTCTCTTAACACGAGCAAGCCGGCACGTCTTGAATGGTACGAGCTGGATGCACGAATGCGTTAAGAAAAAGCCCGGTAGTGTAGCGGCCCAGCATTTGGGGCTTTGAACATGGGTTTCTTGAGAAACCATGGAAGTCACCCCGAGACGCAGGTTCGAATCCTGCCCGGGCTATTATTTCTCTCTTCCCTCTCGGGATCCAAGGCCCTGGCAAGCATCATTCCTTGTGCATGGCGCTTGAGCGGATCCAATCGACGACGTTTCCGTCCCCGTCGATGACCCCTTTTTCAAGCAGCTTCTTGCGGTTCACCTCCACCGGATCGGAGGTGGAAATGCGTATCGTGCCCCTCCGGCACGAGAGCAGCAGCTCGTAGTCCACGTGAAGAACTCCTCCGCAACCGGGGCACATTACGCCTAGCTCTTCCCGCAAGATTCTTTCTATGAGGTTTGGATCCATCCACGTGTCGATGGAGGCGTAGATGCAAGCGGAAAAAGACGTAGCGCATTCGGGACACGTGAGTTCGATCGGGCGTAAGCTGGTCATGGGAGCACCTTGCTTCGGGCTTGGTGGAAGGTGGAACGGATCATCTCGTGAGGGCTAGCCGGTGGAACGACGCGTAGATCTCGAGGAACGCTGCTTGAGATTGCTCGGAAAGCGACCGCTCGGTGCCCGTGATTATCGCGTCGACGACCTCCTGGGCCCAAGCATCGCCCTTCTCGCGGGTGGCATGCGCCTTCGGATCCTCGCCGCCGATCCCCAGCGGCCGGAGCGCCTCGCGGGAGCCATCGGTGGCGGGGAGCTGTTCCATGTCCACCCATTGCGGGAACATCGAGAGGCCGAGCGAAGTTTCCAGCTTCGCCGCGTGGTCGCCCCCTTGCTTCGACCGGGTCAGTAGGTAGTACTCGGGCACGGCGAGCATGGACACGTCCGGGTGCCTCTTCATGGTCTCGATCGCCAGCTTCTCCAGGAACCGGACCTGCGACCCCGGGTAGTGCCCCGTGAGCATCACGACCACCCGGTACCCGGATGCAACCAGCTGCCCGGTGAACGCGGCGAGCTGGTCTTGCAAGTGCTTCCGCTTGAACGCGTAAGTGTGGGGAAAGGCCATGACGTCGTAGGCGCCGAAATAAATGGTCGGGAAGATGACGCCCCTGCCGAGCGCGGTGCCGACCCTCTTCAAGAGGTGTTCCGCTTTCAAGCCGTCGAAGCCGAGCGGCATATGCGGCCCGTGCCATTCCAGCGACCCGACGGGCACCAGGGCGAGCGGGCATTCCTTGATGGCCGCGTCGACCTGTCCTGGCCGCGACGTGATGTATTCAACGAGCATGGTTTCGATCCCGGCGCGCCGGGATAAAAGGTCAGCGCGCGACCCGCCTGTCGAGCCATTCGAAGACGAGCAGCACGAGCAGGCCGCCGGCGAACCACACGACGAACGTGTAGAACGGGTGCCACGCGGCGCCCGGCACCCAGATCGACGTGCCAGCGGAGTAATCGCCGTTCGTGCCGACGATCGCGTTCACGACAAGCAACAAGACCAGCCATAGCCGGTCGTGCCTCGGGTTCTTGAACATCGGCTTCACCCAGTTCAGGAGCTTGCAGTCCATCGCCCGGATCCGCCCGGGTGCGTAGAAGACGAGGGCCATGGACGTCCCGATGATCACGAAGCTCGCCACCATCTCGACGGGCACGACCACCACGGGCGGGAACTGGGTACCGCCTAGCGGGTACCACCAGCCCAGCCACACGGCCGCCTCCTCGAGCACGAGGTCCCACGCCGCCGTGAAGCAGCCCGTGAGGGCCGCCACCTTCATCTGCCGGTCGTCGGGCAGGAACAGCAAGATCACCGCGTTCAACAGCAATAGGTTCTGGAGGAGGTCGCTGATGACCCGGAAGTTCTCCGGGGTCTTGACGCCGCCGAACAGGATGATGGCCACGCCGGCCGCCGATGCGGCGATGCCCGCGACGCGTGCCGCCCGACTCGTCTTCACGGTAGACCAAGCCCTCGACAGGGGGATGACGGGAATGAAGGAAATGAATGGATGAGGATGAAGAGGAATTGCAGAACTACTCCGATGTAGATGAAAAGAGGGAAAGGCTATTCCCGCTTCGGGGGCCATCTCTCCTTGAGGAACTTCGGGATGCTCGAGCTGTCGTTCGGCCCGACGAGCACGAGGGAATCGTCGCCGAGCGCCTCCTCCAGCGAGCCTGAGATGCGCGCGGCCATGCCGGGGATGATGGCCACCTTGTGGCCCACCTTCTCCTGCCACTTGAACTGCTTGAGGGCGTCCGCGACCGCGTCGGCGTTGAACTGACCGCCCGCGGCGGCAGATTCGACACCGATACCGCCGGTGTCCACGACCAGGAGCCACGCGTTGACGTTCGCGCTCTTCAAGTCCTCCTCGACCGGGATCTTCGTCATCCGGTAGTTGGTCGTGACGATGATGGGGCTGTCCTTGCCGGGGTTCCCGACGGGGAACATCCCTGGATCCACGCTCGGATAGATGCGCGGGTCGACGAACAGGTTCTGGCGCAGCGTCGCCAGGCCCAGCAGGAACCAGATGTCCTCCTGGTTTCGTCCGGTGTGGCAGACGAGCATGTTCGTGTCCATGGACAAGAGCATGCCCGACAGGTTCGCCTCGTCGTACTGCTTCTGGTGCAACTCGTCCTTGGACAGCTTCGCCTTGTCGACGCCGATCCACGTGGCCGCCGGGACGGCGATCACGGGGAAGCATGCCTTGGGGTCGCCGTTCTCGAGGGCAGCGGTGCGGAGCATCACGACCTTGTTTATCGACTGCGCTATTAGGCCATCACCGGAGACGACGCCTGGATCGACGGCGACCTGGCTCACCCCGCCGCTCACGAGCGAGTTGGCGATCGAGACGAGCTCGTCGAGCTCAGTGGAGAACGCAACGACCGGCAGGTCCAGCTCGCGCGCGACGAGGCCGACCTCCTTCCAGTTCGACTTGTCGGCCGCGTAGAGCAGGGGCTTCTTCGCAGCGATCGCGCGCGCCGCCGCGTCGAGTGCCTTCGCGTTGAACGAGCACAAGATGATGGGGATGTCGGTCTTGGCCGCGACCTTCTCGGCACAAGCCTTGAACGCCGCGGGATCGTCGGACACGCACCGGAGGGCGATGGCTTCGAGCCGCAGCTCCTCGCCGATGCGCTCGACCTTGAAGTTCGTGATGTGCTCGACCGCGGCCATGAGCGAGACCTCGTCGAGCTTGTCGTGCACCTCGATAGCGATAGCCGTCTTGTTGAAGAACGTGAGCTCGTGCCGGTACATGACCTCCTCGCCGCCGATCGTGCACGCGCGCTTCCCCACGCCGAACGTGAGGGGGCGCTGGGGCGGGGTGGTCAGCTCCTTGATCTTCTGCACGGCCTGCGCGTGCTTCGGGTTCTTGAGCTCTGCGATGTCGTCGATCTTGATCTTCCGCTCCAGGAGCGACGTCACGAATGCCATACCCGAGTCCAGGCCGTACTTCTTGAAATCGATGCCTTTTGGAACGGTTTTATAAATCTCCAGTGGGTTTACTCTTTTCACCATGAAGAATCACTGCGACCACGACGAACCGGCCGCCGGGGTGCCGTCCCGGTTCCTCGTCCGCGATTCTCCCCTTGATGACGGGGGGACAAATCGCTCTTGATTGATCAAGAGGTTCCAGAGAATTTAAAATTTGAAAAAATGGTTAACAAACGCCTCGAACGAGGCCTCTCCCTTGGTATCGTTCCAGCGCGCCACCTCGTCCTTGTACTCGCCGAACTCGCGGTACGCCTCTTGGAGGGTGGCGCGGAGCCCAGCGATCTCGTCGGGCGTCCTCGGGTGGTAGGGGCGCTTGCACCGTATCGTTCGATGGCGCGTGATGCTGCCACCATCCACGATGAACGGGTACGCATTGCACACCATAGGCTTGAACTCGTGGATGGTGCACCGGTTGGTCTCGTGATCGAGGAAGCGGCAGTGTCGCCTCGCGTCCAGCTCGTCGACGACGAATCTCAGCCCCATGAAGCATGGCCCGCCCTCGAGTTCGATGGCCGGGTACCCGCCAAGCGCCTCGATGTCGACGTACCCGTCGTGCGCCTCGAAGAAGACGAGCAGCTCGCGCGGGTCGAGGCGCGGCATCCTTGCGAGGATCCGGTTCACGTCGCGGTGCGTGAGCAGGATCGAGTGCTCGTGGCAGCATTCCCCGTCGCAGTCGCAACAATCCGCTTCAGCATCGTTGGAGAAGACCGCCGGGTCGAGGGGCAAGTCCGGGAGGTGCGCGTCCACTGGTGGTCACTTGCCCGGTTCTTTCTGGCTGGATGGCGGTTGCCCGAGCCCGAGCCGGGCTTTCACGGCCGCGATCGCCGCAGCAGCGTTCCGGACTACGACCAAACCGGGCGAGTGTTGCTTGTCTACACGTATTCCGCCGTAATCGACGGATCCATTCTCCAGGGCGATCACGATGACGGGCTTCTTGAAAACGAGCGCGTAGCACATCTCCGACAGGGTTCCCTCCGCCCCGTCGATCGAGATGATCGCATCGGCGGTGCCGACGATGATGGAGTTGCGGTTGTACCCCACCCCCGTGGCGATCGGCAGCTCGACGAACTGGTTCGCGGTGGTCACGTCCCCGTCGGGCAATATGCCGATCGTGAAGCCGTTCCTCTTTCTAGCTCCCCGGCACGACGCCTCCATCACGCTCTGGAGCCCGCCGCAGATCAACCACCAGCCCTCCGCCGCGACGAGCTCGCCGACCGCCTCGGCGACCGCCTCGTACTCCGGGGGCGCGCTGGAGCCGCCGCACACGGCGATTATCGGCGTCCTGCCACGCTTGACGGACATGAGGGGATGGAAGAACCGGGTGCAAAAAAAGCCGCTCGTGCACCTTTATTACCGAGCCGGCCGACCTCGATCCCATGAAGCTGCGCGTCGCTGGGGCGCAGATCGCCGTCCTCGGGGACGTCGAGCTCAACGTCGAGGCGATCTGCAACGCCATCGACTTCGCTGCGGGTGCTGGCGCGGATATACTCCTCACGCCCGAGGGCAGCTTGAGCGGGTACACGCCGTCGTTCGACCAAGCCCAGGTGGAGCGCCAGCTCCAATCGATCGTGGAGAAAGCCGCGGCGTGCAAGCTCGGCCTGGCGCTCGGCACGTGTTTCGTGGAACCGGACGCCGGCGGGGCGTGCAACGAGCTCCGGTTCTACGCCAAGGACGGCCGCTTCCTCGGCTTCCACAGCAAGATCCTCCTGACCACGGGCGAGGCGAAGGACTACGCGAGCCTCCCGCTGCGGACGTTCGACTTCCACGGGATCGAGATCGGCGGGCTCATCTGCAACGACCTATGGGCGAATCCGGGATGCACGGCCGAGCCCGACCCGCACCTCACGCGGCTGCTCGCGGGGATGGGCGCCCGCGTCATCTTCCACGCTGTCAACGGCGGAAGATCCGGCGATCCCTTCATGGAGACCGTCCGCAACTTCCACGAGGCGAACCTGCGCATGCGCGCCCAGGCGGACAAGGTGTGGGTCGTCACCGTGGACAACTGCTTCCCGTTCAACTTGCCGTGCTCCGCGCCTTCCGGAGTCGTGGACACGAAGGGGGACTGGGCCGTCAAGGCGCCCCCGCAGGGGGAGCAGCTTTTCGTGCACGACGTCGTGCTCGACGGGTAGAGAAAGGAGGCGGGAAAGGGACGCGGCCGGTCATATCACGTGCCGGCGCTTCAGCTTCTTGAGGGAATCCGAGTCCATGCTGAGCAAGCCAGCGTAGACCTCCTCGTTGTGCTGGCCGAGGTCGGGCGCCTTGGTCGCGATGTCCGCGGGGCTGCCGGAGAACTTGATGACCGGGTTCGGTATGGTCGCGCGGGCCACGTCATCGAACGAGAACGACCGGTTGAACATGCCTCGGGCCGCGAGCTGCTCGTCCTCCTGGATCTCGTCGATCTGCACGACGGGGCTGCAAGGGATCCGGTTCTCGCGCATGACCTTCACGATCTCGTCGCGGTCGTGCTTCTGCGTGTATGCCTCGAGCACCTCGTCGAGGAACTCGATGTGGTCCATGCGCTTCACGACGTTGGAGAGGCGCTCGTCGGAAACCAGCTCCTCGCGCCCTATCACGCCCATGAGGCGCTTGAATTGGTTCTCCGTGATCGTGACGAGCACCACGCTCTTCCCGTCCCTCGTGTGGTACTGGTTGTACGTGGGGAGGAGGCGTGCCGTGAGGTCGCGGCTCCTGGCCTTGTCCATGAACTCGTTGACTTGCGCGCGGACGTTCACAGAATACATGAGGTCCTGCATGGAGAGGTCGACGAACTGCCCCTCGCCCGTGCGCTCGCGGTGGAACAAGGCCTGCATGATGCCGAGGGCGCACGCGAGCCCGGACGAGTAGTCCGCGAACGGGATGCGCGGCGTGCCCTCCGTGATGTTGGACGCGTGCATGATGCCGCCCGCCGCCTGCGCGACAAGGTCGAACGCGGGCAGGTCGGATCGCGGGCCGGTCTGGCCGAAGCCCGAGATCGCGGCGTAGATTAGCCTCGGGTTCTTCCCCACGAGCACATCGTAGTCCACGCCCCACCGCTTCATGGTGCCGGGGATGAAGTTCTCCAGCACGACGTCGGCCTTCTCGACGAGGTTCAGGAAGACGTCCTTGGCGCCGGCCTGGCTCAGGTCGATCGTTATCGACTTCTTGTTCCGGTTGAGGATGGAGAACAAGGGGGACATCTGCTTGTCGAACAACGTGAAGAGCCGCATGGCCTCGCCGTACGGAGGCACTTCGACCTTGATGACCTCGGCGCCCTGGTCGGCGAGGTAGCTGCTGCAGTACGGGCCGGATATGAACTGGGAAAGGTCGAGGACGCGTATCCCTTCGAGGATTTTGCCAGGCATGGTCTCATCTCGTTATTTTAACACTCTATAGAAGACCAGGATACCGGTGATGAGGAACGCAGGCGGGATCGAGTAGAAGACCTCGAGCATCAGTTGCTCAGGGAACCATGTACCGGCGCTGATGACGAGTTTTTCACCATCCAGTATCGCGCCGACGGCGATCAGCGCCACGGCCAAGATGACGAGGAGCGCGTTCCTGCGGATGTCCTTCGCTCCCTTGATGGCGATATAGAGGTACAGGATCACGATCAGCGCGATCAGGACAGGCGAGACGTACCCGGTGAGGTCCCTCGCCAGGTCCTGGGGGAAGAGTTGGAGTATACCGGCGATCAAGATAGCGATGAAGATCACACCGACGATCGTGAAGAAATGCCGCGTCCCCTTCACCAGGTTGTTCTCGATGACGATGAGGATGGCCTCCAGGCCCAAGGTCGTCCACAAGTACCCGATCTCGGTGAGGAGCTGGTAGTAAACGCCGAACCAGATGGCGAGGATGAAGAACACGCGGCACATCGCGTAGAAGATGCTGAAGATACCATAGCCGACCTTCACCTTGTGGTAGATGTCGACCTCGTTTTCCTTCTTCTTGAACAGCAAGAGGCCGATCACGATGTAGACGATGATGGAGACGACGTTCGGTACGAGGTTCCAACTGCGCCAATATATTGATGGAGTACCATCGGGGACTTGGATCAACATGCGATGCACCATCTCGTGTTAAAGTTACCAATCTTGCAACAGCCGCTTCATGTATTTGATGATGTACGCCGCGGCTAATGGAAAGCGCATGAGCTTGCCCATGTTGCCCGCGATCTTGAATTTACCCGACATCATGGCCTTCGAGGGGTCGATCTCTCCCGTGACGAGGCCGTACCACGTGGACTCGGCGGCGCTGATCGCGAACTCGTTGGGGGTGTCGTCGCCGTCTTCCAAGAACCGGGCAGACCGGCACTTGCCGTGCCACAAGTCGAGCCACAACTTGACGTTCTTGGTTATCTTCTTCCCTTCAGCCTTGAATTCCAGCACCAGCGCGCCTTCCCACGTCTTCGCGCTCTTCTCGTAGTTCGGGTTGTTGTTCAAGCATTTCGCGAATTCATCAGCCCAAGCCTGAGTCTCGAATTGCATCTGTTCGGTCACGCGCATCGTTGGTTGGCGCTCGGTCATAGTTCAGTGGGCAACTCGCTGTAGTAGCCGAATGCCATTATTCCCTTGACGAACTCTTGCACGTCCCGCAGGAAGTCCTTGTAGGTGTCGGCAAACCGCTTCTGGAACAGGGGCAAGAGCTCCTCCACGCATTCGTCGCTGAAGATGACGCGCAACGCGACGAAGTACGAATCGATCCCGCGCCGCGCCATGTCCTCCGTGGGCGAAGCGAGCACCGCGAACCCGACCGCGAGCGATTCGCCCTCGGCCCTCTTCCATTTCTCCTCCGCGGCCTTGTAATACTTGGCCTGGAATATCCGGTTCATGAAGAGGCGGAACTTGAGCGTCGGGTCGAAGCTCATGAAGAATCTCCCCGACGATTCCATCTCCTCCTGGAATGTCTGGAGTACGTGGTTGCGCGCCTCGGGGAAGCTCCCCGGGTAGGAGATCTCGTGCTTTTCGAACAGATCGACGATCTTGAGCACGGCGGGCATCTCGATGCCCCTGGCTTGCGAGTAGATAGCGAGATACGAGTTCAACTTCTATCTGGTTTGATGTCGCCCTATTATCTTAATAAGATACCACCACGATCCGAACGTAGTCGCTTGCCATGGACAGCATACTCGATCCCTTCACGTCGATGCCCCGCGAGCATCTCAACAGATCGGGCACGATGGCGATCCTCGGCGACAGCGCGAGCATCCTGGAAACGATGAAGCCCGACAGCATCGATCTCGTCTTCGCGGATCCGCCGTACAACATCGGGAAGGAGTACGAGAAGAAGATCGACCGGGACGCGTACGTGGTCTGGTGCAAGGGCTGGATCGACCAGTGCATGCGGGTCCTGAAGCCGACCGGTACCATGTACCTCATGGCGGCCACGCAGTACATGCCCTACCTCGACGCGCACGTGGATGGCAAGTGGACGGTGAAGTCGCGCATCGTGTGGCACTACGACAGCTCAGGGGTGCAAGCGCGGCGACACTTCGGATCCATGTACGAGCCCATCCTCATGGTCGTGAAGGACGCAGAATCGTACAAGTTCAACGCCGAGGCGGTCATGGTCGAGGCGCGCAGCGGCGCCGTGCGAAGGCTCATCGACTACCGCAAGACCCCGCCCCAGCCATACCGGGACAAGAAGGTCATGGGAAACGTGTGGGATATCCCACGCGTCCGCTTCAAGATGCCCGAGTATGAGAACCACGGCACGCAGAAGCCCGAGCGACTGCTCGAGATCCCGGTGCTGGCGTCGACCGACCCCGGCGACGTCGTACTCGACCCGTTCGCCGGCAGCTTCACGACGTGCGCGGTCGCGCAGCGGCTCGGCCGGAGATCCATCGGCATCGAGATCAACGAGGGGTACTACAAGATCGGCCTGCGACGGCTCGGCCTCGCCGCCGAATACAAGGGCGAGCGCCTCGTGAAGGTCAAGTCGAGGAAAACCAGGAACAAGTCGAAGAAAGACCACGAGAATAACGAGCAGGCCGGTGGGTGACCCGTGGGCATGGACGTACGCGAGAGAATCGTGGCGGCGCTCGAGGTCGCGAGGGGCAGGATGCCGGACAAGGTGCCGAACCATTTCGTGAGCCTCAGGACGAAGTTCATCAAAATCGTCGAGGAACGCCTTGACATCGGTGAGGGCGACGTGGTATTCGACGGCGGATTCGACCTGACGATCGCCAAGGCCATCGGCGCGGAGTCGCTCAAGTGCGGCCCCGGCCTTGTCAACTACCCCGCCGTGCGGGTTCCTGACTCGTGGTTCGATCGCAACAAGATCCAAGCCGCCGAGAGGCACCTCTACCACACGGGCTGCACGGGGGCGATCACAAGGCGCGAACCGGCCCGCGCGGACGAGTTCGACGCGTGGTACGTCGACGGGTGGGTCACGAACGAGGATGAACTCGAACGGGTGCGGCAGCTGGTGGAGCAACTCCGGCCGCCTCCGAGGGAGACGCTCGACCGGTTCAACAAGTTCGCCGCGATGGCGATTTCGAAGGGCATCTGTCCCATCCCCGCGGTCGGCGGGCCGTTCACCGACGTGCTCGAGGGCATGGGGTGGTCCGCCTTCGCGCGGGCGGCGCGCAAGGACATCCCTCTCATGCGCAAGTTCGCCGGGCTATCGACGGACGTCGCCGTGCTGGCCATCTCGACGATATGCAAGGAGACAGACGTGAAGGTCGTCCACCTCCCGGATGACATCGCCATGAAGCAGAACGTCATACTCACGCCCGCGCTCATGAAGGACGTGTTCTTCGACTGTTACCAGCGCATCGCGGAGGCCGCCCACGCGCATGGTGGCCGCATCTTCCTCCACACGGACGGATTCGTCGAGCCGCTCATCCCCGCGCTCGTGGATGCGGGTTTCGACGGCCTGCAATGCCTCGAGAGCGCGGCGGGCGTCGACGTCCGGCGCGTGAAGCGGGAATGGGGGGACAAGCTGTGCCTCATCGGCAACGTCGACTGCAACCGCGACCTCTTCTACATGGCCCCTGCCGAGCTCAAGCGGCAGGCCGCGGATATGGTGAACGATTTGAAGGACGGGGGCGGGTACATCTTTGGCCCGTCGAGCACGATCTACGGCGCGCACCCGCTGGAGAACGTGCTCGCCATCGTGGAGGGCTGGAAAGAGGCGCGGGATTATCGATAGGCCCGTCGACCTCGATGCCATTCCTTTTTCGCAAATCCACGATTCAAGATCTCGGGAAGATGGTACCGATCCATCATTTAAACACGTTCCTACAATTCATCTTCAGCTCAGGAAGCACTGCTGAGCGCACTTCATCATTTTCCCGAAAAACCAGCGCTTTTCTGTATGTTTTCCCTTTCTCGTCGATTCGGAAGGCTAACACGGATTTCTCCTCGATGTCAACGACCCAATACTCTGGGACTGAGAACGACTCGTACAAGGCCTTTTTGTGAACCATGTCGCGGTTCTTGTTCTGTGAGAGGATTTCTACTACGAGATCTGGTACACCGCGAATGTTTTTTGGCGTGAGGATTGTATTCTTTGCCGATGAAACGAAAACGATATCCGGCACAGTGACGTTCTCGTTCGAAAGGATTACATCTACAGGCGCCGTGAACACATCCCCGAGCTTTCCCTCGTCGACGTGAGATTTTATTGCCGTGGCTATATTCAAAGCGACCTTTTGATGCAACAAGCTGGGTGAAGGAACCATGAAAATATCACCATTTAAAATTTCGATTAGAGGGCCATCTGGCCATTCGGGGAGCTTCTCTATCGAGTCGTAGGTAAAGTACACCTTCCCGCTTTCTGGGTGGTATTTCAAGTGATCCCGGTCGAATTTAATGGAGATTTCCAAGGAATACACGCCTCGATTAACATTCGAGTGTTCCGGCAGTGATCGAGCTAGGTATCTCTTCTACTTGCCAGTTGCCAGCTTTTAATCGAAACCTATGTTTTTAAACGAGCCGGATAGCAACCTTTGCATGGCTCGAGAGGTAACCGCGGCCATAGTGAACGATCTGAAGGACGGGGGCGGGTACATCTTCGGCCCGTCGGGCACGATCTACGGCGCGCACCCGCTGGAGAACCTACTCGCCATCGTGGAGGGCTGGAAGGAGGCACGCGATTAATAGCCGGTTCGGAAGGGGAACGGGGAGAGGAATCCGAACGAGCGCTTGATCAACTCGATCGAGCCTGAAGCCCGCGCCCGATCCCGCGAGGTCGGCCAGCGAAACAGATCCTTTAAATCGCACTCATATCAATACCCAATCGGGAAAAAGGAAACCGAAGATATGCCCGGCAAGCCGTCGTGGCGCAAAGGCCTGGCACTTCATCCGTTCAATCCGCATTGAAAACAAGGGAGAGACACCCATGAACCGCATCAAACAGCTGTCAAGGAATGCCAAGGTGGCCATATTGCTCGCGATCGTGGCGGGATCATCCATCACGACCATCGCATTACTCTTCGTGTTCCAACCGGGGGCGATGACACCCCCAATCGGGCACGTCATGATCTCCGAGATCCAGCCCTCCGGGACGGCCGGCGACCAGTACGTCGAGCTGTTCACGTGGAACGAGCCGAACACCGACATGGAAGGCTGGTCGGTACGCGCGGGTGGAAAAACATTCACCCTTCCCGCGATATCATCGCTCCAGGCGCAGACCTTCGTCCTCGTGAGGTTCGGCACTGGTGCTTCCGACCTGGACGCGTCCGACCTCAGCGTGACCTTCTACGCAGGCGAGACCCAGCCGATCCTGTCGTCGACCAATGGAACCATCACCCTGGTCAACCGTGCCGGCGAGGTAGTCGACCTGGTCGTGTACGGCGGCATCCCCCCGTCCGAAACGGGCGGGATCTGGCCGGCCACGGACGGCGGCATCCCCCCGACTGGCGACCCGGCCTTGAGCCTCCAAGCCTGGGGCGATGACCTGGACAACTCGACCAACTGGTACGAGGCGGGAACGACGCCCGGTGGGCCGAACATGTACGGCTTCGACGTGGCCACCGCCAACGGCACCGTCCCCGTGGCGATCTACAACGGGATCGGCGTCACCGTTCCCGAGGAGCTGCCGGGGACGGGCGAGTGGAAGATCCTCGGGGAGGTCGTGATCAAGGGGAACGTGACGCCCTGGACGTCGAAGGACAAGATCAAGGAGATGGTGGACTACACCCTCAACTACTATTCCAGCCTCGGCCTGAAGCCCCCAAACCTCGGCCCGGACGGGAAGCTCGACATCCACGTGTCCGCGAGCGCCAAGACGGCAAGCACGGGGGTCACCAACAGGAACGGGACGATACACATCAACATCGGCACCACGGGCGGGCTCACGGGCAACGTGAGCTTGAAGGACTGCATCGAGCACGAGGTGATGCACGCGGTGCAGGCCCAGAAGGAGGCCGACGGCACCGACGATTGGGGGAATTCGGGGCAGGACGACGCCATGACCGAGGGGATGGCGGTGTGGGGAGGCATCACCTCGACGATGGGCAACTACCACCTCACATGGGCGCAAGTGATGGACCACCTGAGGCTGGCGAACGACCTCAACTGGCACACCCGCTTCAGGGACTTGAACCGCCAGTCCATCCCGTGGCCGGCGAAAGCCACCTACGACGACTACATTAACATGGGGCTCTTCTTCAAGTACATCATGGAGGCTTTCGGGAACGAGACCATGAAGGAGGTGCTCGAGTACTCCAAGACCGTCTTCTACCTCAAGGACATCTACAAGCAGCGCAGCATGATGGACGCGCTGCGGAAGGCGACGGGCGTGGATTTCTTCGAGCTGTGGAGGAGGTACCACCAGTGGCTGGTCGACGGAACCGCCACGAAGAACAACGGCTTCCCGAAGCTCGGGCCGACCAGCCAGCCATCGGCCCCGACCACCCCCGGCCAGGTCACCGTCGACGGCCCCCGAACCATCGTGCCTTACGGCGGGGACATCGAGTTCGTTGACCTGAAGGGCAAAACGCAGAAGTTCTACTTGAAGTTCAACGCGAACAAGGACTCCCGGTTCAAGGTCACCATCCTCTTCACGCTCCCGAACGGGACGCACGTGCCGGTCGTGCTGGAACTCCCCCAAGACGGCAGCGTGGAGATCCCCGTCGACCCCACGATGTGGGACAACATGACCGTGATCAAGACCCGTATCGGCCCCTGGGGGACGGGGCAGATCTCCATGGAGATGCGCTGCGTCGACATGTTCACCTTCGAGAAGTACGCCGGTATCAACGAGATCTTCAGCGCGGGTAACCCCCAGGATCACTACGTCGAGCTGTACGTCGGATCCCCCGGCGTCTACGATTTGAGCCGCTGGATGCTGCGGAGCAGCAGCGGGGGCCCGGTCAACTTCCCGTTCGTCCACAACCTCGTCGGCGACACGTACGTCCTCGTCTCGTTCGGCCCGGGCACGGACGACCTTGACGGCTCGGACCACCACGTCGAGGTCCACCCGGCTTTCGCCGGCGACTTCCTCGATGGCACCTCGGGGTGGGTCACGCTCGAGGATGTAGAGGGCGAGGTCATCGATTACGTCTGGTATAGCGGCTTGGCCGCCCCGACGGATCCCTGGGGGACGAACGCCTCGCACTGGCGGGCGGGTGATGCCGGGCTCATGCCCGACCCGGGCATGGGCATATCCATGCAGCGCTGGGGCGAGGACCTGGACAACTCCACGAATTGGTATAACAACGCGAGCACGCCGGGCGGGCCGAACGTGGTCGAGCAAACCATCTACGCGGTCAACGGGAGCGGCCCGCAGCCCGTGCCGACGCGGGTGTTCAACGGCATCGATTATGACCTCCCCGCCGTCGCCGGCGACGACTACCGGCTTGGCGGGGACGACGCGACCGTCGCCCGGGGGACGCCGGCGCCGTGGACGACCCGCGATGAGTTGCTGGACGCGGTCAACTCCACGCTGAACATCTACGCCGGCTTGGACCTCCCGCTGCCGCAACTCGGGCCAGATGGATTCCTCGACGTCCACGTCGCCAACGGCACGATGAACTACACCACGGGCTCCTGCAGCAGGGACGGGCGCGTCTCGATCAACCTGGGACGTGTGGGCGGCACGGCCGGCCGAGTGGGCTTGGATGTGGTAGTGGCGCACGAGATCATGCACGCCGTGCAAGCGTCGCCCCGCAATGCCACCCATGACTTCTGGGGAAACGGCGACGAAGACGTCGCGTTCGCCGAGGGGCTCGCTGGATGGGCCGGCATCGAGTCGGCCATGAGCAAAAGCGGCATCACGTGGAACGGAACCATGGGGCACCAGGCGCAGACCGGGGCGTGGAACTGGTTCGACGACTTCCGTGACCTCAACACGACACTGTTCCCGTTCGACTGCACGGGCGACCAATACCTCGGCATGGCCCTGTTCTTCAAGCACTTGAACGAGACCCGCGGCAACGCGACCATCGGGGCCATCTTCTGGGCGGTGCAGTCCAACCGGAGCGGTGCGTCCCCCGGCGACACGGGCTACCGGGAGGCCATCGAATCGGCCACGGGCCGCGCCTTCGACTTCCTCTGGCACGACTTCCACGTGTGGCTGGTGAACGGATCGGCCTCGCAATCGAACGAGTT
>JAFGBX010000285.1 GCA_016932935.1 Promethearchaeota archaeon | reverse complement strand
TGACGCGCCTCATCACGTCGAGGAACGCCGGGCTCGTCATAGGGAGCACGTACGGCTCCCAGAGCTTTCCGGTCCAGTACGGGACGCCGGACGCCATCTCGCTGGCCCTCAGCTCGTCCCACGCGGCGTCGAGGATGGCTCGCTTCGACTTGTCCTTCAAGAACAGCGTGAGCCAGCCCGACGTGTAGCAGTGCGCCACGCCCAGGGCGGAGATGATCCAGTTGATCTGGTTCTTCTTGAGCTCGTGTTTCCTGGCGATCGCGTGGAACTGGTCGATGATGGCGGGCAGCGTCGAGATCCGGCGCAGGTGGCACGTGTTGTGCCAGAATCCCTCCTCGAACAAGCTCTGCGTGAGGTTGAACATGTTGCCCCAGTGCGCCTTGGCCAGGAACTGCCCGATCGGCTTTCCGCCGTGCTTCCGTGCGATCCTCTCGCACAGGTCCTTCTTGACGTCGGCGATGCGCTCGTCGGGCTCCTCGATGACCACGCCGAACAGGCAGTGGACGTCCGGGAACGTGGAGCGGTAGGAGGTGACCAGCAGCTCGATCGAGTTGTCGTCGCCGAGCATGACGATCTCCTCGGCGAGGTGCTCCCGCTGTATCTCCTGGAAGGCCCGCGCCCCCGCGTTGGCGTCGGGGAAGCCCATGTCGAAATACGCGATCCCCTTGGGTGCCGGGAAGATCTTCAAGGTCGCCGCGGTTTTCAGCCCGAGGGTGCCATGGTCGCCGAGGAACAGGCCCGTCATGTCGTTATAGGTGCAGAACCGGGCGAATGCATCCTTCGCTTCGGCCGATGCCTTCCAGGCACTTCCCGTCCTGACGATCTCGCCACCGGCGAGCGCGAGCACGACTTCGAGCCCCACGACGCTGTCCGGGGCACCCCCGTGCGCCGACGCGCCGCAACCGATGCTGTTGGCGCTCAGCGACCCAGCCACCGTGCCGGAATTGCCGCCGTAGGGGCCACGGAATCCGAGCTTGAAGCCCCGTTCCTTGAGCTCGTGGACGAGCCGCGACCACGTGATGCCGGGCTGCACCGTGACCGTCATGGCATCATCGTCGATGGCAATGATCTTGTCCATCCGCGTGAAGTCGATCATGATGGCGTTGTCGACGCGCGGGATGGTCGAGCCGCAGATCGAGCTACGTCCGCCCACCGGGACGATGGGCACCTTGTGTTCCGCCGCGTAGGCCATTATCGCCTGGACCTCGGACGTGGATTGCGGCCTCACCACGATGCCGGGCAGCTTACCCTCGAAGGGAGATGCGTCCTCTGCGTAGCTGCAGAGCACGAGGGGCTCGGTCGAGACGTTGGTCGCGCCGACGATGCTGCCGATGGCGGCCTTCGCGGCGGTCATGTCGTTCGAAGCGATCATGGTCATCACGGGGGTTTCGAGGTGCAACCAGGCGGAACCATGACTTGTGGTTGAAAAATGCTTCCCGATGCATCCCGTGTGGGTGGTGGGAATGGTTTTATGGTCGAGCGGCCAATCAACCACTATGGCACCGAGGAAGGACAGGCAAGTCGTCTTCATCACCGGTTGCAGCAGCGGATTCGGCTTGCTCACGGCCAAGTTGTTGAAGGCCGAGGGCTACACGGTCTACGCGTCCATGCGGGACGCCGGTGGCAAGAACAAGGACAAGAAGGCCGAGCTCGAAGCGGCGTCGGGAGGTGGGAAGTTGGAGGTGATCGAATGCGACGTGCTGGACAGCAAGTCCGTGGATGCAGCCGTCGCCAAGGTCGTGGCATCCGAGGGCCGCGTCGACGTGCTCGTGAACAACGCTGGTTTCGGGCTCTACGGCCCGATCGAGCTCGCCAAGGACGAGGACGTCGCGAGAATCTTCGAGACCAACGTCCTCGGGTATATGCGCGCCATCAAGGCCGTCATGCCGCACATGCGCAAGCAGCGGAGCGGCCTCGTCGTGAACGTCGGATCCATGTTCTCGGTCTTCGGCTCTGGAATCTGTGGCTACTACACGGCCACGAAGTTCGCCGTAAGGGGCATGTCACAAGCGCTGCTCGGCGAGGGCTACTTGTTCAACATCAAGGTGTCGGTCATCGCCCCCATGGGCTTCAGCACGGACTTCTTGCACCGGTCGCTGCAGCTCACGGCACCCATCGAGCAGTCCGGGGAGTACAAGGCCGCCTTCAGCGGCCTGGTCGGGAACATCGACAACTTCGGGGCCAAGTCGGGCGACCCCGCCCAGGTCGCCAGGAAGGTCGCGTGGATCCTCGGCAAGAAGAACCCCCCGTTCTTCGTCCCGTGCGGCAAGCTCGCGAGGCTGTCGTCGTGGCTCGTCAAACTCCTCCCCACGATCACGCTACAGAAGATGATGGCGAAGATATACAACTTCAAGCAACTGCTCGAAAAGGTCGCGTGAAGGATCCCGATGACGTGGGACACGCTCGTCGTCGACGAGAAGGAACGCGGCGAGACGCACACGCTGGTACTGCTCGTCGATGACCGCCCGGATTGCCAGCATGTGCACCGCATCATCGCCGAGACCAGGGACGACTACGAGCACCTCGACGCGTGCATGAACCCCGGCAAGACGCGGGCCATCGTTTTCCGGATGCAAGAGGTCGGCGGTGAGCGCGACGAGTGCATCGACGTGTACGACCCGTTGACGCTGAAGCCGGTGATCTCGCTCACGAACTGGCCCGTGGGGAAAATCGCGTTCTCGAGGGACGGTAAACTCATGTATTTGCAGGCCACGCTCGAGACCGGCACGCCGATCGAGGCCGTCCTGGACCTGTTCAGCGGCGATAAGGTCGAGGGCGTGTCCCGTACAAAGGACGGGGTGTCGCTCGTCAACATCGCCGAGTTGTTGAAGCAGCGGAAGCGCATAGAGAAGAAGATCGGTTGACGCAGCACCCTCTCAATCCCGGATCTCGATCTCGATCGGGATCCCCTTGTTCGTGAAGGCCTTGAAATCGTGCTCGCCGTATGGCGCGTGGGCGATGATGTTGACCTTGTATTTGATGAAGGCCTTGATGTCCGCAGGGGATGGCATCCCGCCGCCCGATGGATGCGAGTGGAAAGATGCTTGGATGTCCTTGTCGTAGGGCAACCGGTCTGGGGTGAAGATCGCCGCCACCGGTCCGCCCTTGGTTCCCTGGGGCAGGATGACCTGGTCCAGCACCCCGCCTGGGCCCCTCTTGAGGAGGAAGAACGACTCGTTCGGGTGGCCGTGCCGGGCGGCGTCGAGGAGGCCGAGCAGGATCTTGCGCCCGATGGCCGGCATCCACGGGCCACCGTCGGCTCCGCTGGCCGCGAGCAGCGCGAGCAGCTTTTCCTTCAAGGACTGGAGCACCTCCGCCCACGGCGGGTGCGTCTCGTCGTCCCAGAGCACGACCTCGGGGAGGAGGTCGACGGGGCGCGGAAGCCGCTCGCGGGCCTCCTTGGGCTGGACCTTGAACGACGGCACCCCGTCGAAGTTGAACTCGACGAGGACGTCCCCGCCGATGCGTAAGATGCCCTTAGTGGGCTTCTTGGCGTCCCACTCGACGCCGGGCACCGTGCTGGCTTGCTCGCGCTGCCATTCGACGTCACGAGACATGCTCCTTGCACGCGAGCGGGGGAAGTTAAATTTCTCGAATCTGGCGCTCAAGCGATCCAGGCGAGCGTTACCGGTAACAGAATGGCGATCCACGACACGAGGACGTCGAGCCTCGAGCCCGGCGTCTCGTTCCTCTCGTGCAAGCTGCCTATCGCGCCCGCCGAGATGATGTGCGTACAAAAAAGGCCGGGGACGCTGTCGAGCGCACGCCCACATCGTGGCACCCGGTGAGTTAGCCGTCCCGAGAGGGAGAACCAGGCCCCGGTCGACACCCGCCGAGTTAGTCGTCCCGAGAGGGAGAACGCTGCCCCGGTCGGCAAGCCGACCATTGCCGCGGCGAGGAGCCAGGATGCGGGGAAGGCCGGAAACAGCACCGATGCGATCGCCGCGCCCGGGAGGATCCCGTACGCGAGAGAACCGCGGACGAAGCGTTGCCACGCGCCGTGGTTCGCCCAACCGACGAACGACGCCAGTGCCCAGGTCACGGACGACCACAGCGCCAGGGTGGCCGTCCGTGCCGGGTCGATGGCCAGGACCGCGCCGATGCCCGTCGCCATCGCGACGCCCATGACCCAGCCGCCGACCTGGTGCCCCCAGATGCCGCGCAAGGCGAACGCAACCCCGGACGCTAGGACGAGGAAAGTGACGGCGATGATGGCGTTCATGGCTCCACCATGCAACGCTTGTCCTGGCTAGCATATCAAGCTGGATGCGCCGGAGACAAACGTTAATTGCACCGCATATTCCCAAGGGCCTGACAATACCCACCGGCGACCACCTCCCCGGCCATGACGACCTTCGACATGGTGGTTGGCATCGGACTCGCGTTGCTAGCCACGACCTTGTTCAGCATCTCCCCCATCTTGCAGAAGGGCGCCCTCGGCGGCATGAAGGACCTGACCGAGCATGGCGTCCGTGCCTCGATCATGGCGATGTTTAAGGATCGCAAGTGGGTGCTGGGCCTCGTACTGGGCCTGGTCGGCGGCATCCCGTACGCGATCGCCGTGAGCATGATCGGCATCACCGTGGTGGAGCCGCTGAACAACGCGGGTTTCATCATCCTCGTCGCCGCGGCCGTCCGGTACTTGCACGAGAGGCTGCGACCGATCGAGATCGCGGCGATCATCCTGCTCATGGCGATGCCGGTGTTCTTGGGGATGGCGGACGTATCGCGTCCGCGCAACGACATCACGCAAGGTAGCGTGCAACTCGTTCTAGTCCTGGTGACAGGCGTGCTGCTTGCCATCACGGGAACGCTGGCATTCATGGCGAGGAAGCACCCGATCTACTGGGTCGGCGTGACGAGCATCTTGATCTCGCTAGGATCCATCTACTTGCAGGCGTGCATGTCGTTCGTGGCCTTCGCCGGCTACGACTTCCCCGCTGGGCTGCTCGTGATCGTCGCGAGCCTCTTCACCGATTGGCGGCTGGTCGCAGGTCTCGCGTGCGGGCTGTTATCCTTCGTTTTCAGTGTGTTCTTCACTTATACTTCCCAGATCGCCTTGCAAAAGAACCCGGCATCGAAGGTGGGCCCCCTCACGCAGACGATCGATAACTTCTTCACGGTCGCGGTAGGCATCCTCGTGCTCGGGCAAGCGGTCGGCAACTGGGCGTGGTACAGCGCCGGCTTCGGCGTGGGCATCTTCGGCACGGTCATGCTCGGGAAGTACGAGGGCGAGGTGAAGGGGGCCATCAAGAAGGGAACCGGCGGAACGGTTGATTAAAAATAAGGACGTGGTCGGAAGTCTTGCAAGTCATTGCTGCATCGCGTAGAGCTGCTTGAACGTGTCCTTCTCGGCCTGGTACACCTTGCGGTACAGGGTGAAGTAGCGCTCGTACTTGGCGGTGTCCTCCGAGTGCGGGGGTGTGATGTCGGCGGCCTGGATCCACTTCTTGATCTCGCCGTAGTCGAACAGCTTGTTGCCCACCCCGGCCAGGAGCACGTCGCCCAGCGGCGCGCCGTAGCTCATGGCCACGTGGCGCATCTTGAAGCCGGTGACGTCCGCGAAGATCTGCCGCCAGAGCTCTGACTTCGCGCCCCCGCCGATGAGGGTCATCTCGTCGTTGAGGGCCGCCCCGATCTGCTTGGCCGTCTCGAGGTTGTCCTTGAGCGAGAAGGCGACGCCTTCGAGGCACGCGCGGTACACGTGCGCCGCCGTGTGGAACAAGGAGAGGCCGACGACCGTGCCGCGGGCGAACGGATCCCAGATGGGCGTCCGCTCGCCGTTCCAGTACGGGAGAACGACTATCCCGTCCGATCCCGGTGCGACCTTAGCTGCCTGTTCGTCGAGCTCCTTGAAGCTCTTGTCCCTCGCGAACTGCTCCTTGAACCAGTTGATGACCGCCGCCGCCGTCGCTGCGCCGCCGAACGTGTAGATCTTGTTCGTGTCATCCGCCACGTAGGGGTAGTTGATGAGCAGCGGGGAGAGCTTCATGTTCGACCTGTCCTGGACGATGTTGTGGCACATGGACGTGCCGATGGTTGCCGTGTGCTCGCCGACCTCGAAGGTGCCGACGCTCAGCGCCTCGACCGGCGCGTCGATCCCGCCGGCGGACACGGGCGTTCCCTTCCGAAGGCCGCACATCATTGCACCCTTCGCGTCGACCTCCCCGACCACCGCCGCGGACTTGACCACGTCCGGCGGGAAGATGTAGAGAGGGAGGCCGAGATCCTTCATGAGATCCTGCGCGAAAGCGTTCTTCCTGATGTCCCATATCCCGCCGTAGTTCCCCGCCGACGAGTAGTCCAGGGACATGTTGCCCGTGAGGTGGTGGATGGCGAACGCGTTGGGCGTGAGCAGGTACTTGATGCGGGCCCATTTCTTCGGCTCGTTGTTCTTGATCCAGAGCATCTTCGTCCAGCCCCAATAGGGGTGGATGCAATTGCCCGTCACTTCGGCGATCTTTCCCTCCAATCCCTTTTCCCGAGCCCAGTCGCACTCCTTGATGGCACGCGTGTCGAGCCAGGGGATGCAAGGCCGCACCTCGTCCATCTCCTCGTCGACGGGCACGCCGGAGCCCCCGTAAAGGCCCGAGATGCAGAGCCCCTTCACGATCGACGGGTCGATCTTGCCCTTCGCGAGCACGTTCTTGATCGTGTCGCACACCGCCTTGAGGGGCTTGTCCATGGGGAAGTCAGCCCAGCCAGGCTTTGGGGTCACTATTTCGTAACCGATGTAATCCTCGGCAAGCACTTTTCCTTCCACCGAGCACGCGATCGACTTGGTGCCGAGCGTCCCGATGTCTGTCCCGATGAGAACGTCTGACATGTTGGTCTACCTTAGGTTTTCCTTTGGATGCATTGGAGGATGGTAAGGAGGATCGAACCCAGAGCTTATATCGATGACCCAAGCTAACCGGGACCGCCCGGCATGAATGTTTAAGATGGTTGGTGAAGCTAGGGAGGATAGACACCCCGATGAAATTGCCCAAGATCGACGCGTTCCGCAACAACGTTAGGATCGTGCAGAAGCCCGGCGCCCCGCCGCCGCCCCAGGCGGTCGACCCGGGCGTCCAGAAGAAGCGGCAAGAGGCTATCAAGCGCATCACGGAGAAGGCGGTGGAGATCGAGAAGGCGCTGAACGGTGGCGACTACAAGCGGGCCTACAAGCTCGCATCGGGGGAGCTGCAGAAGTACACGGCGCAGAGCATCAAGGGCAACGAGCTCCTGGAGCGGATGGCGTCCATGGCCGAAACTGCGCTCGAATACATGAACTCGCTCCTTCCTGCCAAGGATGACGACTGGTTCCTCGAGATGCTCGGCGGTGAAATGGACGACTACAAGGCGGTGCCGCTCTTCCAGGCAGTCGAGCGGGTGCTGGCCGAGCGGCTCAAGAAGAAGCTCGGGCAGTTCAAGGACGAGGGAAAACCGAGCTGGATCGCCCCGTGGCTCGAAACGTGGAGGCCGGTCGTGGAGGTCGTCGACGAGCAGAAGACCCTGAACAGGTGGCTCGCGGGCGAGGCCGGCGCCGATGCCATCATCCGGTGGAAGTTCAAGATCCCCGCGAGGTACTCGCCCGGCGAGAAGCAGCGGCTCGGCGAGAGGCGCCGCAAGATACACGAGGCACTCGCGTCCAAGGCAGCGGAGCTCGAGAAGGAGCCCGAACGGACGAGGGCGACCGAAGCCGTCGAGGCGATCGCCGTCCAAGCCCCCACCATGATCGAGACCCCGAAGCTCCCCAAATCGACCGGCGGCGCGGGGACCTTCTCCCGCAAGAAGGCGACGACGGTGCAAGAGCCCAAGCCGGCGCCCCCGCAGAAGGCGCACAAGCCGCACCCCAAACAGGGCAAGCCAAAGCCGCTCGCCGACCAGGACGACCACATCTCGTCATCCGAGGTCAAGGAATACCTCTACAAGCTCAAGTACGAGCAGAAGGTGAACGAGGTGCACTTCATCAAGATCAAGAACGACCTGAACGCGATCTCGCTGAACAAGGAGAAGAAACTCTTCAAGATCCTCATGGGGCTCGTGGAGAAGGGGCTCGTGATCAAGAAGACCGGGAGCGTGTTCGCGATCCTGTTCTAGCACGGGTGGCGCGCGGGAATCGCTGGTGGCTGGCATGGTGCGGTACGAGGTCAAGGAATTCAAGAGCATCGTCAACAAGCTCAAGTTCATCGACTCGTGGTTCTGGTGCGCCTACACGGTCAACCCGTACAACGGCTGCTATCACGACTGCATCTATTGCGACGGCCGCACGAGAAAGTACAACATGCATGCCGATTTCGAGGAGACCGTCTACGTGAAGGTGGGCGCTGCGGAGGCACTCGACAAGAAGATCCGCCAGGGCCGGGCCATGCTGCCGGACGTCGTGTCCATGGGTGGCGTGTGCGACGCTTACCAGCCCGCCGAGGCCGAGTACGGGATCACCCGCGGCATCCTCGAGGTGTTGCACAAGCACGGGTTCCCCGCGTTCTTGCTCACGAAGTCCGACCTCATCACGCGCGACCTCGACGTGATATCGGCCATCAACCAGCGGTCGTGGGCGACCGTGGCGTTCACGGTCACCACCGTCGACGACGGCCTGGCGAGGGTGCTCGAGCCAGGGGCGTCCCCCCCTTCGAGGCGGCTGGAGGCACTCAGGCGCGTGAAGGCCCGGGACCCGCGCATCCAGACGGGAGTGTGCGCCATGCCGATCATCCCGTTCCTGGAGGACGCGGACGGGGCCATCGAATCGCTGGTGGCGAGCACCAAGGAAGCGGGCTGCGATTTCCTGCTTTTCGCGCCGGGCGTCTCGATGCGAGACGAGCAAGCCAGCTACTTGCTACGAAAGATGGAAGCCGCGTTCCCGAAGGAGCACGGCCTTTTCGTGGATAAGTACCTCAAGGACGACGCTTTCAGAGCAACGTGGACGAGGGAGACGAACGACAAGCTCCTCGCCGCGTGCAAGGGGCTGGGCCTCGCCGTCCGTGCGAGGCGCTTCATCCCGGCCGATCACCGGAAGCACAACTACGCGATCGCCGAGCGGCTGCTGAACGAGGCCTACGAGCTGCAGCTCGCGGGCGGGCGGTGGAAGGGCCACTTCTGGGCGGGCCAGGCCGTGCAGATGCTGAGGGAGCCCGTCGCGGACGTGCATGCCCGCGGGGGCTTGCGCGGGATCAAGGGCATGACGGCGGCCGTCGCGGCCGAGATCGAGCCCTGGATCCCGGCCCGGCAGGGCCTCGACCGCTTCATTCCCGGCAAGGCACGGGAATAACAATTAAACCAGACCATCGTCATCTACTCTTAACGAACAACGCGGGATGCATCAAAAAGTTGCTGACGCTTCACTCGACCAACCGGAACTGCCCCGATGTCGACTTCAAGACGGCTTTGATAGCCGGCCTCGCGCCCGACAAGGGCTTGTACACGGCGAGCGGGTACCCGAGGTTCTCCGGCGAGGAGCTGCTCGGCATGGCCATGATGGGGTACCCCGAGCTCGCGTACACGGTGCTGTCGAGGCTGATCGGCGACCAGCTCCCCGAGGCCAAGCTGAAGGAGGTCTGCGAGGACGCGTACGACTTTGACGTGCCCGTGGTGGGCATCCCTGGCGAGAACGTGCACGTGCTACACCTCGACAAGGGGCCGACAGCGTCGTTCAAGGACTTCGCCGCCCGCGCCATGAGCCGCATCATGTCGTACTACACGGAACAGGACGGGCGGGAGCTGCTCATCCTCACGGCTACTTCCGGCGACACGGGCGGCGCCGTCGCGTCCGCGTTCCACGGCGTCAAGAACATCAAGGTGTGCGTGCTGTACCCCGCGGCCGAGGTGTCCGAGCGCCAGCGCCGGCAGATGACCACGCTGGGAGGGAACGTCCAAGCGATCGCGGTCGACGGGAAGTTCGACGACTGCCAGGCGCTCGTCAAGCGGGCGTTCGCCGACCCAGAGCTAGCGATCCTCAACCTATCCTCGGCCAACTCGATCAACATCGGCCGGCTCCTCCCCCAGAGCGTTTACTACTTCTGGGGGTACTTCCGGGCGCTCGAGGGGCGGGTGGCGGCGGGGGCGCTCGACCCGGCCATCATCTCCGTGCCGTCGGGGAACTTCGGCAACCTCATGGGCGGGCTGATCGCCAAGCAGCTCGGCTTGCCGGTGGCCAAGTTCGTCGCATCGGTGAACGAGAACGACGAGTTCCCGAAGTTCCTCCAATCCGGCACCTACCAGAAGGTAGAACCGAGCGCGAGCTGCTTGTCGAACGCCATGAACGTCGGCCACCCGTCGAACCTCGCGCGCATCGTCGACCTCTACGGGGGGACCATGGACCATGACGGGAAGCTGCTGAAGCAGCCCGACATGGACCGGCTGCGTGGCGACATCTTCTCGGCGAGCATCAGCGACGAGGAGACCCGGTTCATCATCGAGGCCGTGTACCAGAAATACGAGCATGTCCTGGAACCGCATGGGGCCGTCGGCTGGGGCGGCTTGCGCCGGTACCTCGACGCGAGCGGCAGCGACGCGCCGGCCATCACGATCGAGACGGCCGACCCGGCGAAGTTCCCGGAACTCATACAAGAGGTCCTGGGTATCGACCCGCCACTCCCGGCCTCGCTGAAGTCCATGCAGAAGAAGCAAGAGGCCTACGCGAAGATGCGGAAGAACTACACGGCCTTCAAGGACTTCCTCGTCGAGCATTACGCACACTGACCGGTGCCCCGCGGTCGGGGCACGAAGCGCAACGACGCCCTCGCGGGCGCCCGTCCAGCCCGGGCAACACCTTTTCTATCGAGGACGCGATGTCACCTAGTATGGAGCGAGTGATCAACGGGAGGAGGGTCGCGCTCGTGCAGGGCGACATAACGGAGATGCACGTCGACGCCATCGTCAACGCCGCCAACGCCCAGCTCGTCCTCGGTGGTGGCGTCGCGGGGGCGATCCGGCGCAAGGGCGGCCCG
>JAFGBX010000284.1 GCA_016932935.1 Promethearchaeota archaeon | reverse complement strand
CCCCTGCCCGCGCAGTCGCCCACGTTGTCGCCAACGGCGTCCGCGATGATGGCCGGGTTCCGTGGATCGTCTTCCTCTATCCCGCTCTCGAACTTCCCGACCAGGTCGGCGCCGATGTCCGCGGACTTGGTGAAGATCCCGCCACCGACCTGCGCGAGGAGCGAGGCCGTGCTCGCGCCGAACCCGTACCCCGTCATCAAGCGAATCTGGCCCTGTGTGACGAGGAACAGGAGCCAGATCCCGAGCACGAAGAGGGAGATGTTCAGGATGCCGCCGATCATGCCGCCGAAATAGCCCTTCTTGAACCCGCTCTGCGGGTTCTCCGAGGCGGCCTCGATGACGAGGATGTTCGCCCGCGTCGCCGCCTGCATGCTGACATACCCGGCCAAGAGCGAGCTGAGGGCGCCGACGACGTAGATGGCCCCCGTCACGAGCGTCGCGAGCACGGGGTCGGGGAGGAAGCCGTGACCCGTCAATCCCACGGGCACGAACAGGACGATCACGAGGAGGACGAGCGTCTTGGCCTGGCGCTTCAAGTAGGTCCTCGCGCCCGCCTGAATGTACCTGCTAATCTTGCGCATCTCGGGGAACGGGGCCGATTTCCCATCGTCGAGCTTCCGGAAGATGATCACGACCGCCAGCAGCGCGGTTACCAGCCCGGCCGGGATGATTACGAAGAAGCAGACCAGGAAAGCGACGGCTTGGTTCCCGGATGTTAATTGTTCCCAGACGGACCCGAAATCAGCCATCACGTAAGACCTATTCCAGACCAGATGAATATGGTGGATTGAGGTGTATAGGATTGGCGGTCTTTTAAGAGCGGATCAAAAAGACGAGGGCCAGCAGCCGTTTTTTTCCGAACCAACCTAGTCAAAAGGTTCGCTTCATCGGAGCCCCATCGAGAAGGGTTCGGTTGGTGGGGAGGCGATACATTGAAAACTCGAGCCCGAGCCGTGGGGAACATGGCTACCTTCGCGATCGAGCATCCGGGTCCCCGATGGCAGTTCCAAGTCGAAGCGGATGCCGGCGCGGCCAGGATCGCCCACCTAGGCTGGGACACGGAATGCACGAACCGGCACGCCATCAACTTGCTCGCCGATCCCGCCGAGATCACGTTCGCGCGAGGTGGCGAGGAGATACGCCCCGCGATCAGTAATGCCCTCGCGCGATCCGGCCTGATCGAATACACGTTCGTTGTCGCTGGAAAAGAGCACATGACCTGCCGGCTGACGATGGAACCGGGCACGTATGCCCTCACACTCTCTTGCATCGTGGACGGGGAGCCGGACGTGTCGGAAATGGTGTTGTACGTTCCGTTCGACCCACGAGTCGCTGTCGTGTCCGTGATAACCAACACGTGGGACGGGGCCGGGCAGTTCGAGCCGCCCTTCGTGCTGAGCGCGCCCGACATCGGGCAAGTGCTCGTCACGGGGCACCCCGGATCAAGGATCAAGTGCGACCTCGAGGGGAACCGGCGGTGGGCGTGCCTGGACCTCATCGTACGCGTTCCAGTGCGCGGCCAGGGTGTTCCCGCCGCCCTAGAGTTCGCCCCGGTCGTGCTCCCGCAACCAGCGGGCTTTACAGACGAGCCCGCATGGAAGGCAGCTCGGAGGGGATGGTTCAACATGATGCAATTCAGCTGCGGCGCCTCGGGCGGGGGCGCCCCGGCCAAGGGCGTGTGGGCGAACAACACCCTCAGCGACCCCGTGAGCAGCCTCCTCTACATGCTCGGGGACGCGACCTTGCTGGTTCCAGAATTGTGCCCCGGGGTCTCCATGCTTCCCCTCCTCCGACGAGCGATCGATTATTGGATCGATTGCAAGACCGGCGCCGACGGGCTCGTCGCGTACACCGCGGGGGGACGGGACCAGAACGTGATGGACGGCAATCCCGCCGTCCTGATCGCAGCATGGTGCTATGTTGAGGCGAGCCGTGACGTGGAATGGCTCACCGGCCGGATCGATGCGCTGGAGCGCATTGCACGATACATGGAGGGCCGGGACGTCGACGGGGACGGCATACTCGAGTCCAAGCAGAGCGGCAACTGGGGGTCGCAAGCCACCCGCGATCCGGACTGCGCGTGGGACTGCTATGTGAGCGGCCACAAGAACGCCTACGTGAACGCGCTCGCGTACCGTGCATGGAATTGCATGGCCGCCCTGGAGCGGCGCCTCGGCCGAACCGACATGGCGGGCCATTACAAGCGGAGCGCAGAACGCTTGAAGCTAAGTTACCTGCCAGCGTTCCATGACCCGGAAACGGGCTGGCTTGGGTTCTGGCGCAGCCGGGACGGCCACTTGCACGAGATCCACAACGATTCCCCCACCAGCATGGCGATCAGCTACGGCTTGGTCGACACTGCTGAGGGCAAGGCGATGCTGCAGAAGTACTGGGCCGCCTTGGAGCGGATCGGGTTCCGCCGCTTCGACCTCGGGGTGCCGCTGAACCTCGTGCCCGTCCCTCCCGCCGAGATGAGCGCGTACTTCGAGTTCCAGCAGTTCCTGAACGGGGGGTGCTGCGTGAGCAACTCCAGCTGGCTGATCGACGGGCTATACCGCGTCGGGATGACCGAGCAAGCGGACACGATCCTAAACGCTATGCTCGCGCGGCAGCGCGACGGGGCGTTTCCGAACGGCGGGGGGTTCCAGAACGGGTTCGTCGACAAGATGGGGTTGGGTGCCGAGGTGTTCGACTGGGACGGCAGGCCCGCGGGCTACGAGGGGCACCTGGTGTACTGCTGGGGGTTCCTCCAGTCCCTCCTCCTCAAGGTGCCCTCCATCCGCGGGAGGGTCCATCCCTTCTGAAGGGCGTTGGAGCACCTCCCGTTCGTGGCGCGCCGCCTAAGAGGAATGCTGGTCGCGCGCGAAGTACTTGTCGCCGTAGTAGTTGTAGATCGCCGCGGCGGGGTTGTGGGCGAGCCTCCTGTCCTTCGCGATGAGCACGGTCACGGGGGCTTCCGAGTGCTTGATGAACAAGCTGTCGTGGCCGACGCACAGGCCGACGAGGACGTTGAGCTCGGTCTTCTCCTCGTTGAGCACGAGGGCCTGGGCGACCGGGTTGCACGAGACGAACCCGATCGGGTGGCCCGTCTTGGACACCATCTGGTACTCCTCCGGGATCTCGCCGATCTCCGTCTTCGTGAAGCTCCCCGTCTTGCAGTTGACGGAGCGCACGTCGAAGCCGTAGGCCTCGAAGATCCGCTGGATCTTGGCCGCCTCGCTCTGGAGCCCGATGCAGAAGGGGAGGCCGAGCCGCTTGTAGCCCATGCGCTTGGCGAACTCGACCGTGTCCTTGAGCCTCGGCCAGTCCCCGTAGCCCTCTGCCTCGACGATCCCCGCGTTCTTGGCGATCTTCTTGACCTCCTGGCCCTCGTATGCCGCCCTAGCCCTCT
>JAFGBX010000283.1 GCA_016932935.1 Promethearchaeota archaeon | reverse complement strand
CCTCGCCCGGTTCATCAAGGACGCGTGAAGTCCCTTCGCGGGGGACGTGAACGGCGGGATTCAAGAAGACCATTTTTCGATTATTGTCGCGATCCTACAATTAACGTCGTTCGCAGCGCATGCAGCGGCGCGATGTGCATCGCGTCATCCTCGGCCATGCCGACCGTGCTGCGAAACCCCATCTGATTATGCTCCCGCCTCACGATCATCGCGTGCCGCAGCGGGCTGCCGTGCCAGCCGTCCAACGCTGCGTCATCCTAGGCCATGGGAGACATGCATGGCCTACGTTTCCCGTAGGCGGTCTCATGCCGAACCGATATGTCGGGTTGCTTCTGTGCCTCGATAATCAATCATCCTTCATCCTTCATCCTTCATCCATCTCTTGCCGGGCACGATGGCGGCGTGGGGGGGTTCCTCACGGGCGGCCGCTCCCCCCGCCTCATCGCCCCGGCACGATGGCACCACCGCGCGATCCGAAGGGGGAGGGACACCACGCGCCCTTCACGTAACTAAGCCCCTCCACGTAACTATAAATCTTCATTGCCCTAGCCATAAGGCTCGGACTTATCCTGGTTATCGGTCATCGGGGCAAGTGAAACCATGTCGAGTGAGATAATAAACTTGCCGGTAACCCGCGTGCATGCCGGCCCATCTCTCCCCATAAGCTTTTTTAAGTTAACCCGCAGATATCGAACTGGCGGGGGGATGACAAGTTGGCCCGCTAAGACAAAGGTGAACAATGGGATGGCGCTCATAATGGTAACGGGAACCTATCCCCCGACGAAACAGAAGGATCTCAACAAGATCTACGTGGCGGAGAATAAGCCGGCCTACCCGGCATCCGTGAAGAAGGCGCATAACTGGGTGGCCCAGGTGACGAATGGCCTGTACAAGGTCTATGCCGTGTACAAGTGCCCCGACGACAAGGTGTTGGAGGCCCTCGCGGGCCTCACGAAGCGATACAACTTCTATGCTCAAGTCGATGGTTATAAGTTCTCGATCGAGCTGCTCGCCGAGGCAGAGGAAGCCATCAGGATGATGGCGGAATGATGCTCCGTTCTTCGTCCATTCTTTTTCTTTTGGAAGAAGCGGCGGATCTCATCCCTTCCTTCCGAACGGTGCCGAGACCTCGAAGAGGCACCGGCCGTCGCCCTTCGCCGCGCACTCGACCTCCTTCACGTTCACGCGCCCGCCGGCGAGCGACTCGAACAGTCCACTGATGAACCCCCCGATCAAGTAATCCGTGGCGACCGGCTGCGGCGGCAGGCCCGCCGTGAACGGGTTCCTCGTGAGCGCGACCCGGTACGCGCCCTCGCCCGCCTGCTCGACCTCGAAGTTGCCCCACCCGAACAGCGTGAGCCGGCGGAGGTATCCCTTGATCGAGGCGACGTCCATCCGGCCAGCGCCGGCGAGGTCGTTGAGCAGGTGGTTGCGGCCGACGCGGAACAAGACGGGGCCCACCGTCTTCCATCCAAGGAGGTTCGCTGTCTTCAAGAACATGGAGTTGATGGACTCGACGTCCTTGATCACGATGCGCTTGGCGGCGTCCTTTTCCCCGAGCATTAGGACGCCGTTCTCTGGCATAGAGACCTGATCCATGAACCTGGCGAAGTCCTCCGGGTTCTCGATGCCCTTCGCGTCCCACCTCGCGAGCGGTCGCACCTCGACCTTCGAGTCCATCACCTGCGCGCCTTGCTTGAGCGGCATTATTTCATACGTGCATTCATGGCCGGCACCCGCCACCTCGCAGCACTTCGTTTCCTTGACATCGAACTTGCCCTCGTAGGTGAGCTCGATCGCCCGGGCGATGATCCCGGCGAAGTCATCGTGCACCGGCTCGGCCTGCGGGAGATTAGACTGGGGGAAACGGGCGATAACAACCGTCCCGCTCCTCGTCGACGCGTCGAAGTCAATACGCTCCGCGAAGCCCCACCCGAATAGCGACATGACCGCGCAGAAGTACTTGAACAGGTCCTTGCCCTTGAACTCCTGGTCGATCGCGTCCTTGATGACCGTGTCCGCGCTCGACTGGTTGAGGCTGTAGAGCAAGTTCCTTGCAAGCTTCTTCCCGAGCGTGTTCCGGAGCTCGATGCGGATCTCCGGGAAGATTCCCGCGGGTAAGATGTACAGCTGGGTGTTCTGGTGGTCCTCGTAGACGTTCCCGTCCTTCCACTTGATCCCCTTTAGAACTTGCGAGAAGACCAGCTTCGGGTGTTCTATGAGGCCCAGGTACAGCTTCCTCTTGATGGCGCTCACGTCGGGACCACTCGGTTTCTAGGATAGCAGATAGAGCGTTTTCTTCTCCGATCCATACCTACTCGGTTCAGCTTTATTAAGGACGCGCGTGGGGGAGCCGAGAACCCATTCTGAATTCCCTTGTCGGAACCTCAGCTCGCCATGAAGCTCTTGCACCAGGATTCCTCCGGCGTCTCCTTGTCCGTGACCGAGCAGACCAGGCAAGGTTGCTTGTAATAGGTGGTGTCGCCCTTTCGGATGTTTTTTCCGGGCTTCTGCTTCGCGAGCGAGCATCGCTTGCACGTTCCTCCCCGCGACATCGACGCCGTCGGGGCAGCCGTGAAGCCGAACGATGCGTCCTTCCAGGCGTCCTTCCGCACGTTCGTCACCATCCCGCTCGTGACCGAGACGAGGCCCTCGGCGTCAAGCGCGTCGAGCTGCGCCGCGAGTAGTTGCTTGTTAACCTCCTTCAGCAACCGGTACCCGAAAACGCGGGCGACCTTCGTGAACAGCTCGTCGGTCTGCATGCTCAGCGCCTCATTCACGAGCATTGCAATGCACCTGCGAAGCTCCGGCGGGGGGATCTGGCCTAGCTCCCTCGGATCCTTGGCCCCGCCCGTGCACATCCGTACGCCCCCGGGCTTGGAACCGGCGGGGTAGTAGAACCCGTCCAGGCACGGCACGAGCAGCAGCGTGTCATTGATGGAATCCTTGAGGTTCTTGCCCAAGACTTTGACGTCATAATAGGCCTGGATCCGCTTGACCAGCAAGTCGTGGTGGATCGGCCCCTCGACCTCCACGATGCGCATCACGAGTTGCTCACGCACCTCCGCGCTCTTGATGAAGTCCTCGATGTTCCCGCCGCCGGACGTGAACTCCTTGTACGGTACGCAGAGCCCGGATTGGATCAACCTCTTGCGGAACGCCTCATCCTCGGAACCGGTAGCGTGCGCGGCCGGGCCGGCCTTCTTGGGAGCGGCCCCGTCGACGTATTTCGGCATGCTGGCCGCGGGTGTGGGCTTCTTGGCATCACGGCCACGGTCTTCCGCGGTACCGACACCCGTGCCAACGCCTGCACCGACGTCAGAGCCAAAAGGAGGGGTGGCATTGACCCCTGGGTCGGCTTGTGAACCAGCCCCAGCAGCATCTCCATCAAGAGGGACGACGGCGTCATTAACGGCAGGTGTGGCACGAGGGACGGCAAGGTCGCCAGCAGGAGCCTCAACACGCGGTATGGGAGCAGCCTCTGCGCGAGGTGCAACGCCAGCATTAATACGGGCAACGACGCTGCTGCCAAGGCCAGAAACCGAACTAACACCCACCACGCCGCCACGCTTGCTCGCCTGGGCGCCGCGCTTCTTGATGTCGCCCACGAGCTTCTCGATCCTGGCGACGACCTCCTCCTTCTTGTTCACCCAGTCTGGCGACCACACGTGGAACAGCCGCCACCCGAGGCCCTCGAGGACCTGCTGCCGCAGCCGGTCCCGATCCCTCGCGGTCTCGCCGGCACGGTAGGAGCGGCCGTCGCACACGACCCCGAGGATGTACTCCGATGCCTTCTCCGGGTTGACGATGGCAAGGTCGATCCGATAGCCAGAGCACCCGATCTGCTTGTCCACGACGAACCCCTTTGCTACCAAGGCGCGGTAAACGTCCTCTTCGAGCGGCCCTTCGAGCACGGGGATCGAGCTGGCATCCAAGCGAACCGCGGAGGCCAGGTCGCCTGTCCGTGCGTATTCGAGGTAGTGGATGAGCTTGTGGAAGGACGGGGAGTTTGAACGCTTGAGGTCGACTTCCGCGGGCAAGAAGGAGCAGAACACCTTGACGAGGTATCGCGCCCTCGTGATCGCCACGTTCAAGCGGCGTTCCCCGCCCGACTTGTTGATCGGGCCGAAGTTGAGGTGCAGCACCCCGGCCTCGTTCCTCGCGTAGCCGACGGATATGAAGATCACGTCACGCTCGTCGCCTTGCACGTTCTCGAGGTTCTTTATGAACAGCGGCTCTTGCTTCTGCGTCTTAACGAGTTGCTCGAGCGACGGGTCGCCCTTATAGATCTTCTCGAGCTCGTTATGGATCGCCTCCTCCTGGGTGATGCCCATGGCCACTATACCGAGGCTGCGGTCGGGGTTGGCCTTGAAGTGGTCGATGACCGCCCTCGCGACCACCCGTGCCTCGACGGGATTCTTCTGGCGGGCATAGATGCCCTCGGGCACGTGGACGAACTGCACCCCCGGCTCGTGCGCGGGCTTGCCCAGTTCGGCCTTGTGGCGGCCGTTGTCGGGAAACGTCACGAGGTTGTTGTCGTAAAAGTTGAGGTTCGAGAACGCGATCAAGCCCTCCTTTCTCGACCGGTAGTGCCACTTGAGAAGGAAGTTGGTCAGTCCGACCGTGGCACACTCGTCGAGCAGGCTCTCGAACATGGGAACGTCCTCCTCGTCGGCATCCGTGTCCAGCTCCGCCTGGAAGAACCGCGTGGGGGGCATCTGCTTCTCGTCACCCGCCACGATCAGCTGCTTGGCGCGCAATATCGCCCCGATCGCGTCCTCTGGGCAGACCTGAGACGCCTCGTCGAAGATCACCACGTCGAAGAACTGGTCGAATGCCTCTATCGGGAGATAGGCCGCGACCGAGAGCGGGGACATCATGAAGCAAGGCGCGAGCGCCGCCGTGATGTTCTTCGTGGCCGACAAGATCTGCCGGATCGGCTTCACGTTGCGCTTCTTTCGCGATTCCTGCTCGAGGATGCCCATTTCGGAGCTCCGCATCGACGATGCAACGTCAAGGGCGGGCATCTCCTCCTTGATCCGCTTGGCCAGGCGGATCGTGTTGGCGTCGATGCACTGCTTGTCGTACTCGATGAACTTCTGGATCAAGGCCTCGTGATAGGATGATTTGAAGTTCTTGATGTTGAGGATGTGGGCGGACGCGTGCGCCAGCCATTGCTGGTAGAAGGTTTTCTGCCAAGCCGCGACCAGGTCGACCCCGGCCAGCTTCTTGCCCCGGAGCTTGTCGTAGAAGTCCTCGACGTGGTACCTGAGCAGCTTGTCCCTCGCGACGTGCAGGTCGAGCCAGTCCTCCAGCTGGGGAACCGCTGAGTCCCAGTAGGCCAGGGCGTCGGCCAGCTGGTCCCAAAGCCCGGCACCCCCGTCGAACGAGGAAAAATTGAGCGCCGCCAGCTTCGTTCGCAGGTCAGCTATTGCCACCTGGGCCTCGCCGATCTCGTCGATGCTTGCCTTGATCTCGCGGGCCTCGGACGGGCTGGACACGGTACCGCGCATTATCTTCGCCTGGTGGAACGCCATGTCTTCCAGGGCGGACAGGAGGAACTCGTAGTCCGAAGACCGGAGCACCCGGATCCCGCTTTCCGCGAGCTTCTTGTCCTTCTTGTACGAACCAGAGAGAGCGCGAGTGGCGGACGCGTACTTGTATTGGAAGTTGCTGCGCAGTGCGGCGGCGTCGATGCACAACGCCTGGCTGGTGAACAGCTCGAAAAACGCCTTGTACGAATCGAGGTCCTCCTGGCTCTTGATGGGGAGGCAGATCCTGCGGGTGTTGAAGGCGTCGACGCGCTGCTGTTGCGCCGCCACGGCCGCCTTCATCGACTTGATCCCCTCGGGGATCGTTTCAAACAACACGCCCTCGTTCGTCTGGATCGTCGACCTGGCCCAGGGGTGCTGGAAGTATGTCTCCATCTTGTCGACGTCGATCTGCGCGATGGCGTCCTCGATGCGCGCACGGTCGGCGCTGGTGATGTCTTGCGGGGCGGGGATGGCCGCATCGATCTCTTGCACCGCGTCCAGCTTCGTCAGTGCCCCGATGACCTGGTAGATGGTCAAGCCGCCCTTGCCAACGGGCGCGTGTAGCCTGGCCACGTAATCGTTGAGGCGCGCACGGGTCGTGGCGAGATCCTCGTAATCGTGCATGTTCACCTGGTCGTTCTCCAGCGTGAACCGCGCGTTGCGCATGATCGCGGTGAGGAGGTCGGTCTTGTTCGCCTTGTGCGAGAACAGGTCGAGGCAGAACCGCCCGATGCCCCGTTCCTCGAGCCGCTTTCGGACGACCTCCAGCGCCGCCATCTTCTGCGACACGAACAGGACCTTCTTGCCCGACGCGATGCAGTCGGCGATGATGTTGGTGATGCACTGGCTCTTTCCCGTGCCCGGCGGGCCGTGGATGATCATGGACGAGCCCTTCTTGGCACTCTGGATGGCCTTGAACTGGCTCGAGTCGCTGTCGAGGATCGTGAACGACGCGTCGGGCGGGAGCTCGTCGTTCCACTCCGCGTCCGCGATCGCGTGCTCTGGCGGTTCGACGTAAGCCGTTTGCGAGGCGAAGCAGCCGACGATCGGGTGGTCGAGGAACGTGCCCGCGTTGTTCGCCAGGTCGTTGAACATCATGATCTTGGAGAACGAGAACGTGCCGAGAAACGCGCGCCGCTCGACGCCCCACGACCCCCTCCGGGCGATCTTTTCATCGACGGACGAGAAGAACGCGTCGATCGCCGCCGCGTCGTAGTCGGCCGGCAGGTCGTCCAGCGCGAGCCCGAAGTCGGCACGGAGCTTCTCCTTGATCGTCGGGTTCACGAACGTCTCGTCCTCGGTCGGCACGACCTTGAACGGCTCGATGACCGACGCCCGGGAAAGCGTGACGGGTGTCAGCAGCAACGGGGAGTAGACCGTCGTCCCCTCCGCGCCCTTGTCGGCCCACCGCAGCAGGCCGAAGGCGAGGTACAGGATGTTGATGCCCTTCTCCTCCTCGAATGATTTGGAGGACCGGAACAGGTGTCGCAGCACGAGCTGCAAGTCATCGTCCGTGCGGTTGGTGATGACGTCCTTCGTGACACGCGCCTTGTTCTTCGCCTTCTCGATCGCCGCCGCGTGCAGGGAGTCCACCGACTCGATCGGCGCCTCGGGCGCGCCCTCTTCCGCTTCTACCGACGTCTTTGCCTTGTGGCTGAACACGGGCATGAACTCGGCCTCGCTGCCAACCAAGACGAAATTCTTGATGGCCTGTTGGAAGTCGGGGAAGATGATCTCCACGTTGGTCTTCTGCGTCGGGCGAAAGTTGAGTTGCTTGTTCACCATGCTCGTGTCGAGCAGCGCGTTCTTCCACTTCCCGAGCCGCGCCGCAGCCAGCTTGTCCATGTCCAGTTCGCACCATATCAAGAAGGAACGATTACCAAGACGAGGTAAAACTTAAAAAAAATTTGATCCCGGCGTGTTCGTTATTAAGCAGAGGCCGTGGCCGGTTCCCGTTTCGATGGTAACCAATCCCGCGCGAGGAAGAACGCGAGCAGCGCGCTCCCGATCGTCGACCACGTGAACACGAGCGCCCCGGCATCTGCCTCGGAGCCAGATACATTGCCGATCACGGGCTGCAAGGCGTAACCAACTGCAAGCGCCGCGAGGTAACAGAGCAGGACGAACAGGTCGGCGCGGATCGTGGTTCCGCGGAGCCGCCAGCCCTTGACGTAGCACAAGAAGAACAAGACCAGCGTCGGGGCGCTAGTTACGGCTATCCACCAGATAGCCTTGGATTCGAACATAGTCAACGTGACATGCAAGAGGTTGCCGAGCATGAAGGTGATCCCCTTGCTGTCAGACCTGAGGAGGTCTCCGGATGCCAGGATCCCGTACATCATCAAGACGTTTAGCACCACGACGCCAACGAAGGCCGCGGCAATTGCTGTTTCTTTCGTGAACGCGGCACGCATCTTCTCCGCGAGAGTGAAGCGGCGACGGTAGATGCCCACCACTAGATACGCGACAGCAGCGCCGGCGATGAACGCGACGAGGACGACATATGCGAGCCAGAAATCGGGCGACATCGAGGGAATCAGGATGAACCGGCCTTGCGGATAGTACCACCCACTCACGGGGTACCTGTAGACGTGGCCGATGCAGTCAATGAAATGGTGCATGATCCCGCCGGCGACGACCATGAGCAACACCTTCGGGTAGGATGCGTGCAGGATGGGCTCGTCGCTAGCGATGCCAGCCTTCGCCGCGTTCCTGGCCCTCAGTCGATCGATGCCGAACAGGATCCCGTACCAGCCCACCGCGTAGGGAAGGGCGAACAGCAAGAACCCCGCGTATGAGTGGACGGCGTTCCCCAGGGCCAGGATGGCCGGCGAGCCGAACGCGTTGCCGATACCATCGATGATAGCTTTCAAGTCGGGCCCGATGTAGTTGTTAATCGCGAAGACGAATATCAGCGGCAAGCTGAAACGCTTTTCGCCGTTTTTTCCCTCGGACAGCTTCCAAACGAGCAGCCCGACGGTAATACCAAAGAATACGTGGAATATACCTGGCAATTCGTCTCATCCTCCTTGGAGATGCTTGATCGTAAGGTCGTCCGGCGGCGTTTATAACTTGACCTTAAGGAACATGACCATCGCCGGTGTTTTTATCGGCTGAGTTCGGAATGTAACCCATGGTGGATTCGAATTTCATGTACCAGTACCTCACGCCCCCGAAGATCCAGGAAGTGGTCGCGCGGTGCCCGCTGGTGCTCCAACCGGTCGGCCTGCTCGAGTGGCACGGCGACCACAACGCGGTGGGCATGGACGGCCTGACGAGCCAGCGCATCTGCGAGCGGGTGATCGATCGCGTCGGCGACGGCGTGCTCATGCCGACCTGCTGGATAGGCACGTACGGCTACGTCCATTACCCCGGCACCCTCTGCTACGACGGAGAGACCGCCTACCGCGTCTACAAGAACGTGATCCGGGAGTGCCTCAAGCTCGGCTTCCGCCTCGTGCTCGTCGCCTCGGGGCACGGGGGCAAGTGGCAAGTGAGGGCGCTGGAGGGGGCCAGGGCCGACGCCTTGAAGGAGATGGCACCCGCGTTGAAGCAAAAGGTCGAGGTGCTCGCTTTCGTGTACCCGACCCTGATACCGGGCATCAGCGTCGTCCATGCAGGCGAGATCGAGACGGCGATGCTGTGGCGCATCGGGCAGGAATACAAGGTGGACTTGGTCGACACGGAACGGATGCCCAGCGGGCAGAGCACGATCAAGAAGTACACGCTCCCGGACGACGATACCATCGACTTCCCGGCGAGCGAGGAGCCCGAGACGTGGAATTGGCCGCCCGGCATGCACGATCCCTCGCGATGCGGCCCCGAGGCCGGGGAGATGGCGCTGCGGTCGTTCGCCGACGGCGTTTACGAGGAGATCGCGGCCATCCGGGAGGAACTGGGCTTCTGACCCGGCCGCACCTTTTTTTCGTGCCCGGCCTTGTGATGACACATGGCGACGAACGACGCGCGCGAGGATGTGGACGAGCCCGCGGATATTGAAGGCGAGAGCATCACTCGCGGCAACGCCCCCGATGAAGGCGGCTCGGATAAGAATTCTTTTTGGAACGTGATAAATATCCATCGTCCTATCGCTTCGTTCTGGTTTAACTACGTGTTCTTGCTCGCCGCAGCTGTCCCGGCCCTGCTCATGTACTCGTGGCTCCTCCCCAGCGTGATCCTGCCGTTCCCGGACGCGTTCGGCTACCAGGCGCTCGTCGTGAACTTCTTCGGGCTCTTCTTCTCTATCATGGACGTGGCGACCGGCCCCGCTTGCGAGCGGTACGTCGCCCAGTACGGCGAGATCAACCCGCAGAAGGCCTTGAAGTACATCCAGTTCTTTATTTGGTTCCAGATGTTCACGGGCGCCGTCCAGGTGACCGTCGTCGCCGTCTTCTGCTTCACGACCGTCGTGAACACGAGCTTGAACTACGCCATGTGGTTCTTCCTCACCTACTCGCTGACGCAATTCCCAGGAATGCTCGGGGCGTTCAACTCGACCTTGAAGGGATACCAACGCTTTGACAAAGCGAACGTCGTGGATCTCGTGCAGACCATCGTGTTCGAGACCGTGACGCAGCTCGTGGCCATCCTCATCGGCAGGTGGGCCGGCGCGCAGAACCCCGCCCTCGGCGAGCTCTACGGCGCGACCATCGGGTACATCATCGGCAAGTACATCGACGACTTCATCGCCATGCTGCTCGCCGCCAAGTTCCTGTCGAAGGTGCTTGAGCCGTATGGCATCCGTCTCAGGGATGCCGTCGTCCCCGCGTTCGGCCGCGACGTCGCCAAGGAAAGCCTGGTCTACGGGACCAAGCTTCTCGGCTCCACGGTCATCTCGGCCGCCACGGAGTACGTCACGCTGCTTATGATGGTCTCGTGGCTCCCGAACTACGTCTTCATCACGGGACTGGTAATGCTGGCGAGGGACATCGCAGGCATCGTCGGCACGAAGTACAACTACAGCGCGCTCATCTCCGAGTCGTACAACAACGGCAAGAAGGCCCTCGCGAAGTACTCGATCACGCAGTACTGGAACTCGTGGTGGTTCCTGGGCTTCTTCCTCGCCGTGCAGATCACGATCCTGATACCGCCCGTGTTCGAGAAGCTCGGGGGGAACTTCGAGTACACGGCGGTCATCATCCCGATCTACATCCTGCCGCGGCTCCTGGTCACCCCCGCGGTCATGGGTGCCGACGTGTGCCAGGCGGTGAACAAGCCCGAGTACCGCACGTGGGGCATCGTGTCCGAGAAGGTCACCAAGATGCTCACCGTGTTCCTCTTCCTCTCGCCCTGGGGGTTTAGGAACGTGTTCGGGGAGACCTCGCTCCTAACGCTCTACATACTCCACGACATCCCGGCCTACATCGTCATCACCTTCGTCGAGTTCGGCCTCGTGCACAAGCGGTGCGTGCCCGTGAAGATCAACCTCTGGCAGACCCTCGGCGCCGGGTCGCTAGCGAGCCTGCCCCTCGTCCCCGTCGACTACTTGATCGTGTGGGTGCTCGACACCGCGTGGGTGCAGACCGGCGGGTCGCTCGGCGTAGCGATCGCCATCATCACGGGCAGCTTGGTGCTGCTGTTCGCCGCATTCCCCGTCGCCGTGTTCTTCTTCTACGCGTTCCTGGGCGGGATGGACTCCAGGGGGCTCGAGCACTACGGCAACGCGGTCTCGCTGACGGGCCCGAGCAAGCCCTTCGTCAAGCTCTTCTACAGGGCCGCGAGGCTCGGCTTCAGGTTCTCGCCCGTCAAGGACAGGTTCCGGACGCCCTGGGAGGACGCAGACAAGGAGGCCGCGGAGCTCAACGCGATGCGGTACATGTCTTCGCAGCAGACGCACAAGAATGCCGAATACTGACGCGTGAACATTCTATCAATCGTAAGAATTGATACGAAAGCTATTAAAGTGCGAGTTTGCTAGATGCCTCGATGCCAGATCTCTGCTTCGACGCATGTTCGTTGATCTACTTGACAAAGGCAAAGGCAAAGCACCTCTTGCCGAGCTTGGGTGTCGTGAACGTCTGCGACACCGTGAAGCGGGAGCTTGTCAAGGACGAGCACAAATATCCGGACGCAGCGGTCTTGAGAAAAAACATCGAAAATCGCGTCATCAACGTGCGAGCCAAAGTGCGGCCGATCACATCTCGCCAAGGTGCTAGTCTGGGGACGGGCGAGTTAGAAACGATAGACTACTGCTTGAAGAAAGGGGCGATTCTCGTGTCTGACGATCGCCAAGCAATCAACTATGCACTTGGCCTCGGGCTGAAACCTAAGACGTCGGAAATCATCTTGCTCGATTTACTCGACCTCGAGATCATCGACGATGCGGAGTTCACTGAGCGATTCGGCGATCTATCTTCCATCAAGCAAATGAAGGCCCCCGTCATCACCTATTTCAAGAAGAGAGCAATGGACATTTTGGACAAGAAGAAGGCCACGAAAGAAGGAACGAGGTAGAATCATGACAGAACAACTGAACATCCGCGTCGACAAGTCAATCGTGCAGGAATTCGAGGACCTCGCGAAGCAAGAGCACCTTGACCGTGCAGCACTCGTGAAAAAGGTCATGCTTCTCGGCTTGCAGCATGAGCGGGTCTCCCTCGCCATCCAGAAGTACGCCATGCAAGAGGTGTCGGTCGAGCGAGCCGCCGAGATAGCCAAGGTCTCCATGCACGAGATGCTCGCTTTGCTGACGAAACTCGGCATCCCGTCCAACATGGCGGTGGAGGACTTCCAGAGGCTCGCGTGAATGCCTCCCGAAAAATAAAACCGACATGGAACAGGTGGAACAGATGCGAATCATCATCTTGAGCGACGGCAAGTTCGGCGACCGGGCGGTCGAGACCATCAAGGACAAGTTCAGCGACGTCTCGATGGTGCTCGTGGAGCCGAGGGACGCGCGGGAGATCATCGACGAGTACGAGTTCCCGCCCGGTGCCCGCGAGCGCATGCAAGGCGCCGACCTCATCATCTCGTACGTCACGCACCCGGACATCAACCTCGAGCTGGCAAGCATCGGCAAGCCGCTCCTCATCGCCATCGACCTCGGGCGCGGCCTCCTGCAGCAGGCCCGCGACGCCAACCCGGACGCGTTCATGCCCTCGACCATGTGCCACCTGGAGCCAGTGACCGGGATCGAGGCGATCGACGAGTTCGCCGGCGCCTTCGGCCTGCCCAAGTACGAGATCGCGCTGGACCCGTCGGGGACGCGCATCGCGAGCGCGGCGACGGCCGTCGAGAGCCCGTGCGGGGCGACGCGCCGGTCGCTACCGCTGCTGGCAGGCGCCCCCCTCACGCCAGAGACCCTCAACGCGTTCGCGATCAACATCGCCCAGGAATGCAGGGAATCGGTCGCCTACATGATGGCCAAGTCGGACGGCACCGAGCGGGCGACGCTCAACCATCTGGCCCCCTTGCTCGAAGAACTCAAGCGCCTCCGCCCCGGGTTGTTCGAGCCCGGCGGCACCTTGCACGGGTACCTCGCTGACGTGAAGGCCAAGTACGAGAAGCAAGGCACTGTGGATCCGGCGAGGAAGATCCTGAAGAGATAGACGATGCTTCGCGGTTGAACCCGCCCAGGTTTTCTTTCGACGTGCCGAACCGAACCTACAGGCTTGACGCATCCATCAAGGGGGCGTCGTCTCTCACCGCTTCGGGCGGAAGCGCCCGAAGAACCCCATCAGCCTGGCCAGGAGGCGCCCGAGGAGCCCGCCGCCGGGGAGCTTCGGCAGGGCCATGCCCGGGAGGGTTCCGCCTGGCGCGGGGGGCATGCCGGGCATCCCCTTCCCCGCCATTCCCTTCATCATGTCGCCCATCATCTTGCGGGCGTTGTTGAACATGTTCGAGAACACCTCGTTGTCCATGTCGCGAAGGATGGCCTGGATCCCGTCCTCGTCGACGAACGCCTGACCGAGCATGAGCAGCACGAACATGGCCGCCTGCGGCCCCTGCTGCTCGCCGATGCGGTTGACGACGGGCGCCACGGGGAGCCTCTGCTTGTGCAGCATGCCGAGCAGGCCGATCGACTGCATCATGCGGTCGAGGAAGCCCATGTCCATCATGCTGGCGGGTTCGAGCGACGGCATGTCCGCGGGCAGCACGAGCTTGGCGAGCTGGTCGCAGACCGTGTCCTGCAT
>JAFGBX010000282.1 GCA_016932935.1 Promethearchaeota archaeon | reverse complement strand
CTCGGCGAGCTTGAGCATGACCTGGCAGAGCATGAGGTTCTCCCCGGTCTGCCACCTGCCAGCCTCTGACTGTCGTCGAATGTGATCGGCAAGCATGGCGAATTGACCGGTGCACGCGGCGCACACGAATTCCCGTTCCCAGTCTTGCACGGGCGCGTTGGTCAGCCGGTTGAACCCGAACACGCTGCCGTGGGTCTTGTACCGCCCACAGATCCTGCATGTCGGCACCGCCTTGCCGAAACTCGCGTCCTCGGGTCGAACGTTCTTGTTGTTCCGTATCCGGTCCTCGAAAGCCATCCATTGCTTGACGAACGAGACGTCAGCGAACGTGATATCGACCCGGTGCGAGTTACTCCATGGGCTCAAGTTTGGATGGCGATCGTCACGCTTGTCCATCTCCACGACGGCATTCTTGCGCCGCTCGTCAAAGACCGGCGCGAATTGGCCATCGAGCTCGAGCGCGCCACGGCTCTTGGCGCCTCCTGCCCCCATCCCTTTTCCCGTCTGGCCATTTCCTTGCGCCTGACTCCACGTCTTGTATTCATCGTTGGAAAGCTCTTGCAGCGTGTACTTGTTTACCTGGGCAGAGTGGTTGGCAATCGGGAACATGACGAAATCGGTGACGTTGATCCCCCAATCGATAGCCACGGCGCCCTTGTACTTCTCGACAACCGCTCCAGGTTGCTTGTTCTGATCGTGCTTGATGACCTTGATCTCGGCTTTAGGTGAGAGGATGACGACCATGAAAGTCCTGCCTCCTTCTGTTCTAGGTTGATACAATATATCTGGTATCTGAAGTAACTATTTAAAGCAAAACATGGATGGCTCGTGATCCATCGGGACACCGTGCGGGACGGTCTAATCGCCGGCGTCGCTGGCGTCGTCGTCATGGCGGCTGTGGTGGCTCACGAGGGCAATTCGACCCTTCTCTCAAGGGGATGCCATGTCAGAAGCGGATCTTATTCGAGGATAGCGCTCCTCTCGACCTGGTCTCAACCCGCTGTTCGACGATGGGAGCGCCCGTGCGCCGCCCTATCTGATCCGTGATGATGGCCGCTTGTTCGGCCGCAACGCCCCTCGTGACGATGACGCGGCCGCATTCACGAGTGTCTAGCCAGATGACCTTGTCCGGGCCATGATCGTGAACCAAAACCTTCAACACGTTTTCGAAGGAAATGGTGGCACATGTTCGAAGGGGATTTGCAACCGGAAAGTTACTCTCGACGTGGATCGCCCTTTCCTGGTTGTCGATGGTGATGTTCACCCAGAAAACGATGCGCACGAAGAGACACAGTACCAGAACCGAGCCAAGGATGATGGTAAAGACCCACGCGAACGATAAGAACGTGAAGATCACGATGAGCGGGATCATGAGGCATAGACATGTTTTCACCATGCCGTCGTGCACGCGGAAGTGCACGGCGAACCGCTCGGCCGTGTCGTCGTCGATGGTTGCACGTTCGAAGATCATCGATGTCGTCCATCCAGAGCTGGCATGATGCTGAGGCACAGTATTCCATTTAAAACTTCTCCTGGCTCTGTTCATTGCTCTACGGGAGCGATGTCCCACTATTTTGCGACCTCACGGCCGTCGTGTTGGTGCCATCGCGAGGATCCTGGTGCCACCGGCTCGGCACGGTTCGTGCCAGGAGGTGGACTGCACGCGTGATAACGTGGGGTTCCTTGTGAACATGTTATATGCTGTAAGTCGTATCTAATGCGACCATCTGCGATGAGGAAAGCCCCGGCAGTACGGTCGCAAAAAATTCCGCCGGCAACGCGCTTGAAACGTTTCACGATACCGCTCCGGCCCCGAACCCTTCCCATCCCCGACATTTTCATTAAATACACCGCCGATCCAGCTTTCCATTCAAGTACACCGCTGCCGCTATCATTCGATCGCTCCCCTCTCGATGCTTAACCAGAAGGGAGCGCCGCGAATGGGCGGGCGAGGACGGGAGAAGTAACTATTTATTTTCATAATCCAATCACGGCTACCATAGGCTATCATAGAGGATCAAACCAAGAATATCGGGGTTGAAATTGCCCTATGGAATATAAACGGGCGAGCAAGCGACCATTCCGCACATCGCTGTTTATGTGATTAGGGAATCCGAGTCGAAACCGCCAAGAAAGGAGAAAAGAGTAACATGAGACTTCATCGTTCTTGCTTATCCGTGATACGACTGGCTTTCATAGGTGTCGTGATCGTATCGATCGCATTAGTTATTCTTCACAATACCACGGGCTCGGCAACCATTTCGACAGAACCGAACACCTTCCCCACGACCGTAGCCAGCAAGGTCGGAGAAGACGGCCAGCCGGTCTTTTCCTTGCTCCATCCGATCTCCCCCGCGGATCAAGCAGTGGAGCTCGTGTCCGTCCTCCTCGCCACCATCGTGACCCTGGGCATCCTATTCATCATGGCGCGGCGCTCGAAAATCGCTCGGGATCCCGGTCTCCTGGCGATCGCTGGGGCGATCCTCGTCGGGCTGTTCGCGCTGCAAGCATATATCGGGATCGGGGACGTCGTGACAGCGGACCCGTCGAGCCAGGCCACCGCACGCATCCATTCGAGCTGCGGGAGCACGACGAGCTGCGCGATGACGGATCCCCTTTCAATCACGTTCCAGAGCACGCGTGAGGGCTGGGGATTCGTGGACTTCTACAACGCGACGACAAACTCGCTCGTGCATCGCGTCCCGAACATGGTCGTCGCCGGGACGAACAACTTCACGAGCTGGATCGATGAATGTTACGGCTTCACGATAGGCACTCACCGGCTCAAGGCGACGCTCAACCACTACACCTTCGGGTTCCTCCGTTCGACCACCATCCTCGACCAGCCGTTCGACATCGTCGCCGAGACCACGGTCATCGGCAGCCCGTCTGCCACCATCATCGAGCGCCGGAACGGCTCGATCACCGACTATTTCTACGAGGTCAAGGCCTCGGGCTACCTCCTCGAGGACGACCTGCGCGCCGTCCCCAACCGAAGCGTCGAGGTCTGGTGGTACGACGAGGTGAACGACGCGTACGTGAGCAAGGGGGTTTCGAACACGAGCGAGTCGGGCAGGTTCGCGAAGGACTTCGTCATCAACCGCCTCACCTCGTTCCCCGCGAGGTTCGTGTTCGACTTCACGCCCGCCGAGGGCGACATCTACGGCCCTTGCTCCGCCCAGCACGAGACGTACGGCACGAAGGACGACTACAACTTCCTCGGCCCGGACGCGTACGACGACACCGACACCGTGAACGGCACGGCCCCCATGCCCAGCGAGAAGCTCGACACGCCTTCCCGTCTCACGTGCACGTGGAACTGGGGTGGCAACCGCACGGACGACCTGGGCTGGTCGTACGAGGCGGTCTCGGGCACTCCCATCACGGGGGTCAGCGACACGATGTATTACATCGGCGAGTTCAGCAACTGCAAGGT
>JAFGBX010000281.1 GCA_016932935.1 Promethearchaeota archaeon | reverse complement strand
GCCACCGCCCTCGTTACCACGTCCCACTTCACGAGGTACCCCTCCGAAACGTTCAAGTCGGCCGAGCCATCACCGCAGAAGTAGATGAACGACCCGTCCCGGCACGAGTGGAATGGCCGGCCGAAGCCCGGGAGGTCGACCTGCCAATCCGGCTCGCCAGGCGCGCTGGGCGCCGGGCCGGTTCCCACGGCGGCCGGCCGGGGGGCGGGCCCGCCCGGGCCGGCGGCCCACGCGGCCCCGCAGAGCGCGGCGACGCAGCCGGCGGCGAAGATGATTGCGATGCTCCTCTTGTCCATGTCTGGTCTTGCCTCGTGCGGCGCCCGTGCGGGACGCGCCCGCGCCCGCCGCACCCGTCCTACCCCTCCCCACCGCGGCGCCGCTATTTAAGCCTTCCCCCTCCCCCGCCCCCGCGCCCGCATCTCCTCGGCGGATGCCAGGTGCCTCGCGCGTCACGGCACTGGCCACCTCGGCCCCCTTCGCCTTGCGACGTGACGTGCCTTCAGTCGATGCAGATGCGGACCGTCCCGACGATCTCGACCCCGTACTTGGCCGCGCACGCCTCGCACAGCAGCTCGGGCACGGGCGCGCCCTTGAACCGCTCGACGACGACCACCGTGTCATGTAGCAGCCTGACGCGCTTCGTGATCGAGGGCCGGTCGCCGGGATGTGCCCCGCCGCACTCGGCGCACGCGCCGAGCATGGTCTGGCCCTCGTGCACCTCGAGGATCCCGCCGCGGACGAACACGTACCCCGAGCCCCCGACCTCACGGGCCTTGCAGCCCGCCACGAGCGAGTCGAGGTGCGCGCGCAGGAGCCGCCTCGCCCGGTCGGACGCCGCGCCGAGCTCCGCGGCGAGGGCGTCGAACGCCCACGGGTGCCCGCCAGGCCCGTCCGCGTCCCGCAAGAACCGGAGGACCGCCGCCGGGTCCTTACCCAGCCGGTCCTCGACCACGCGCACCCCGTGCCTCGCCATGCAGCCGGGGCACAAGGCGGCGACGGGTGCCTTGAACGCGCGCGACAACACGGCCGCGCTCTCCCCGCGGACGAAGGCGAGCTCGTCGACCTCGTCGGGGCCCCGCTTGCACGCGGAGCAGCGCAGCGTGACGGGGATACCGGCCTTCGCGCGGGCCGAGACGGCGGCGTTGGTGAGCCTCGTCGGGTAGCCGTGTAGTGCCACGCCGAGCACGCCCGGGTCGTGGTCGACGGGCGACGGCTGGATCCCGGCCTGCTTCTCGCGGTAGTAGTCCTCGAACAGCGCCGCGGCGACGTTCCCCCTCGCGTCGCGCACCCGCCACCCGCGCCTCCCCCGGCCGGGCACGGCCTCCACCTGGCGTGTCTCCTTTACGATCGACATGATCTACAGCAACCCGTTCACCACCCGTAACGCTTCTTTTTCTTGAACCATGCACCCACCCGCATGCACTTTTTCGCCTAAAGAACGCGCCGAACATCGATCATCCCAGCCACGCGCACCTAATGGCGAAGGAGCGGCAAGAAACCCCTCTTCATCCATTCCCTCCCCGTGCGTATCCCGAAGCCGTTCCGGGCACGGATGGAGGCCCCCCTCGAAGGCAATAATACAAGATCAACGTTCAGCGCGTCCTAGTATGTCGTGCTAGGCTTATCATCGACCTCGTGCAAGAAATCCCCAACGGTTCTCACCGCCGGGACGTTTAAATGGATTCATCGCGTCTAGGATGGCGACGACCATGGTGTCGAAAACAAGGGCGGCCGGCATCCCGGGGTTGAAAGATGCACGGGAGCGCTGCGAGGCGGTCAAGGATCCGGAAGACCGGCGCAGGTGCCTGGACGACGTGCTGTTCGACACGATCGACACCATTGGCACGTCTGTCAAGGAAATGGACGCCCGGAGCGCGGAGCGCGTGGAATTGATGGAGCAACGCTTGGCCAACTTGATCGACAAGGGGTTCAACAAGGTCGACGGGAGATTCAACAAGGTCGACGCTCGGTTGAACGAGATTAAAAAACGCGTGGGCTTACACGAGGTCCACATCGCCCAGATCAAGTCGTGGGTCGGCACGGTGTTCGAACGCGTCAACGCCATGGAGCCGAAAGTCAACGCGATGGAAAGGACGATCGACCAGTACTTCTCCAAGAAACACCGACCAGAGACCGTTTAAAGAGAGAAGAGTGCTCGTTCTTTCCCTCGGGTGCGATAATACTCAATTTTTTTGAGGAAAATCCTCAACATCCATCTTCAAATCGATTAATAAATTGCCGAGTTCCTTTTCAATGACCTTTTTTGCGGCTTGGAGCGAGATTTCACCGGAGATTGCGATCGATGGAAATTATGGTCATCGAAAACAACACCTCATTCACGTTTCAGTATCGAGGAACTGATGAAGATTCGGGGTAAAAAATGTGGTTGTTCAATATCTGTATCACGCGATGAGAGGATGCTGCTGTCCCAGCAGTGCCTTCTTAACCAGCCCATCATCCCGACGCTTCTCGCGTCGGTCGAAAGGTAAGTATCCATCCCTCGGAGGAAGGCAAGTTCAGTCGTGCATCACGAGCAGAGCTGCGGCGAGTCCATTGCTTTGCTTGGCACCTCGTCGAACCGGATTGCACCTATCGAGGGGAAGGTTCAAGTGCGTGGCGGCCGAGATCAGCACGATCGAGCTGCGAGGAGACGACCCACGAACATGGCAGAAAGAAGCACCGTGAAGGCGAGGCGCACGTCGTGGAACGCGCTGGCCCCTCGCGCGAAGGTCGCATGGTTCGTGTTAATCGTGATAGTTGCCTGGTTCATCCGGATGGCAGACCCGCTCTACGGCGTGCTCTTCAGCATCTTCTACATCGCTGTTGTCCGTATGCTGTATTCGAAAGCCGATTACAAGGAGTTCCTGGGCTTCAACAAGCCGTCAGGGAAGTCCATCGGGTTTGCATTCGTCGTCGTGGCCGTCATGGTCGCCGTGTTCCTCCCGTTCTACGTGCTCTCGCCCTTGTGCCCGATGCACCTGTTCGATCCGATATTGCTGCAGATCGACGGGTTGCTGGGTGGCAACGTCGTGCTGACGATCCTCGTGATGTGCCTCGCTATCTGCACGTTCACGGTCTACGCGGAGGAGCTGTTCTTCCGGGCCTTCATCCAGGACGCGATCGACGGGTTCGCGGGGCTCGGCCGCGGGAAGGGGCTGATGAAGCTCGACAGGCGGCGCGCAACCACCCTGCTCTGGTCCAACCTTTTGTTCGGCGTTGCCCACGTGAACTTGCTCTGGGACGACATCTTCCGCTGGCATATCACGGCCCCGGATTTTGCATTCATGCTCGTCGGAGTGCTCTCGCTCTCGGCCGCCGGGTACCTGTTCGGGGTCTTGCGGGTCACGTCCGACTCCATCTGGCCCGCCGTCGTCGCACACGTCATCGGCAACTTCTTCCAGGTGGCGCTGCCCGCCGTGATCGTGCTCACGTGATCCTCGCCAGCCGGCAATCCCGCCGCCCGCGTGCCGTGGCCGAGTTGCAGCGCGCGTTTTAATAGCGGGATGAAGGGAGGCTATTAAAGGCCAGCATTTATAGGGCAAGGGGGGCTCCTACTAGTCATTGTCGTGATAGGCTGGGCCTACCCAAGACATGAGGTAAAGACCGAGTCCGCAGCTCGATGGGCGTCGATCGAATGACGCCGTCGCGGGTCTCCAAAGCAACGGGGGAATGACGTGCTCCAGATACAGTTCGCAGCTTGGATGTGGGCATTCGCCTTTGGATTGCTCCACACCCTCCAACCTTGCGAGGACAAGGCAATATTTGGCTTCCACACGTTCGGCGTCGCGAAGAACAACATCGAGGCCATCAAGGTCGTGTTCGTCTATTCCCTCGGCCTGTTCGCCGTGAATGCCGCCATGGGGTTCGGGTTCTCCGTCCTGGGCACGATATTCGGGTGGGTACTCCCGTGGATCCAGGGCTACGAGCCGTTCCTCTCGTCCGCGGTCGCCATCGTCATCGGCAGCGTCCTCTACTACCGCCTCGTGCGCTACCGCAAGGGTGACGACCATCAAGCGAGCCCGGTCGCGTTGAAGGTGCGCAAGAACCTGGTCGGGACGTTCCTCCTCGGGATCCTCACGGGCATCCCGCCGTGCCCCTTCGAGCTCAGCGTGTACTTCCAGGCCGCGGCCGCGGCGGCACTGGGACTCGCAAACGGGGTCATCTTCGTGTTCTGGTTCGCCGTCGGCACGAT
>JAFGBX010000280.1 GCA_016932935.1 Promethearchaeota archaeon | reverse complement strand
TAGATCGATCGAGTGAAGGAATTTGGTAAGGCAAAAAAACGATTATAAATCGTCCGAGATAGCGTTAGCTATCTCGACGTTTAGAGTCGATCTGCTAGGGTCGATGTATTAGATGTACTCCGAATCCCCTCCCCTTCGGCAATCCCAGGCTAACCCGGCATTTACCTATCGAACGACATGCGATGCCGTTTCTTTCGGTTTTATATTCTGCGTGTTTCCTATCGTGGTTCAACACGTGATCGTCTCTGCCGGGATCGTCTATTTAACGATGGCATTGGTTGTGATCATCACCACCCTCCCAGCGAATGCATTCGTCGTCTTCTTATTCGACAAATGGACGCCTCGCGTATTGTCCGCCCTGGGTTCGAGCGTATGGATAACCGGCGCCATGAGTGCAATGATGTTCGTCTCGTCGTCGTTCATCGGGGCGGGGGCAAGCGTGGATGTCACGTTCGTCGGTACCAACATCATCTTCCTCGCCTTAGGCCTCAACTGCGCGTCGATCGCTCGCTCCACGAAGGAGAACATCCTGCTCTTCTGGAACATCGACAAGCCCATCAAGGAAAAGCCTGCTGCCTACGTCTCCCTCCTCCTCACCGCCGCCATGATCGGGCTCTGCCTCGTGGAATGGCGTGCGGTTTACCTGGTCTCCTTGCTGCTCGTGCTTGCGCTACCCATCACGGTCTCGAAGGTGCAGCGCTCCATGAAAGCCGGCTTGTTCAAGGATCCGGACCTGGCCGCAAGGTATGCCGGCGCATACCTGAGCCCGGTGTTCTCACGCTCCGCGATCATCTACATCGGGGAGAGATTGATCCTCGCCGTGCTATTAATTCTATCCGTAGTCGCCGTGTTTTCCAGCCCCATCATACCCGCTAGCTTAGAGGTGCTCCTACCTGGTGGCTCCACCTTGCCGCTGGCCTCGACTTTGCTCGTGTACATCTTCATCTTCTTTGCTCTCGGCTCGCCTCTTTTGATTCTGCTCTGGGTGCTCATGCGTAGGTACCATTCGAGCATGGCCGCCAGGGAAAAGATCGCGGCCATCTGCCTATTCTTCGCCATTCTTGGCATCCTGGTGTCTGTCGCCCTCGGTGGCGTGGCTGGCGTGTTGCCTACCCCCGTTTACCAGGTGTGGTCGCTCGTCAGCAATGCATTCTTCTCCATGGAGATGCTCTACATTTTCCTGATCATCTTTGATTTCATTCCTTCCAAGCGCGTTCCGTTCGTGGGGCAATTCTTGCCGGTCATGATCGTGACCTCGTCGTTCCTCTGGATCTATTCCATGTCGGACTTGCCGGCACCTTTCGGGACTTTTTTCGTGCCTGGGACGGTCGCCGTGTGCTTGCTGCTCGCCTACTATCTCATTCTGCCGCACGTCCGTTCGCGGCGGCCGGACAGCCGCTGGCACGGGCAATAACTCGCCCGGCAAGCAAAGAAGAAGCGATGTGGTAGCCAGTCGTGAGAAAGGAGAATCGGCTCACGCCTCGTCGGGGGATGCCAGACCGATCTGCTTGCGGATCTCCTCGCTCTTGGCCTTCAAGAGCACGAGGCGGCACGCCTTGGGGAACTTGTACGACGCGATCTTGAGCGCGGCGCGGATCTTGGGCTCGTACTTGATGAACGTGCTGGCCTCGAGGACGACCTGCCCGGCACGCACCAGCGCGCACCGGCCGATGGGCTTGCCGAAGGACTCGCGCATGCCCGAGGAAATGCGGTCTGCACCCGCGAAGCCCATTAGCTTGTTCTCCCGATAAACACGGTATGGATGGGGGCGCACCTTGAACAGGAAGCCTGCCTTGCCCACGTCCTCTCGCAACGCGCGGTTCACGCTCGAGCGCGCGGCTTCCAACGTTGAATCCGAGCAGAGGACGGAATGGAGTATCTGGACGCCAAGCGTCACGTCAAAGTCCTCCTTCATACTGCCCTTCGTGTCACCCATTTCGAATATGCGTATCTTCGGATCCGCCCCGCCGTGGATGAATTCCTTTCCTCGTGCGCCGCGCTTCTTGATGTACGGCTTGGCATGTATTTTCTTGGCATAGCATTTCCAAGGTCGTTTTCCCATTCTAACCACTTCCAGAGGCTATCGTTTTCAAGACCGCCTACCGAGCACCGCGTTAGGCTTCGCGCTCGTGTGATTGACCGTGCTCTTTCTCGGTCTGTATAGGGATTAGAAATAACGGCTGTATTAAACCATTCTTTTGCGGCGCCACGTGACCCGTGAAAAACGTCCGCACGTCGAGGCCGACGGCGTGTCGCCCCGCGCCGCCCCCGCGTGACCAGCGCACGCTCGCGTTCTCGTGGATTCGAGCGTCTAGGAGGCACCCCATGGGAGGGGCGTTCTGCTGCTCGCGACTGGCACCGCGCCCATGGTACAACCTATCGGCTGATGCTGCTTTCATAATGTTCTAAAATGGTCACGCATGTACGGGAACCATGGAGCGCGTCTTGGCTTCGTTTCGGGAGCTCGTGCAAGCCTTAGGCCTACAGAACCGTGCCGAGGAGATCGAAGCGGATGCGGTGGCGCTCCTCGCGGCACATGACAGCTCGGTCGAGGACGGGGCGATCCCCGGGCAGAGGCCAGAGAACAAGGCCCTCGCGATCTGCTACATCGCCGCCAATCACGTCTTGATCCCCGAACGTGTCTCGTATGAGGACATGATGCGTGCCGCCGCGAAGACCCCGACGTGGCGAAACGAGCCCGTGCCGGGCAAGAACGGGATGACCAAGATCGTCAAACGTTTCGCCCGGCGGATCTGTCCAATAGAACACGATCCGGAGATCGTCGAAAAGGCCAATTCATCGTTCACTATCTGCGCTCAATGCCACTACATCTTGCGAACCGGGGGGCCGGTGCGCCAATCTCCCGACGTGGAGCCCATCGAGGTGGAAGTGGACACCCCGACACCGGGCCGAGCCGGCCTGCACGGGTATGCTGCGGACGATTCACTCGAGCTAGGGGAGCCGCTCGAAGATACCACCCCGGCACAGCCAATCGATGCACGTGAAGGGCCGGGAGAGGCCGATGGCGTGGTGGCCGGCGAGGCGGCCGAGGCGGGGGCACTTGAAGGGGACGTTGCAGGCCCTTTGGACGCCGAGGAGGTGCTGGACGGCGAGCCCGAGGGCGAGACCGGGGGGACGGCCCCAATCTCTGATGTCACGCCAGAGATCCGCAAAAAATGGCTCGCATCAGCCGTGGTGCAGGCCAAGAAGACCGTGAAGCAGTACCCGGTATTGAAGGTAGCGCTGCCAGGTGCCATGGTGCTTGTAAAGCGCTGCATCGACGGGTACATCAATTCAGAGAAGGTGCTGGGGAGCCTGGTGCAGAAGATCGTCAGGATGGCACTGTTGCACGAGAGCAAGGTGCAGAACCTGCCCGTGACGACCAAGGATCTCAACGTGCAGCCTTCGGACTACCTGAAGTTCCTCGCCGCGTCGAGCACGACGGTGGCGCAGCCGGCATCGACGAGCGACGCGTCGATCGTGGAACGCGCCCTCGACATCGTCGCCGCCCACTCGCGCCAGCCCGTCGACGAGGAGACCAGGGAGAGGATAACGCGTTTCCAGGCGGTGGCGCGCCGCAAGCTCATGGGATTCTCGCCCGCGATGGCGGCGTCCGTGATCGCTTTCATAGAGATCGCCCGCCACGACCCGTCGGTGGTCTTGAGCAAGGTCGCCTCCATCGCCGGGATCAACACATCATCACTGTACAACGCGACCGGCCGGTTCCTAGAGAAAATCGGCCGGTCCGGGGATCCGGCAGCGTCGCTCAACGAGCGCGTGGTCGCCGCGTTCCCCCCGAGGGACAAGTAGGCGGTGCCAGGCCATGCTCGTGTTCGCTCATCGGGGGGCATCCGGTTCCGCGCCGGACAACACGCTGAAGGCCTTCGAGCTCGCCATCGCGGCGGGCACGTTCGCGATCGAGAGCGACGTCCAGCCCACCCGCGACGGAGCCCTGGTCTTTTTCCACGACTCCTTCGTGCGGGTTGGGAAACGCGTCCTGCTCCCGTCGTCCTGGATGCCGGCCGCGTGGTACCGCTCCATCGTCGTCGGGGACGGGGAGCACGTGCCCCTCGTCGATGAGGTGTTCGGCCATTTCGACAAGGCCCGCTCGCTGGAGAAAATCACATGGAGCATCGATGTCCCGAACGGCGTGGCGTTCAAGCGCCTCGTTAGCATCGCGCGGAGTTACGGGATCGGATCCCGCGTGCAGGTCTGTTCCACGTCTTGTAAAAGGAACGTGCAGTGGCGCCGCATCGCCCACGACATGGTGCAGGTCTGGTCGATCCGCACCAAGCAGATCGAGAGGCTCGGAATCCAGCGCGCCGTGGAGGCGTGCAAGGCGTGCAAGGTGGACGTCATCAACATCAAGCTGGCGGACGTGACCGCTGATCTCGTCAACGAGGCCAGAGCTGCCGGATTGAAAGTGTACATTTGGGATGTACACGACGAGGCCCGCTACAAGAGGGCAATTTCGTTCGACCCGGACGCGATCTACACGAACTACCCGTCGTTCGTCATCGGCGGGGAATGGAAGTCATGAACGAGGTGTATCTTCATGGACGAGGCTGATCGCGAACCAACCTACCTCTCCGGCTTCGACCCCGTGCCCAGCGCCGTGAAGGAGCGGCTGTGGGAGCCGGGGCTCCCGTTCTACTTGAAGTCCCCGGGAAATCCGAGGGCAATCGTGGTCTGCTTGCACGGCTTCGGGGCCACACCGTTCGAGACCAGGCCAGTGGCCGACGCGTGCGTTGGGGCCGGTATTGACGCCGTGGCGCCCTTGCTCCCCGGGCACGGATACTCCCAGGAATCCGACCAGAAGAGGGAGATCGTCAAGATGACGAGGGACGGGCTCATCGACGCGGCGCGCCGAGAGGTGGCGAGGGCGAGGGAGCGATACGGGGCGGTCTTCGCGTATGGCCAGTCGATGGGCGGGGCGATCGCCCTCGCCATCGCGGGAGAGGGGCTCGTCGACGCGTGCGCCACCACGGCTCCGGCGCTCAAGCTGCCCGCGGGGGCGGGCTTCAACATGGCACTCGTCGCACTGTCGTTCAACAAGCTGAGCTTTTACATCAAGAAGAGGCCCAAGCCCCGAGCATTCGTGAACTACAGCTACTCGCACCACAACAGCCTCGCCGGGGCGCAGATGCAGCGCATATCGCTGCACGCGAGGTCGATGCTCCGCTCCATCGCGTGCCCGGTGCACGTCGCGCACTCCCGCAACGACTCGACCATCGACCCCGTCGTGGTGGAGTGGGTGAGGTCGAGGGCCACGGGGCCGGTCGAGGTCGCCTGGTTCGACAAGTCGGACCACACGATGCCCCTGGACGTCCAAGGTGGCGAGGTCTCGGCCTCGATCGCGGCCTTCTTCACCCGGAACCTGCCGTGACGCGGCCGGCGCCGAAGACGAAGCCACGGTGCCCTCCGGGATCCCCCGACGATCAAGTTTTTCTTGTCGTGGTTGGTCGTGTTGACCGAGGCGATCCCGATGAACATGAGCATGAAAAAGATATTCGACATCGGTTACGTGCCCGAGAACATGGGCGCGTTCTTCAAGCAGTTCGTCATCGAGTTCGAAAAGAGCATCATGGGTGGCGGGCAAGGCGTCGTCACCATGTTCTCCGAGGATGGCCCACGCGAGGGCTACTCCACGACGTTCAAGTCGGTCGGCAACGTCTACAACAAGATGTGGGTGAAGGTTCAATTCACGGTGAGCGGTGAGCGCGTCGACGTGCTCATGGGCTTCGATTTCCAGACGTCCGGGTTCATGGCCGGCCTCACCCGAGGGATCATGCAATGGGGAAGGGATGTCTGCGAGGCGGGCATCGCGGAGTTCGTCGAGGCAGCGATCAAGCGGGCACTGCGCGAGGTACAGGACGTTTGAACCGCGGGGCTGGCGTGGCCATCCTTTCTCGTTCAATCCTCACTTGGGCCGTAATCTCTTGGAAAAAGTCCACGATCTCGCCGGCCGAAGCGGAATCATATCGGCCTATTGATGGTTGGGAAAAGAAGAAGTCGGGATTAAAGACGCGAGCGAGAAGGAGGGAATTAATCCTCTGCCTTCCATTCGTGGTCGCAATTCGTACAGACGAACTTTTTATGATAGAAGTTTGCCATTCCCGAGCCAGACATGATCGGGGGCCTGCTCTTGTCGTCGACTTCCTTCACAAACGGTTTCGTTGCCCCGCACGCGGGGCACACGAACTTTCGGGTTGTTTCTGCCATCATCGTCCACCGGGTTCAAGATTTCCGCGCTATCCCCTCGGATACGAGTTTTAATTTGTAATGTATCTATATCTCTTATGAATCTATTTAAAACCTAGCGTGTCGCAGAAGGTGCATGTATGGCCACCCATTCCGAGAAGGATGTCCAGGACGGTAAGCTCGCCGGCACGGCGAAGATCGCCCTCGCGATGCAGCGCGAGCCGCCCTTGCTCGTCCGCGTCATGCACGAGCTCAGCAGGTCGGAAGATGCATTCCCCGACTTGCTCGCTTGCGCGGACATCGCTTCCAACGAGAGCGTGGTCTCCATACGGGACGTGCAGCCGAAGGTGCTCGATTACCACCTCCACGGGTTCCAGGCGGTCAGGGTAACCGTCGACGAGATCAAGGGGGTGCTGCCGTGGGCGTGCCTCCCGTACACCAGCGCCATGATCACGCTCTCCCGCGGGTTCTTCCCCAAGCTCTACATGCCCAACGCGCTCTACGCTTACCTGGCGGCGTCGACCGAGCGCGCCCTCCGCTCGAGCGCCCAAGCGCCGCTCCTCGCAGAGGACGCCATCGCTCGTGCCCTCCCGCGCCTGCAAGACATGCGCGAGGCGGTCGAATCGCTGTGGCGCCTCAAGTTCCCACGGATCGCGTTCAAGTTCGGCCCGGTCGCCATGCCGGACCTCCTGGCAAGCGTCTCCGCGTACGACGATATGATCGTCTTCCACCCCGTCGCCCCGCTCTCACACTGCTGGCCTGGGGTCGCGGTCGCTGCCATGAGCAGGTTGCTCCTCCAGAAGCACCAGCCCAGGCTAGACGAGCGGGTGAAGGACCAGCTCTCCCTCCTGACGTGCCTCGCCGCCCTCGGGGCACCGCTCTTGCTCCCCGGCACCTGCCACGACGTCCTCTCCCGTCACCCGGTCGACCACGCGCAATACCAGGTCGAGAGCATCGCGAAGGATCTCGCGCTCTGCGGGACATTCGACAACCGGCTCTTGCACTTCTTCCCGGCTGCCAGCATGAACGAGAACTACAGCGTGGACATGGTCCGATCCATCATCACCCTCATCATCGAGGACGACATCGACGAGCGTGAGCTCTTCGCTCGGGTTAGTGCGTCGAACGTGGGTTACCGCCCGTTCGACCTGAACTTCATACTATTCCAGAAGGCCCTTGCGGCACTGGAGCGATCGAAGCTCGTCAAAAGGGAGGAGCCGAACAACCAGGTCATCGTGGTCGGCGACCCGGTGGCGGGCGGGGTGCGCCGCATCACCTGAGCCCCGCGTACTCGCGACGCAGCAGCGCAGCATTCAAGCTCGCAAGGACGTCCGGATCCACGAAGCCCTCGGGGCCAGACAAGGAAGAATACCCTAGGACGACCGCCTTGGTTTCCATATCCATGTGCACGCTCACGTCGAAGTCGTGGCAGTTGTCGCAGAAAGCGAATGTGGACTCCGGTTGTTGGTCGATCTTCAAGCTTCCTTGGCATAGCGGGCAGATCCTAGCGCTGAGGTACGGGATGACGCGCTTCACGGACGCGTCGTTCATGTCCTGGAGGCTCGCTCGGGGGATTATGGGCAGTGCGGGAAGGTGCATCTCGATCATGTCAGCATCACGCGACGCGAGGCAGCCGTCCGCTTCGCGCCACCACTACCGGCCTCCCCGGGGTTGAAGAGGCGGGGCATCATCCGCGTGTCCCCCGCGGCATCCGCCGGGGGGCGCCTATCAGGTCGGCGACACGCGCGCTAGACCCGTGCGTGCAAGGGGAAGCGAGGAAGGAGATGGGATGGGGGCCAGCGGCGGGGGAGCAAGGAGGCCGGGGCGGGCCGGCGCGGGCCGGGGCGGACTCTCTGCCCCTCGCATAAGTGGACGAGAGCATGCGTGCGTGCACGCGTGTCCCAGGGTTCAAACGATGGCGTCGATGTCCTCGTCTACGTATCTTCGGTAATTGTCGACGAATGCGGCAAGCTTCTCCACGTCCGGCGAGATGCCGGTGCGGACGAAGTAAGCGGTGCACGCGTTCGCGATGACCATCGCCTCGTCCGGGGCGAACAGTCCCGACGCGAGCGCGATCAGCCCGCCCCCGTTGAAGTGGTCGCCAGCAGCCGTGGTGAACCTGGGCCTCGAGGTGAAGCCCTCCTTCACGTGCCAGGTGTCCTCCCTGGTCGTGATCGTGGCGAAGTGCGGGTGGTGGATGATGATCGCGTGGACATCGAACCGAGCCATCATCTTCTCGCCCGCCTTGTAATAGTCCTCGAAATTCTTGATCTCGCCGACTTCTGGGAATGCATCGGCGATCTGGATGGCCTCCTTGTCGTTGAGGGAGATCACGGCCTTCATCCCGCTGAACCGGTTGATCGCCTCGAGGTGCGCCATCATCTCCGCGACGTGCTGGGCGGGGCGCTTGGACATGTCCGCGGGGTCGACGAAGAAGAGGCGCTCCCTCGGGGCGAGGGAGGGGAGGACCTCGGCGATCCACGCGGCCCAGATCTCGTTGAGGTGCGGCACCAGGGCCCAGTGCCCCTGGCCGATGGCGTCGGCCTTGTCGAACACGGAGACCAGCCTGTCCCTCCCGACCTTCTGCTTGATGAGTTCCCACGTCACGTTGTTGACGGGGGCAAAGTCCGTGATCATGACCTTGCCGTCGTTGAACTCGAGGGCGCAAGTGGCGCCCGGCTCGGAGAGCGGGTGGTAAGAGACCGTCCCGGGG
>JAFGBX010000279.1 GCA_016932935.1 Promethearchaeota archaeon | reverse complement strand
CTCTGGCTCACGCTGTATTGCGCCGACGACGTCTCGCCCGGCAATTACTCGGACGACATCACCCTGGCGACTGACGCCGGGGCGCTCACGGTCACCTTGCTCACGCGGGTCTGGAACTTCACCCTGCCCGTCGAGCACTCGCTCCGGGTGGCGATAGGGAACCGGAACGTGTACCGGATCGCCGAGCGGGACGACTGGACGAAGGCCTTCCTCAGCCACCGTATCTCCCCGTACTTCCCGTTCGAGAACGGCCTGTTCTACACCGTGGACAAGGCGCACGACAACGTCACGTTCGACTTCACGCAGTTCGAGGTGGACCTAGGGAACGCCATCGCACACGGGCTGGACTCGTTCCGCATCACGTTCAAGCCCAGCGACGTCTACGGGCCGGGCGCGTTCACGACCGCGTTCAACGCGACGACGGTCTCCTTCTATTCGCAGCTGGGATCCTTCCTGGAGGGCCACGCGCTGCCGGGCAACAGGACGTGGCTCGACCTCGCGATCGTCTACGCCATCGACGAGCCCAGCGATGAACAGTACGCCGGCTTCAACAGGTGGTCGGACCTCGTGCACTCGGCGCACCCGGGCTGGAAGGTGCTGCTGACCGAGCAGGTGGAGCCCCAGCTCCAGGGCCACGTCGACATCTGGTGCCCCCACATCAACGGCGTGGATACAGACACCATCGCGACCGAGCACGGGAGCGGGAACGACTTCTGGTACTACACGTGCTGCAGCCTCGTGAACAAGCCCACGGTCTCGTTCATCGACCCCGCCGTCGACCACCTGGCCCTCTTCTGGTGCGCGTGGGCGTTCGACTTCGACGGGTTCCTGTTCTGGGACGCGCAAGCCTACGTCAACACGACCCAGCGGGAGGTGTCTCTGCTCGACCCGTTCAGGGTCGGGTACGACGGCATCGGGGACGCGATCATGCTGCTTTCGGACGCGAACTTGCAGCCCGTCACCACGATCGTCTGGGAGACCATGCGGGACGGGCTCGAGCACCACGAGTACCTCGCCCTCCTCGAGGGCATCAAAAACACGGCCGCCACCAACTTGATTAATGAGATTCAGTGCAAATGGGGGAGTTTTATTTCGTATCCACGAGATTATAGGGAATATATGACGATTCGGGAGCAGATGGGGAACATGATAGAGGGATGATTTTATTGCATCGCGTCAGCGCTTGTTATCCCTTTTTTCGTTCGTTTTTTCCTCATTGTAGGTGGAAGCTATGCCTTAAGGCTTTAATAGTACGAATGGGACTCTATAATATCCACATTCAGCAATAGAGGGGCGCGGTGCATTTGGAGGAGAAGACAGGAAAGGCCCAAGTCGAGGGTGACGTCGTAAAACGTGCTTGGCCAACGCTCGCGACCGCGTTCCAGAGCCCGTTCACGTGGGTCGACACCTGGTTGATGGTGAACATTTTAATAGTGTCTCAAATCATTTGGCCTGGCGAGCCTCTTCACGTGTCGGAAATGGGCGTGATGGCGGGTACGGCCATTCTTTCTGAAGGCATATTCGCACTCGCATTCGGGATCCTCGCAGACAAGTATAGCCGGAAAAAAATCATGACGGCTGCCACGATATTGCACGGGGGCTTGTTTGCCCTGCAAGGCTTGATGCCAGCGGGATACGGGAACCTATCGTTCTTCCTTTTCCTTGGCGTGAACATGGCAAGGAGTGCTGTCTTTGGATACCGATTGCCGTTGGAGATATCATATACGGACGACCGGATAGCCGAGACGAGTCGATCCCGGTATTTCGGGATTTCAATGCTCCTGGAGAGGCTCGGCTACATAGTGGGCGGAATCATCGCCGCGAGCACGTTCACCCAATGGTGGCGCATCTATTTTTTCGTCGTCGGATTCACCATGGTAGCCACGGGTATCCTGATCGGGGCGAAAGCGGTGGAGCCAAAGCGTGGATCGATGAGGAAGGAGCTAAGAAGCATCTTGAACATGGAGCACGCGTCCTACAACTACCGTTTGAACAAGGAGACGTTGAGGTCCACGTTGTTTTCAAGAACCAACGTCATCGCCATGGGAGAGGGAATTTTCACGAATTTCACCATTTCATTCCCGTTGCTTCTTTTTTTCGCATGTTTCGAATCCGCCCCGTTTAATATCGCGCCGATCGTGCTTACCTTGATCACGGTCGCTTTCGGGACGCCAGGAGCCATCTTTGGCGCGATAGGTCTCGCGAGTATCTGCGATAGATGGGGCAAGAAGACCATCAAGGCCAGGATCTACATGATCATCGCATCGCTGCTTGCAGGATACTGCTTCTTCATCTTCATCTTTTTCATCCCGGTGGAACTCGATAGCGACTGGGAAAGGACGGATTTCATTCTATTCCACGTGCACCCGGTGAACTGGCTTATTGGTGCCATGATGTTTGGCATCCAAGCAGTTATCGGGCTTTTTTACATCAACCAATCGCCGTTCTTGCAAGCCATCAATCTCCCCGAAGCGCAAGGTGCCGTGAGTTCATTGAACAAGTTCCTTGAACTCCTGGGGCGGAGCATAGGATTGTTGCTTTCAGGGATCACCCTCGAGTGGTTAAACGACAATTATCAGCACACCGTGTCGCTCATGATGGTCGTGGGCTTCATCGGGGTGTTCTTGTGGGGATTGACTCTCAAATGGGTTGACAAGGATCGTGCCCTCATCGCTCGCATCTTGCGAGGCAGGAGTGGTGAGATGGAGGAGAAGAAGGAATAAACAAGGACTCCCGTCGACGCGAGTGGTACCGGGACATGCTGAAAGTATTTATTCCCGCCTCCCGAGTGGAACAAGCCGGAGCGGGACCGAATATGAGTCCGTAAAAAACGCAGAAATATACCCTCAAATCGATGTTGGTCTACCCACCAATCGGCTTGGCTGGTCCGTACATCGCATCGCCGCATTCGTGCGGGGGGCTTTCCCCCCGCCAGATGTCGTTACACGGCACCGCTATGCCCGTACAACCCCTTGAAAAGGCTGCTCATGGCCTTGACAACCCGCTCCGGTTATCACCCCCACCACCAACGAACGAGGAACATCGCACATGAATCTAGGAGACGCGTTCGCCCGGCGAAAGCAAATCGACGCCGAGATCGAGAATTGGCTCGCCCGGCTGCGCCTTGCCGGCCGGGACACGCTGCAGTACCGCACGCTCTCGATCGAGGACAAGGACAACCTCGTCCCCATCCCCGGGAGCAAGAAGGAGTACAAGCGAACCTATTCTATCGAGGAGTGCCTCGACAGGCTCAAGGCGCTCGTCGAGGAGGATCGCAAGCTCGCGCTGCGCATCTCGCTCACGAACCAGAAGGCGCGTGCCAGGCTCGTCGATCTGGACGGGACGGAGAAGGAACTCACGATCCCCGAGCTGCTCGTCCTCAAGAACGACATCGCCCCGAAGCTCGAGAACATGGCCCGCGCCATCCCTATCAAGGCCAAGGGCGTCGAGGTCACGAAGGAGACGGGCACCGTGATGAACTGGCGTGCCATCACCAAGGTCGAGAAGTCCTCCCAGGAGCTCAGCGACAAGGGCCACAAGATCGAGAAGCAAGTCGTCGATTACTACCAGATCGATGAGGTAGCTGACTATGGGCACGAGGAACGGAAAGTCTTCGACGAGATCGACAAGATCCACCTCTGGTTGCAGCGCGTGCGGAACGCGATAAACGACGCGAATAAGACGGCGCTCATTGAACTGGGCGAGCCGTAGCCGTCCCAGTTTTTTTTCACGCGCCCACCAGCCTCGCCGAGACGTTGAAGGCATAAAAGGCCACGCGAACAATGGATCCTCGACAACCGATCCACGCGTCCCGCATCATGCCCCGCTATTTCTTCAAGATCCCCTTCATCGCCCTCCTCGGCGAGGGCGGTGCAGCGTTGCTTGACGAGGCGTGCGGGATATTGAACGCTGTCGAGGATACCATAAATTTGGTGTCGGGGGTCTCGATACGCAATGCAGACATCGAGTTGAACGAGGACACGCAAGTCGGCGCGGAGTTCTGGCTCGTGAAGGACGTCACGAAGGTCGACTTCGAGGATGCGATGAAGGGCAGCGACGGCATCCTCGTGCTCGTCGACCCGGCAGCCGACCCCGGCGCTGCGACGACGCTCGAGTACGCGGGCATCATCGAGAAGGCCGTCCGGTTCCTTCCCACCATGGTGTCGATCGTCGACGCCGGCGGGCAGGCGACCTTTCTCGACGACGCGTTCATAAGGCAGGTATGGGATCGCCGGGTCGTCGAATGCATGGCCTTCAACCGCTCGGCACCAGGCCGCTTCCTTGGCATCGTCAAGACCTTGCTGCGCGGGATCGTCGATCACCCCGAGGCCGGGCCGATCGACCTTGACACCGCTTGGCTCCGGGAAGGCATCGTATGGGAGACGATGGCAAGGAAGATCGAGGCCGACGTCACCCGCGACGACCAGGTCTTCCTCGGACGGAACTTCCACGTCCTCTCCCTCGTCGCCAGGGCACGGAAGAAGGTCGAGGCCCTCGTGCTCGGATCCATTGGCGCGCGATGGCTCGAGATGGCATCGGAGTACATGCTCGCCGCGAGGGTGTGCGAGCAGCTCGGCGAGGTAGCCAGGGCCCTGTTCTTGAAGAAGAAGCACTTGCAGTACCAGATGAACCGGGCAGCTGCACTGCACGCCCAACACAAGTTCCGGGACGCCGCTTCTAAGTACCAAGAGCTCGCGTACTGGAACAGGAACGAGTACGTCGACCCGGGGATCGCCGAGGATCTCTTCATCAAGGCAATCGACGCGTGGACGTCCGTCTTCGAGTTCGACCGGATCCCCGACTTGCTCCGGCAGGTCAAATCGCCCGCCACGCAACTGGCAGCGCTCAAGGACAAGATCACGAGGGGTGTCGACTACCTCGCGTCGCAGCGGCTGCTCGACAAGGCCAACTTCCAACTCGATGAGGTAACCGCCCTCTTCCTCAAGCACGATCTCCGGGACAGCGCCACCGAGCTTGCGAAGAAGCACGCGCAAGTGAAGCTCGATTTGCTAAAGGAAAAGATCACGCAGAGGTTCATCGGGGATTCACTCGCTTTGTTAGACGAGATCGTGGCACTCCGGGAGCGCATGGGCATCCCCGTTCCGGTGCCCGACCAGCAGATCGCCGCCATCTGCGTCCACCTCATAGAGAACATGGCCTTCCACGAGTTCGAGAAGGTCATCGCCCTCGTCCAGGACCCGCTCACGACCAAGCAGCTCAGCGCGCGGCGGGTCGCGAGGGAGAAGGAAGCGGAGATCGAGGCCCAGGAGAGGCAAGAGGCCTTCAAGAAGAGCGCCTACCAGCGCCTCCTCGTCTACCACAAGGAGGAGAAGGACGACGCGCTGGTGTACGCGAGGGCCAGGCGCAAGCTGCTCGTCGACATGGCGAGCCAGGGACACCCGGATCGGGCGGCCACCTTCTTGTCGATCAACGCGGCCTGGCTCCGCGATCTGGACATGCTGGACATCGCCGCCGACCTGGTCTATCAAGTCGCTGACCACCTCGTGAAATGCGGCAGCACCATAGACTTGAAATCGATCCTCGGCTTCCTGCCGCTGGAGCGCCGCGAGGAGCTCGTTACGTCGGTCGTGCACCACATCAAATCGAGGCCCGCGGCCCAGGGCGAGGCCGACTTCAGCAAGTTCATCGAGTATTACCAGACCCAGGCGCGCAACAACCACTTCCATGCCCAGGCGGACGAGCTAGCGTCCCGCCTGGCGGCGGCCTACCTCAACGAGGCGCGGATGTCCAGCAAGGAGCGAAGCCTGCACTCGATCCTCCTCGCGCGCGGCAAGCTGGAGAAGTACGAGTTCGTCCTGGCATCCATTGCGGGAAAAGAAGAGAAGCCCGCCGAGACCGACGACATCATCGAGAACATCATCAACTTCTACATTGATACACACGACTTGAAACCGATCGATGATCTCCTCAACCAGCTCAAGGATCTCGATAGGAGGAAGCGCTTCTCGGCGCGGCTCGTGCAGATCGATCAGGAGGAGAAGCTGAAGCGCGAGGGGGAGCTCAAGAAGCAGGAGTCGACGCGTGCGTTGATGGAGGACCTGCAAGAGGTCAAGCGGATGCTCGTGCTCGAGAATCACCACCTCCTGGCACGCCGGGCCGAGCGAGAGGCGGCCTTGCGCGCCTGGAAAGAAGACAAGAAGATAGCCGAGCTGATGCCTTGCTTCATGACCAAGCCAGACCAGGTACTCGCCGCGATCGACCGCATCGAAAAGAACGAGCAACTCGCGAGGCAGTTCTTCGCCCGGGACAAGAACCACCAGGAATTCGCCCTCTCGGTGGTGGTCTCACAGCTCATCGCACTGAAGAGGGGCGACCTGGCCGCCGCCACGAAAATACTCAAATCCCTCGACGACCTCGGCCCCGAGTTCAAGCTCAAGGTCACGCGGCTCCATGCATGGCGTCTCGCCGGCCTGCTCGGGAAGGCCGTTGGCCTGGAGGTGGGGAGCGGCATCGTCGAGGCGGTGCTCCTCGCGGAGCTGCTGCCCCTCCTCCTGGCGGAGCGAGCGCTCGCGTACATGGTGCTGAGCAAGCCAGTCCCGCCCGGCGTCCTCGTGCGGAGGGCTGCCGCCGTCACCGACGACTTCGCAAAGAAGCTGGACGAGGCCCTCCCCGTCATCGTGGAGATGGTCTCCATGGACCTGGAGCCGGGCCTCGCTGCCGCGCGGGTGCGCCGGCAGCTGCTCGATCGCGAGGGCAAGCTGCAAGGGCTGCCCTTGCTCAAGGGCGGAAAGCACCTCGACAAGGCCGCCATGCTCTACCAGAACGAGGCGTTCTCGTTCCTCGACGCCGGCGATCTCCCGATGGGCTGGGCGTCCTTGTGGACGGCCGTCATGGTACTCGTCCGGGAACGCGTCAACGTGAAAGAAATCACAGCGGTCGTGAAGAACGTCTCGGCCATGTACAAGGACAAGAATAAAATAGCCGACAATCTCATGATAAACGGCCTCGGCTTGTTCTTGAAATGCATCGAGCGTAACGCGTTCGACTTGCTGCGCGCGTTCAGCGGCATTTTCGACGTCTTGCCCCTGCTCGACGAGGAGCGTGAGCTGTTCGATACCAAGAAATTGCATGAATGAATCGTGAGGAGCAACCATGGCCATAAAACTTGGATTCCATAACTTGTTCCGCTCCAAGCAGCTGGAGGAGACCGCCGCGTGGGCACGAGGGGTCGGCTTCGAGACCTTCGAGCTCGCCGCGGGGCCGGGTGCCATCGTCGACGTCGACAAGGTGCTGGCAGGAGGGGCAGGTGACGTGCGTGAACCTTGCAAGAAGCACTCCATCGAGGTCACGAGCCTGGCATATTGCGTGAACCACCTCGAGCCAGGCTCCAGGGACAATCACAACGCCCACATGAGGAAGGTCATCGAGGCCGCGCAGCAGCTCGATGTGGGGATCGTCGCATGCTTCGTGGGAGGCACTGGCGGTGCCTTCTTCCAGGAGATGGGGCTGTTCGAGGAGCATTTCATCCCTCTAGTCGAACACGCGAGGAGCCACGGGGTTAGGCTCGCCATCGAAAACTGCCCCGCCGGGGGATCGAACATCGGCCGCTCCCCGTATTTCTGGAGGGAGATTTTCGCCGCGTGCGAGGACTCGCCGTCCCTCGGGTTGGAGTTCGACCCGTCCCACCTCGTCTGGCTCCAGGTAGACTGGAAGAAGGCCCTGGACGAGTTTTCCGCGAGGAAGAAGGTCTTCACCTTGCACGCGAAGGACACGGCCATCGACAGCACGATGCTTGCTGACCGCGGACTCTACGAGCCGGGCTGGTGGGCCTACAAGATCCCAGGCCTCGGGGTCATCGACTGGAAGGCGCTGTTCGGCATCCTCAAGAAGCACGGGTTCTCGGGTGCGATCAACATCGAACACGAGGACGGCGCCTACCTGGCGAGCGACGATAAGATCAAGGAAGGCTTGTTGCTCGGCTTGAAGACGCTCAAGGAAGCGCTCGCTGCGAGCACATGACGCGTTCCACCCGCTCGTCGAGGAACTCCCGCATGCACTCCGCGGTCTCCTCGTAGAACTCGGCGACGAAGTGGTGGCCAGCGAGGGGGATCACGCTCACGTTTACCTCTCCGAAGTCCCGCACGGTCTTGAACGACAGCTCGAGCGGGATGACCTCGTCGAGCTCGCCGCAGATCACCTCGACGGGCACGATGCATGTCCGGTGCTTCTTCCTGGCCGCGCCCCCCAGCGCGAGGATCTCCTCGGCCATCGAGTGCAGGTCATCGTAGAGCCCCTCCCGAGAAGCGGTCGAGCCTCGCACGTCGAAGAGGTCGACCGCCTTTTGCACCATCGCATCGAGCGCGCCGGGCGAGAGGTCGAGGATCTTGGCCCGTGTCTCGACCGGGAGCATGTTCCAGAACGCCTCGCGGGCCGGCGAGTCGATGATACAGGGCCCAGGTGACAGCAACGAGACGAAGGCGAAGCGATGGTACCCGAGCTCACGGATCACGTGTCGGGCGATTGAGCCCCCGAACATGCCGAACGCGACGATGCCAAGCCGGTCGACGTGCAGCTCGTCGATCAGATCGAGTGCTGCGAGGTGCGGCGTGCGCGATGAGGAATCGTGGCGGCGCGAGGCATCGCTGGCGAGGTGAGGGAGGATGCAGCAGATGCTCCCATGATCCAGGCAAGCGACGAGGTCGTGGAACATCGCCGGGGACGAGCGCCAGCCGTGGATGAACATGACGGGTAGCCCCGTCTCTCCATCGCTTGGCTTGTAGATCTCGTAAGGCGCGGCGCGGCCACGCCTCGCCTCGAAATCGCGGGATGTAACCATCGGTTCCCCCTACGAGAAGCTTGGCCGGGCTCGTTCGATCCTCCAGTGCATGGACGCCACGAGGATCCGAATGATGCAACATTTAAATACGTGGGTCTGAATAAGGGGAGGAAATCACACGACGCTGGCTGGGGGCCGTGCCGCGGCCGAAAGAGGCAGGCTGTCAGGCCTTCCCGAGCTTGATGTTGATGATCCACTGCAATGCTAGGAAGGAAACAATGCCCAGGACGAACCCGACGACCAGCAACTTGGTCGCATAGTTCTTGTTCATCTTCTGGAGGGAACCCTGGTACAAGAGCACCATGCCGATCCCGGCAATGAACAGCAAGGTGGCAGCGATGATCCCCTCTATTATAAAACTCTCGTTCATCGATGGATAGAAGAACACCGCCTCATCGCCTTGGGAGCCCACTGCGATGGGATTTCGCACCATCATGTATATGCCTCCCGCCATGAGCCAGAAGAGCAAGATGTAGGACGCCATGAGCATCAGCATCCGTGGCGGCGATGGCAACGTCATTCCGGATCCGATGCCGGTCAACCGGACGCGTGGGATGCGAATCCCGACGAGCGGCAGCAGCTTGTCGCGGGACGAGCCCTTGTAGACGCGCCGTGCCGCGCCGGATGGGGTCGCTTCGTCTGACATGACGTGTCGTGATAAACCATCTCGCGTGAAAATTAAACCTTATAGTACGACCGTTCCCGCGCCTAAAAGAAAGACATCAAATACAAAAGGTCTAAGATAGAAACTTTGACACCTTCCCAGCTAGGAAATCGATAAATCTCCCTCACTTGAGCTGGCAGTACCCACGCCGCCCGCATTCCTTGGCGCAAGCGAGGCAGCAGTCCCCGTCGATCGGGCACGCCGCCCCGGCCCGCGACCGCTCCCCGCCTTCACGGGGAGTGACGAAAAAAAAAGGTTAAAACGGGTAACCCGTGAGGGAGCCTACTTGGATTCGGGGCGCGGCTCCCGTTTCGCGCTTCGCTTGTGGCCGAGGGCGATCCCGACGACGCCTATTGCTGCCCCGCAAGAGATGATGAGGACGATCTGGATGATCTGGTCGGAATCGAGACCGGAACCGGTCGAGGCCGTGGCATCGTACCGGAACTCGTAGAGCGTGACCCACGACGACGCGTTGTTGCCGGCGGAGTCTCGCGCCATCACCCGCAGGAAGTGGGTCGTGCCGCTGGCGACGGCGCCGGGGTCGTAGGCCGTGTCCGCCTGGGACGCGTTGGAGATGCCGTTCGCGTTCGTCCCCCAGTACACGTAGTAGCCCGCCACGCCCGAGTGCGCGTCCGACGCGCCGCTCCAGGTGAACGCCGGGTCGCTGACCGTGCCCTGCCACGTGCCGCTCGTCGTCGTGCCGGCTGTCTGCGTGCATGACGTCGGGTTGGTCGGGATCGTGTCGTCATACCGGAATTCGTAGAGAGTGGCCCACGGCGCCACGTTATCGACAGTATCACGCGCCTGCACCCGCAAGTAGTAAGTACCACTGCTGGCCGCGCCGGGGTCATAGGCCGTGGACGTTAGAAACGTCGTGGACGTCCCCGCTGCGTTCGTGCCCCAGTACACGTAGTAGCCCCACAGGCCCGAGTGCGCGTCCGACGCGCCGCCCCAGGTGAACGCCGGGTCGTCGACCGCGTTCTGCCACGTGCCGTTCGTCGTCGAGCCGGCCGTCTGCGTGCACGGGCTGGTCGGGTTTGACGGGGCAGTGCTATCGTACCGGAATACGTAGAGCGTTGTCCACGACGCCACGTTATCGGCATTATCACGCGTCTGCACCCGCAAGTAGTAAGTGGTGCCGCTGGCCACGGCACCAGGATCGTATGACGAGGCCGCCTGGAACGTGGTGGACGTCCCCGAGGCGCTCGTGCCCCAGTACACGTAGTAGCCCCACACGCCGGTGCCGTTTCCGTCGTACGCGCCGCTCCAGGTGAATGCCGGGTCGTCGACCGCGTTCTGCCACGTGCCGTTCGTCGTCGTGCCGGCCGTCTGCGTGCATGGGCTGGAAGGGTTCGTTGGAGGCACGCTATCATCCCACGGGTGAATTAATACCTTGATGCATTGCACACCAGAAGAACCGTCCGCGATATAGGCGATGTCGCCGCTCACGAAGACGCCGTACGCAGTGCCAGGCGTGTCGTACGTGCCAAGCAGCGACGGCGACGCCGGATTGGCGATGTTGATGCACTGCAAACCCGAGGTATCATCAGCGACGTAGGCGACGTCCCCGCTCACGTACACGCCCCGCGCCTGACCCGGCGTGTTGTACGTGCCGAGCAGCGACGGCGACGCCGGGTTGGCGACGTTGATGCACTGCAGGCCATAAACACCATCCGCGACGTAGGCGACGTCCCCGCTCACGAACACGCCGAGCGCATCACCCGGCGTGTTGTAGGTGCCGAGCAGCGACGGCGACGCCGGGTTGGCGACGCTGATGCACTGCAGGCCCGAGTCCGCGTCCGCGACGTAGGCGACGTCCCCGCTCACGAACACGCCGT
>JAFGBX010000278.1 GCA_016932935.1 Promethearchaeota archaeon | reverse complement strand
CTTCTCTGCCTGAACATAACGTCATGCAAGGCGTTCACCAAGGGGCAGCTGGCCAAGGCCCGCTACCGCGCCGACCTGCCGCTCCCGTTCGCGATGGTATCATTGCGGGCACGGGAGGCGGGCAAAGGGTTCATCCAAGCGTGCCATCGGCTCGGGGCGCAGGCGCTGGCATGGGACTTCGCCAGGGAACGGCGCCCGGCCGAGGCGCTCGAGAGGCTGGTCGGGCACGGCCTCGACGGCGCGCTGATCGACGACCCCGGCATGGTCGACCGGATCCGTTCGTCCCGATCGATCATCCCAGATCCGCAATCGTGATGCCGAATCCATGGTAAGGAACCAGGATCCCCCTGGATCCGCCAGCAGGCCGTTGTAAGACGGGAAGCGCGGTCACTTGTTTGCGGGACGGTACTGCATCCGTCGCTGCCTTGTCTAATCTGCCCGGAAAGAACCCGTTGTTCTCGGAATGGTAAGAATCCCCACGCGCGATCTGTTACCACAAATCGCGGCACCAGAAAAGGTTATATGGCACATAACGAGAGATTTAATAGGTTCTGTTTGCATTCCTTGTATGGCCCATTTATAAAAGGGCAAAAACCCGCCGGCTGGTACTATGTCTGCGATCGACACCATCCGCCAGATACTCGAGCAGATCGGCCAAACCGTGGCCGGAATCACGCACGTGGTACTGATGGATAGGACGGGCTTGATGATCGCCAACTTCAGCAAGTACGCGTTCAAGCAGCTCGACCTCGATGCGGTCGGCGCGATTATGGGTGCCGTGTTCCAGGCGGGCGAGGAGGAGGGGAACGCGCTCGATTTCAGCGGGTTGGAGATCCAGATCAACGAGTTCAAGACGGGGTTTCGCTTCGCCGTGGCGTGCGAGGACGCAGGCGTGCTCGGCGTCATCTCCGACAAGGACGTCCAGATAGGGCTCATCCGAGCGTCGATGAAGAAGTTCGCCCCGCTGCTCGGCAAGGCCATGAAGAAGATGCTCTCCACGTCGAACTCGGCCGCGATGGAGGATCTGAAGGACCTCTTCGGTTACGACGGATTGTAACGGTTCCCCGCTTCTTAACCCTCCGCTGGACGATTGTTAGCACGGTCGTAACAGCTAGTGTACACCACGGGGACGTCCCGCGGGGAAGGCGCCCCCGCCCCCTGGAACCTTTTTGAGGCGTCCCGCCGGAGTCCTAGCATGGCGGCAGAACGGGACATCGACTCCTTGCGCGACGCGCTGCGGCGGTTCGTGGCCGAGCGCCAGTGGGAGCGCTTCCACGAGCCGAAGGACCTCGCGCTCGCGATCTCGATAGAAGCAAGCGAGCTTGCCGAGCACTTCCTGTGGAAGGGCGTGGACGAGGCACGCGGGTACGTGCGGGAGGGCGGACACCTGGACGAGGTCATCGAGGAGGTCGCAGACGTCATCATCTACAGCCTGAACCTCATGAACGCGCTGGAGCGCATCTCGGGAAAGCACATCGACGTCGCCAAGGCCATCCTCGACAAGGTCGGGAAGAACGCGGCCAAGTACCCGGCCGACGCCTATAGGAACAAGGCCCGGCTCGAGAAGCCGTGAACTAAGACGGGGGCCGCTCCCCTGCTGCAATTATCTCTTGTCCCGGAGCATGAAGAACAGGTCGTGATCCGTTCCTGGCACCTTGCTGCCTTCGACCACCGTGAACCCGTGGGATCACGCGCTGCGGACGTTCGAGCTCCGGCGCTCAGAAATGCTTTTAAGGGGAGACGCCCAACAAAGTCCTATCTACAAAGAACTCGTTCGAATGGGGCGGGAAACATGAACAATCGTGACAAGAGCTTCACCATTTTCTTCGCGTGTTTCATAGCTGCTTTGATCATTATCGTGGTTGCCCTGCTCTCCAGCCTGCCCCTGGAGGAAACCCGGAACATGTTGGAGACCACCTCCTACGTGGTGATCATCTTTAGCATCCCTGTCGGCCTTCTCGAGTATTATAACAATAACAAACGAGAACGGCGCGACCGTGAATACGGTACATACGATGCACTCAACCAGAAATACGCGGATTTCCAGATGTTCTGCTTCGAGCACCCGTATCTAGACATCTTTGACGTCAAAGACGAGCATCCGAAGGAATTGGACGAGACGCAGCAAAAGGAGGAGATGATAGCGTTCATTATGTTATACAAGATCTTCGAGCGGGCGTTCTTGATGTACCGCGACCAGAGTAGCGAGATCAAGAAGAAGCAATGGAAGGGATGGGACGCGTACATCCGCGACTATCTGGCTAGGCCGAACTTCCAGAGGCACCTCAACAAGATAATCGGCCAGTACGACGTCGATTTTGACAAGTACATCCTGGGCATCGTTCGAGGCCTGGGGATCCCCTTCGTTCTGGAAGATTGGCAGGCGTATCTCGAGGAAGAATAGCGCGGCCGTGTGGTCTACCCGGGTCTTCCTCCTAGGCTGCAGGGCGGCGTGCCTCGCGGTGCCGCGCCCCCTACCATTAGTGCGAGCCTGGCGAGTCAACGGGTTTTTACCGCAGTACCTTGAAAGCTGCGCCAGTTATGGATGGTTACCTTGGTGTAGGCTGGCAACGATCGAACGGCGTCCTCCAGTGCATCGTCCTCGGTGACGAGCGAACCCCCCAGTGCGATCGCACTGCCGGCTATCCAGCAGTCCAAGAGATCCGGGTGTCCGGCGGCACGGATTTCCATCGCGGCGCTGCTCGCGGCCTGGTCGAGGTGCGAGTCGTGCAAGTGCACGACGCCCGATCGGGTGATCGTGGGGAGGATGGTCGGATACCGGTCCAAGATACGCCTGTCTCCTCTTACCCGGAATTCCTTGTTCAACTTGTATCCGACCTCAACTAGGCACACCGTCGGCAGCACGAGCTTGTGCCCCCGGATCCCGTGATTCCACAAGGACCTCAAAGCATCCTTGAAGCCCGGGCCGAGCTCCACGTCGATGCCGAAGAGCGGCAAGACGTACGTCGTGTCCAGGACGGCGACTTGTGGCTCCGTCAATCCCCGCCGTCCTCGTGTCTGCTGCCTTCCGCATCCAGCTCGGCTTCGAGCTGCGCTGGCGTTCCCTTAGCAATGACAGACATGGCTAATGCTTCGTCCACGGACAAGATCTTGTTGATGACGATCTGGTTCTCCCTTGCTTCGACCAGGACTCTATCGCCGGGACGAAAACCAGCGATCTTGCGTAGGGCTTTCTTCGGGAGTATTTCCCCGCGCTTTCCTACGGTCGT
>JAFGBX010000277.1 GCA_016932935.1 Promethearchaeota archaeon | reverse complement strand
TGCTCCAGACCCGCTGGATGGTGCCGAGCCGCGCCTTCCACCGCGTCGTCGCGGGCTTCCGGTTCGACAAGGCGCATGGTTTCGACGTGATGGAGTTCCGCGGCAAGCACGCCGCCACCGAGTGGGTGGACGGCCAGCTCGTCACGAGGGTGCAGCACTTCACGCTGTGGGACCTCCTCGCCTCGGCGTTCCGGCCGGGGGACGCGAGCGCGTGTGATGATGATCGTCATCCCGCGTGATCTTCACACTGGGGCGCCACCGCATAAAAAAACATACTGCGTTTCCGGAAGGTCGGCCAGCATCCGAGTCTGGTCGAGATTCCTTTGTGCCAGGCCGGGTTTATTATCGCCCCGCGCTTGTGTACATTGCTTCACGAGGAACGCGCACATGACGGTCGTAACGGTTGGCATCGACATCGGCTCGCTCGCGACCAAGGTCGTGCTTCTCAAGGACGGCAGAAGCGCAAGTGGAAGGGGGGTGCTTAAACGATGAGGAAGCTCGAATACATCAAGAAGGAGTACGCGCGGACGAGGACGATGCCCGGCAAGTGGTACCTCTCGTCGTGCAGGTACAAGTTCAACATCACGCCCGTGAGGATCTTTTTCGACATGCTCAAGCAGCGGAAGCTCGTCGGATTGAAGTGCATGGGGTGCAACCACGTCTACTTCCCGCCGAAGCTCGTGTGCCCGCGGTGCTTGACCATGCCGGACAAGTGGGTGGGGCTCCGGGAGACTGGCGTCATCGCCACGTTCACGGCCACCTACGACAAGGACGAGAAGACCGGCGAGCTCGTGCCCGTCCCCATCGTGGCCGTGCGGCTCGACGGCGCAGACACGATCTACATCGTCGAGATGAACCCGAACATCAAGTTCGACGACGTGTACGTGGGGATGCCCGTGAAGGCGAAATGGCGCGATGGCGAGCTCCAGGGGAACTTGAACGACATCGAGTACTTCGACGCCATCGATGACCCGGCCAAGTCGATCACGGAGGACGCCAAGGCCGGCGGGAACTGAACCAACCGCTTCCTTTTTCTTTACCCAGACATGAAGACGATGGTGGCAACCGTGGGCACGAACATCTTGGTCGAAAAGAAAGGGCGCGTCGGGCTGGTGACGATGAACCGTCCCGAGGTGAAGAACGCGTTCGACGAGCAAGCGAGGAAGGATTTCCGGGACGTATTGAGGGAACTGCGCCAGGACAAGGCCATCCGGGTGATCATCTTAACGGGCGCGGGGGACTCGTTCTCCACGGGGCAAGACCTCAAGTCCATGTACGGCACGCCCCCGGACAGGATGCGCTGGCTCACCGACTTCGGCAGGCTCATGATCCTCGAGATCATGACGGGCAACGAGTACGACGATGATCCGAAGGAGTTTTGGGATGCACTCGCCCGGAACGAGAACCCCAAGTTCGAGATCTCGGAGAAATGGAAGCCGGTCATAGCGCAAGTCAACGGCTATGCGATGGGAGGTGGTTGCGAGATAGCGTGCGCGTGCGACTTCCGGTTCGCCGGGGAAATGGCCACCTTCCAGCTGCCCGAGATCGACATGCGGCTCTTCCCGGCGTGGGGTGGCACCCAGACGGCGGTGAACGTGCTCGGCGTGCCGGCTGCGAAGCATTTCATCTTCACAGGAGAGAAGATCACGGCGCAAAGGGCGCGAGAGATAGGGCTCGTCCATGGGGTCTTCAAGGACGCTGACTTGCCAGAGGAGGTGCTGAGATTCGCCAAGGCCTTGACGCAAAAGCACCCGGAAACGTTGAGATTCGCAAAGATATTGCTGGACAAGCCGAGGGGTGCCGTGCTCTTGCGTGGCCTGGCCCTGGAACACGAATACTTGTGGAAGCTGTCGTGATGCTTCCTATATCCCCGTTTTCATTTTCCCTCGGCGGAGCCACCATTTGGTTGTACCGAGTGGATGGTCGCGGATCGAGAAGGTAAAAATGAATCCTTTTATCGCCCGATGGGGTAAGGATCGAATCGTCTAAGAGTGAAAAAGATGGTGAAATTTAGCATCCAGAACGCGACCGCCTTCTCCAACCTGGTGTACGGCCGGGACGAGATGCTCAAGGCGGCCAGGATCATCGAGGAACTCGGCAATTACTCGATGCTCACGGTCATGGATCACGTGAACTGGTACCCGGACTACACGGAGATCTACTCGGCGTGGCTCATGGCGGCCGAGATCGCGATGGTCACGAAAAGGGTCGGCATCGGCATCATGGTGTCTGACGTGTTCCGCACGCATCCCGTCCAGATGGCGCAACATGCGCTGCATATGCAGAAGATGAGCAACAACCGGTTCGTCCTCGGCATCGGTGCGGGCGAGGGGCCGAACCTGGCCGGTTGGGGCATCAACGCGGACAAGCCGGTGTCGCACATGGAGGAGGCGATCCAGGTCATGAAGCTCGTGTTCGAGTCGGATCCCAGGAACAAGGTGTCGTTCGACGGGAAGTACTACAAGTTCAGCAAGCAGTTCTTGCAGTTCAAGAGGAAGGCTGACGAGCCCACGGTTCCCGCGCCCAAGATCTGGGTGGCCGCCGGGAGCCCCCGCACTTTGAAGCTGACCGCGAAGTACGCGGACGGGTGGATCCCCGTCGGCGCCACACCGAGCCTCTACAAGGAGCAGGCGGCCGTGGTCCGCTCGGAGGGCCGACCGGTCGAGCTCGCGTACAACGCCTTCATCAACGTCTCCGACAAGGATCCCGCGGCGGCGAAGGAGCGCATGAAGTACATCGGCATGGTCCAGTGCTTGCGGCCCGAGGTCATGAAGGCGTGCGGGATAGACGTCCCCGACAAGGTCAACTTCATCAAGCACTTCAGCAAGCCGGGCGTCTCGGAGCACAAGCGCCACCAGGGCGCGGCCATGGAGTACGCGATGAAGGCCAACATCCCAATCGAGAAGGTTATGGAGCCCGTGTTCGCCGGGTCGAGCGACGAGGTCATCGGCCAGATCGAGAAGTGGGTCGAGGCCGGCTGCGAGCACTTCATGTTCCAGCTCTTCGGCGACGACTACTGGGGCTCCTTGGAGCTGCTGTCCAAAAAGGTCATACCCCACTTCGCGTCGAAATGATGCTGGCCTGCCCCCGTACCGATCTCCTTCTCGTTTTTCCCCCAAAATGGGCTCCGTGTCGTGCCCGGATATGCTTTAATACCGCACGCGTGGATCCATCACGTGAGAGATATCGAATCTCGGTGAAAGCTATGATCGTCCAATGGGAAACCCTCGACCTGAACGCCCAGCTAAACCTCGTCTACCAGGCACTCATCGCCATCATTATGCTCGTCATGATGACCTACTTCTTCGCCCAGTCGGTGAAGCTGCGGGACGTTACCTCGCAGAAGCACTTCTACCTGGGGCTAGGCGGGTTCGTCGCGTTCAACCTCATCACGCAACTCATCTGGACGATCGACAAGTGGATCGATGCCATCCGGACAGTCGAGAACCCCCCGGGCTTCGACGGCAGCTATGTCGTCGACTTTGTCCTGCCGTTCGTCGGGAAGGGGGCGATAAACCCGTACTTGTTCATGCTCTTCCTGTGGGGTTTCGCATCGGTCTGCTGGCCGGTCGAGAAATACGTTAGGAATAGCAAGCGGTTCCCGATAACTGTTATCAACTTGATCGGCGCGATCGCGATGGCGGCCTACACCTTCGTCGTCCCGTGGTTCTTCCCGGGCATCAGCGATGCGAGCCCGGCGTGGGAGACGCTGGAGTACGCGATGTATGGCGTCCTAGGCATCGGTGCCATCGGTTTGGTTCTGGCCCTCGTGCTCATCATTGGATTCTACCTCGTGCTCGGCGGCAAGACGAGCGGCAGCGTGCGCAAGAAGAGCATACTGATCGCCTTCGGCTTTATGCTCGTCATCATCGGGCTGCTCTTGACCCAGCTGCCGAAGGAAGGCAACCCGTGGATAGGCCTCATCAGTCCGTCGGTCATGATCGTCGGCTTCATCTTCTTGGGAACCGGTTATCGAATCCAGATTTGAGGTCGTGTCGGTAAGCTTTTTTTTCTACTCTAATCGAAGGCGAGTCCCCCCGGGAAGGAGTCTTCCCGGGAGGAGTATTGAAAAACTCGCGCACGAATCGATAGAGATGTCGTTTGATCGCAAGAAAGAAGCGAGGAATAACCGGCATGGAAAGCGAAAAACGCATACAAATCGTCGGGTTCGCGTTGATCGCGGCGTTCATCGTCACCACTCTCATTATAGGCCTTTTACATTGGTCAATAAAGGGGTTCGGAGGGCTGGCACTTTCGACCGATCTCAACTACCTGGGATACGTCGTCCTCATCTCTATGGCATACGGGACGTCGGTGCACCTCTGGTCCCGGGTACCGGCGCTCCCGGAAGGTCTCCCGATCAAGACATTGTTCAAGATGATGGGATTCTCGTTTCTGGTCATCGGGTTCATCTTCGTCTACACGATGATGGACACGCTACTCAGGTGGGCAGGTTTACCCGGTTGGTCGGACTTGATCGACGTTATGCCGGTCGTGGAGTTCGACCTGTTCGGACTGACGGACGTCACGATGCCCGTGAGCAGCGTGGTCATGTTCGCCATCATCATGGTCGGCGTGGCGATATTCATCTTCCCGCTCGAGCGCTTCGTGAAGAACCGCAAGCCCTGGTTTACGATCTCGATGGTCATCAGCTTGTGCATCATCCCGTTCATGATATTCTTCACGGGCGTGGAGGTCGCGGTTCTGGCGGCCACGGTTGGCATCGTGCTCGTCGTGCTCATCAACTTCATCTTCATGTTCTACCTCTACATCACGCTCGCCGTGAAGAGCGCGGGCAAGATGCGCACCGCGTCCGTTCTCGTCGCCGTGGGCTTGTTCTCGATGATCTTCGTGTGGGTCGTGGGGCTCGGGCTGTTCGAGAAGATCGTCCAGGTCTTCGTGCAGTTCGGCATCGGCATCGCGAGCCTCCTCATGTTCAACGGCGGCTTCCGGATCATGCGGCCTTGACCGACCTTACTTCCCCCTTGTCTTCGCCATCAGCATCAGGTGCACACCAATACGATGCACCGCGCTGCGATCGTGCGAGCCCCGAAACCTTACTTCATGGAATTATAAACCTTGACGCCGAACCGTTCCTCATTTGATAGGCTCTCGCCAGTGATTGCCACGTCTGGAAGGAAGGACACCCCCCGGCACCCCCTGGAGGTCGCCATCGACGACCTCGAGGCGAGGACGAGGGAGGACACCGAGGAGGTCATCAAGGCGGGCGGTCAGTGGGAGGACATCGGTTTTCATCGCCCCCTCGGAAACTACTTCTACGGCCTCTTCATTTCCATCTTCACGATGATCATCGGCCTCGTGCTGCTGGATTTCTTCACGAGCTTGCTCTACCCCTTCCCCGAGATCCAGGGATACAATAGCATCTCGGGCGGCATCTATGCCATCGTCTTCACCGTGTTCGACACAGGTACGGGCTTCGGCATCGAACGATTCATCGCGGAATGGCGTGTCAAGGATCCCTCCAGGATGATCAAGTATGTCCAGTTCTATATTTGGTATCAAATGATGACCGGAATCGTACAGGTGACTTGGATCTCGATCATGGTGCTCCAGACGGTTCGGTTCGGCCACCTCGCCCACCTCACGTGGTTATTACTGATCATTTGCCAGAAGCAATGGCCGGGTCAGCTCGGCATCTTCCACGCCGTGCTCAACGGGCTCCAGCTCTACAACAAGGGCCAGATCCTCGGCTTCATCAGCGGGACGCTCTTCCAGAACATCACGAACATCGCGTTCATTCTCCTCGGCAGGTGGGTCGGGTACACCAATCCCGCCGTGGGCGAACTCGTGGGCATGACAGTCGGCGCGGCGATCGGCGCTTACGTGGACGACTTCTTCGCGTTCGCCGTGGCGGCCAAGTTCTTCGACAAAGCCATGAAAACCTTCGGTTACACGTGGCGGGATTGCTTCAGGGCCGAGTTCGACAGGCAGATCGTCAAGCAGTGCCTCTGGTTCGGCTTCCAGGTCTCAGTGGTACCGATGGTCTCGACGGCCACGTCAACTTGGGTGCTCTTCATGATGATCGATTCCATCCCGTCCCTGGCGACCTACAAGGCCTTGCTCGGCTGGATCGGCGGCATCATCGGCGTCATCGACGCGGGGAACTTCGCGCTCGTCCCCAGCATCGCCGAGTCGTACATGAACGGCAAGACCGCGCTCGCCCGCTTCTACATCGCCAACTCGCTGCGGTGGAACGGCTTCCTCATGGTCATGTTCGCGTCCGTGCTGCTCGCCGCCATGGGCATGGTCATCCAGGTCATCCTCGGCCTGCCGGGGCTCCAGTACTACGTCACGTCATTCGTGTTCTTCGTCCCCGCGTTGATCCACAAGATGGAACTGCCATTCATCTCCTACCCCGACTCGATCCTCGTGGGCATCTTGAAAATCAACTTCTACACGTTCTCACGGATCTTCGAGGAGGTGATCTACATCACGGAGAACTTCCTCTGGATGTACGTGTTCCGCATCCAGGACACGTTCGGGATCTGGGGCGTCGTGTACATCCTCGCCATGGATCGCTTCCTCTGCCGAAACATCAAGATGGTCATGATGTGGATCTACATCCACAAGAGGTGCTTCCCGGTCAAGCTCTACTTCTGGCAGATGTTCATCTGCCCGGCGATCGCCAGCATCCCGATATTCGCCTTCGGATTGCTGTGGAAGCCGCTCGTGTTCGACAAGATGATCCCGCTCTTCTCCGGCCTCGGAAACTACGCGGTGATACCGCCCGCCGCCATCACTGTGCTCGTGGCGCTCATCGTCGTCCCGCTTTTCCTCTTCTTGCCGCTCACGGGCCTCCTGGGCGGGTGGGACGACTTCGGGCTCATGACGCTGCGCAAGGCGGTCAAGCTGTCAGGCCCCTCGAAGCCCTTCGCGAACCTGCTCTACAAGGCCGTGCTCTTCGGCGCCAAGCGCAGCAAGCTCCACAACCGGTTCAAGATACCGTGGGAGCAACCCATGCAAGAGATCAAGGAGCTCATGCTCATGAAGCGCGACCACGCGGCTAAACTCTACGAGCGGAAGGCCATCGGCTTCAAGGGCGCGGTCGAATGATCGACAAGGGCAGCCGGAGACCCGGAAGTGCTATCCGGTTCTGTTATTGAATCCCTTCCGGGCGAGATAGTCGGCCAGAATGCGCTTCCCCGCCTTGTAGTCCCCCGCCGCCAGCAGGTGCTTGCCAGAGTCCCTGCCGTACTCGTAGTGGGCGCTCAGCGAGAAGTGGCCGGGCCCGTGGCCGCGTGCCCGGACGTGCAGCTCGTGCTCTGCGTCGACCTTCATGGCGATCCCCCACCGCTGGTTCCGTTGCTTGAGCTCGTCGTTTCCATCGAGTTCTTGCCCCCCGTCCGCGATGAACTGCCGCCGTACCTCGTCTTCTACCTCGTTTGGAAAGACCGCGTGGATCGGGTCGGCCTTCAGCGCCCCGCGCACCAGGCTCCGGGCGAGCGCCCTCGTGTCCGGGTACAGGGCGAAGATCGCGACCGCGCGCCAAGCCGCCCCGATGATGTCCTTGATAGCAAAGGCCATGGAGGCAGTTGGCAGGCCATAACTTTCTATCTTCGCATCGATATACAGGATTTGATCGACGAATATTATGAGGATGCAAGCGATGTGATCGAGCACGAACAATAACAACCCTTTCTTGACCTTCGACGCGACGGATTGGCCGGGGATGAACAGCCCGATTCCAACAAATGCACCCCAGAGAAGTGGATGCACGGTATTAATGGCTATCTCCATCCCGTAGATCATTCCTTGCCAGGAGAACCCGTAGACGGGAAAGTCCACGTATGTCTGGCTGCCCGGGAAGGCAGCCGCGAGGAGCCCGGCACCGATCACGTCGTACGCGTACCTGAGGAGATAGAGTGGCCAGACGGCGTACGAGACGAAATACACGAGCATCCACGTGACCATCAAACCGGTAAAGAACCGCAGCTGGATCAGCACCCTCAAGGCCTTTTTCTTGAAGGCCCATGCGCCGGCGACCGCGACAACGGCGAAGCCGATGCTGCTGAGCCCGAACATTGACCAGAAGACCAGCGTGGCCGTGTTATAAATCGGCATGTCCTCGGCAAAAATGTATATCAGCAGCGAGAGCGCGATGCCGCCACCGACGAGCACGTAGAACTCGACGATCCGCTTCTTTCGAAAAGAAGCATCCTTGATCTTTTCCTTCAAAGCGAGGTATTCCTGTTCCAGCGGGACGTCCCGAGAGTGGTTGCGCCACCAACGTGCTATCCTTCCCTTGAACAAGAGAATGATGGCCAGGACGGAGCCGACGATACCTAAGACGATGCTGATTCGAATGGCGGCGAAGGATAGCGACATGCATCTCTATTGCATTCTCCTATCGTTAGTATTTGAAATTATTGCTGGAGCAGAAGTCGGATGCGGATTCACCACCACACGACTCGCACCACTCCGATGTGCCCAAGTTATTAGAGAGGAAGCCCATCGACAGCAAACGATGCATCGATAGCAAACGATACATCGACAGCTCACGATGCTCGAATCGTTGCAGTTTACGAGAAAAATATAGCTAGGATCCGTCACATTGCCCGCGTCGAGGCTATTCTTGTCAACGAGGTAATATATCGCCCTTCCATCGACGACATTCGTCGGATCGATGTTGAGGGAGGTGAGCTGTTGGAACGTGTTATGCCCGTTTATGGAGAAACTCGTGTTTTCCAAGGAATTGTGCGAGAGCGATAGATCAGTACAACGGGATATCGTTATCCCGTTTGCGAATGTGGGTTGCGGGTCGACGATAGTGTTCCAGGAAATTGTACTCTAAACGTCGAGATAGCTAACGCTATCTCGGACGATTTATAATCGTTTTTTTGCCTTACCAAATTCCTTCACTCGATCGATCT
>JAFGBX010000276.1 GCA_016932935.1 Promethearchaeota archaeon | reverse complement strand
GTCACGATCACCCGCGGGTTTCCTCTAACGACCCGCCCGGCAAAATCTTGGCAATCCGCCAAGTTTGTCCAAGATTATAGTTAGAGTCTTCTGCCTTCCATAACCCGCCGGGGATGAGGAATCATGATCGCAAGGGGCAATCGATTAAAACAGGTCTCGCCTGGATCTGGAAGGGTTGGTCAACTATTAATAAAAACATAGACAATCTTGTGAACGACCATGTTCGGAGCCCAAGGCATCCCACGTGACCTGGACGGGCGCATGCGGGAGCCCGTCAAACTGAAGGCCTTCACGACGCTCACGGGCGCTGGGTACCGGCAATGCCCCGCGTGCGAGAACACCGTCTCGCTGCTCGAGGAGCTCGCCCGCGCCACGGACAAGGTGCAGTTCGAGGAGATCTCGATCCTGGAGGACAAGGAATCGGCCGAGCGGTGGCGGGTCACGCGCGCCCCGACCATCATCATCACGGGGCACGGGATACGCTACACGGGGGCACCAATCGGCATGGAGACCGCCCCCTTCGTCTACACGCTCGTCATGGCCTCGACCGGGAGGACGATATTCAGCGGCATGCTCGGCAACAAGCTCGACGGCGTCAGGAAGGCCCGGCTCGAGCTCATCGTCACGCCAACGTGCCCGTACTGCGCCCAGGCCGCCCTCATCGAGAACTCGCTCGTCATGGAATCCGGGGGCAGGCTCGCCATCGACGTCGTCGAGTCGTACGAGAACCCGGACGTCGCCAGGAAGTACAACGTGACCGGCGTGCCCGTCACGGTCTTCGACGGCAACCCAGCGAACCAGATCGTCGGCGTCCCCACGCTCGCTTCGATCCTGAGCAGGATCGCGTGACTGGCCCCGTCGAGGCGACGCGGCACGCCGCCCCTTCGGGCGGGGCGGGTGAAAAGTAAAGAAAGTGGTTATTTCTTGAGGTCTGCCTTGATGCTGGCGGGTATATCGATGCCGAAGGTCTTGATCTCGGCGATGAACTTGTCGATGTCGTCCATCTCGATGTCGAAGTCGGACGCCATGTCGATGTACGGCTCGAGCAGCGCGAACTTCTCGCCGAGGGGCAGCCCATCCCATTTGTTCTGCGGGTACTTCGGGATGATCTCGTCGACATTCTCGCCCTCGTCGGCCCCGTCCTCCGCGTCCTTCCGTGCGGCGGAATAGGCCTTGAAGTCGACCTGCTTCTTGGATATCTTGAAGAACTCGGCGAAGCACGAGTAAGCGTTGTCTTCCTTCACGTACGCGAGCTGGACGTCCACGACGTACCCCGCGACCGTCGACGGCTTCACTTCCGCGCCGGCCGCCGGCTTCGGTGGCTCCTCGTCCGCGGTGTAGGTCATGCTGCCTTGGTTATCCTCGATTTCCCACTTCGCGTCGAGGGCCTTGTATTTCTTCCCCTGGTATTTCGCCTTCTGGGCTTTTGACACGTCAAACCATCCTCGTTCGAACATGGCCGGCCGGCGCGTCGCGTGCCGACCCACCACTCGAGGTGAATCAATGTCAACATGAAGATAAAGATGCCCGGTAATGTGACCGGCGGGCGAGTTAGGGCGAGCTCGTGGGTACCCTGCGGGAAGCGGCGATCAATAGAACCTCTTGACGAGCTTGACCTTGGTCGTGTCCTCGTCGTAGATCACGAGGTTTTCCCTCGCCAGCTCGTGCACCGCACGTAGCACCATCGCCCCGGAGATGCCGGTGGCGTTCTTGATGTGGTCGCGGGTCATCTCGGCCGCGCCGCCGTGCAGCACGTAGAGGATGCGCGCGTGCGGCTGGCCCTGGAAGATCTTCTCGAGCAGGATGCTGAGGATGCTCAGCGATGCCTTCAGATCCTCGAACTTGAGCTCCTTCCCCTCGAAGTCCTTGACCAGCGACGTGAACTTCTTGAGCTGCTCCTCGATCGAGGCGTACTCCTTCAAGATGCGCTGTTGCTCGTCCGACAGCTGGGAGATCTTCTCTTCCTTCTTCTGCTTGTCCGCCTCGAGCTGCTTGCGCTCCTTGTCGAGCTCCTCGATGGTGGTCTTGTTGTCCGTGAGGATCTTCTTGATGTCCTCGATGATGGGGTTGAGGCTGTCGAACTTCTCCAGTGCCTCGTGGAACTCCTTCCGCGTGGCGCCCAGGTTCACGCCTATCTTGTCGACTTCCGCGAGTGCCTGGTCGATCCGCTCGACCGAAGTGGGATCCATGGTCATGCACCTTGAGACGTGTTCTCGCGCCGGGCGCTGCCCGTTCGTCCGATAGAGATCCATCGGCGCCGATCCTAATAATCGTTGCAAGGTCATGGGCATGGACGTGCGATCGGCTCGGCTCCTGGGGACGAGCATCCCATCAAGAACCCCGCGGGAGCACGCATGATCCGAAACGGGGGAGGTTAAAGCACCGTGTTGGCATCCGTAGTCTGACGAAGCGACGAGACCCGCACCGACGGGGGGCACGACATGAACATCGAAGAGCTAAAGAGAACGATTCCGGAAATGTTCGAGAGGATAAGACGGGACGTGCAGAAGGTGCTCGGTCAGCGGAGGGCGGGCCTCTCGCTGGGCTTCGTGGACATGGGGATGAGCCCGCAGGGGTTCGTCGGCGGCATGTTCTTCAGCGGGGGCACGATGATACTCATGAACACCCGGGCGCTCCGGGTTCTCCTCGAGGATGCGGTCAACCGCGAGAACCCGGAGATCGCAGAATATTACGTCTACCACGTACTCATGCACGAGTACATCCATTCGCTCGGTTACCTCGACGAGCGCGAGTGTCGGGAGGTCACGGCCTACGTCACGCACGAGCTGTTCCCACACAACCACCCGATAACGATCATGGCCGACCGCGGCATCGGCGTCTACTTCCCTCGGTTCATCTACGCCCCGGAGAACATCGCGTTCGAACCCCCGCGAGATGGCAGCATCGAGCTCGTCAAGGGCTTCGACCGCGGCTCGACCACCTACTTCACGTGACCGCCCCCTCCCGATCTCTCCCGGTCCGGGGCGCGTCGCTGGGAAACCGATAAATCGATTCGCCTCCTTCTTGTCGCGCGTATGACGGACGCGAGCGTGCTCGATGATCCCGGCGTTATGGCCTCCCTCGACCCCCAGGGCATGTTGGGCATCGTCGAAGGCGCGCCGGATTTCATGAAATGGTGCCTCGACGAGTTCGAGCTCGACAAAGGAAAGAACATCGAGAGATCCGTGCAGAAACGCCTCCCGAAGAGGATGGCGGGGATCGCCATCTCGGGAATGGGTGGATCGGCAATCTCCGGGGACGTGGTGCTCGACTGGATAGCCGATGCCAGCCGGGTTCCCGTCATCGTGAACCGAGAGTACCGGCTACCCGCGTGCGTCGACGGATCCTGGCTCGGCTTCTTCTTGTCCTACTCGGGCAACACGGAGGAGACACTGTCGGCCTACCTCGACGCGAAGCGGCGCGGCATCAATTGCATCTGCGTCACGTCCGGCGGCATGCTGGAGGAGGCCGCCAGCAAGGCCGGTGACCTGCGCTTGAAGGTGCCGGGGGGCTTGCAACCTCGGGCGGCTATGCTGTACCTGTTCACCGCGCTCGCGATCGCCGTGGCCGACTGCAAGCTGCTCGACAAGAAGGCGATGGTCGCCGACTTGCTTGAATCCCACGAGGTGCTCGGCGCCATGTCCAAGGCGCTCGGCCGCTCCGTACCGTTGAAGGACAACCCCGCGAAGCAGCACGCTGCCGCGGTTCACGGGACGGCCGTCCTCGTGTATGGCTTCGACTTCTACCGGTCCGCAGCCCGGCGCTTCAAGGGGCAGTTGAACGAGAACGGCAAGAACCCCGCCTACTACGACACGTTCCCGGAGCTCAACCACAACGAGACGGTGGGCTGGGAGGTCGAGCCTGGCCTCGCGCGCCACTTCTCGTGCATCTTCATCCGGGATCCCGCACAGGAATCGCCGGCCCTCAACGTCCGCATCGGGTTCACGAGGCGGCTCGTGTCCGAGAAGGCAAAGACCGCCATCGACATCGTGCCGTCGGGGAGGTCCCGGCTGGCGCGCATGTTGTCGGTCATGTACGCGGCCGACTTCGTCTCCGTCTACCTGGCGTTCCTGAACGGCACCGACCCGACGCCCGTGCGGTACATCCAGGGCCTGAAAGACGAGCTGGGCAAGAAGGCGAACATGCAGGCCGAGATCGCGGCGGGCATCGCAAAGCTCGGACGGGGGCGAGGTGAATGAAGGATGGTTGATTCACCCTTCCTCCAGGAACTCAAGTTCACGACGAACGGCATCCGTGGCGTCGCGAACCAGGACCTCACACCATACACCTGTGCCCGCATCGGCCAGGCCATCGGCAACTGCTTGAAGCGGGAGAAGGGCGGCGGCGTGATCATCTCCACGGACTACCGGACGAGCGGCCCCATCATCAAGCACGCGATAATCTCGGGCCTGATCTCGATGGGCATCAACGTGACCGACGCCGGACACCTACCCACCCCGGCCCTCCAGAAGTACATCAAGGACACCGCCCGCTATTCCATGGGGCTGATGATAACCGCGTCCCACAACCCGCCGCAATACAACGGCATCAAGGTCATCGACGGGGACGGGATCGAGATACCCCCCAAGAAAGAGGCGGAGATCGAGAAGTGCTATAAGAACTGGAAGCCGGATTCTGAGCTCCCTGAATGGAACGCCACCGGCCACCTCACGCTGGACTCTGGCGCGGTCGAGCATTACGTCAGCAGCATCGTGAAGCACGCGAGGGTGGAGAAGGAAAGCGCGCACGACATCCACGTTATCGTCGACCCTGGCAACGGAATCACGTGCACGTACTACCAGGCCCTGCTGGACAGGCTCGGCGTCAAGTACACGTCGATCTTCGACACCCCGGACGGCACGTTCCCGAACCGCGAGTCGGAGCCCACGCCAGACACGCTGAGGGCCCTCAGCCGGAAGGTCGTCGATGAAGGCGCGAGCCTGGGCGTGGGGTTCGACGGGGATGGCGACAGGGCCATCTTCATCGACAACGAGGGAAACTTCCACTGGGGGGACGAGAGCTTCGCGATCATCCTGGACGACCTGCTGGAGACGTACAAGGGTTGGGTCGTGACGCCCGTTAGCTCCTCGGTGCTTGTACAAGACGTGGTCGACGCGCACGGCGCCAAGCTCGAGTGGACGAAGGTGGGCAGCATCACGGTCTCGAGGCGCATGCTCGAGCTCGACGCGATCATCGCGGGCGAGGAGAACGGCGGGATCTTCTACAACCCCCACCAGCCCGTCAGGGACGGGGGGATGGCCCTCGCGCTCGTCATCGGGGCCATGACCCGCAAGTGCTGCGACATCGGGTCGCTGTTCAAGGCGCTGCCAAAGTACCACCTGCACAAGGAGACGATCCAGGTCAAGCACAAGGAGAAGGAGAGGATCATGTCACGCGTCGCCGAAGCCGTCAAGAAGGAGAGCGTGGACAAGCTCATCACGATAGACGGGGTCAAGGTGTTCAAGGACGGCGGGTCGGTCTTGATCCGGGCGTCCGGCACCGAGCCGAAGTTCCGAAGCTTCGCGGACGGCAAGTCGAGGGAGACCGCCGAGCGCCTCGCCAGGTGGGGGATCGACCTGATCAAGCAGGCCATGAAGGAATGACCGGGCCGCCCCGCGCCGGGCGTCCCCGCCACCCGCCGAACCGGCCCTGGTGATAGACATGGTGAAGAACTGGAAAAAAACGAAGGAACTCCAGAAGGGCTCGTTCCGGGTCTTCTCGGTGGTCGAGTCGACGTTCGTGAACCCGTACAACCGCAAGAACCTGCACGCCTTCCTCATCGACTGCGACCAGTGGGTCAACGTCGTCGCTACCACGAAGGCGGGGGACGTCGTGCTCATCAAGCAGTTCCGCTTCGGGTCGAACCGGGTCGAGGTCGAGATCCCGGGCGGAATAGTCGAGGAAGGCGAGGATCCGGCCAAGGCCGCGGCGAGGGAACTGCGCGAGGAGACGGGCTTCGAGGGGGACGCGCCGGAGCCCGTCGGCCGCGTCAACCCGAACCCCGCCCTGCACCGCCACTGGTGCTACACCTACTGGATCAAGAACGCGGGGAAGAAGGGCGAGCCGCGGTTCGACGGACCGAACGAGAGGTGCGACGTGGTGGTGGAACCGGTCTCCCGCGTGAAGGAGATGATCGAGAAAGGCATCATCACGCACGGGCTGGTCATCGATGCGGTCTTCTGGTTCATGTTGCGGGCGGGCCTGGTTCACGGGTGAATTCAGACCGTCACTTCCGCTTCTTGGCCTTCACGGGCCTCGCTGGCCACATGTCGTCGAACCTGTCCTCGGGCTTCTTCAACATGTCTTTGAACTCTCCCACGATCTTCTGCTTGAACGGCTCGAAGTCCATGGACTCGATGCCCTCCTCGTTCCCGACCATGGCCACGAACACGTCCCCCAGGCGCTTGATCTTCTCTTGGACGGCCTTGAGAAAGACCTTGTCCAGATGGTCGGACATGAGGTCAACGATCGCGTAGGCCAGCACGACCCCATCGGGATCGACCCGGCGGGCGGGAGCTGCCGGCACCGCTGGTGTGCTGCGCCCGGGCGCTTCCCCCCGCTTGATCTCGAAGCCGTTGAAAAGGATCGTGTACTTCGCGATGTTCAACCGCTTGAGGACGTGATCCCGGAAGATCTCGGGCACGATGGAATAGATGCCGGAGATGATCTGATCCTTCGTGATGTCGCTGAGGGCCTCGTCATGGCGGTAGAAACCGACGTGCACCAAGGCCTTTTCTCGATGCAGCATGCCGATCTCGACAACGAACATAGGGAGTTCCCGACTGCCTTCGGTTCAGAACCAACGCGACCCCACGGGGGGCTGGACGTATGATAACGAGAACGCACAAAGCGTATTTATAATCTCACGTTTGGCGATGAGGCAGACTATATAGATGCACGGGCGAGGATTATATCGTCCGGCATCCGGATGCTGATGCAAAACTGGACGCGCTCGAGCCTGGATCTAGGGGCCTTGTGCAACCGCCGTTCGTGCACGTTGCCGGGTTGAACTCGTCGTTCGGGGCACACGACCACGGCGTCAACGCGTTCGCCGCCTGGCATCACCGCGCCGGCTGCCGGAGGCTCGAGGTGAAGCATGATGACCCGCGAACGCGGCACGCTGGCCACGCGGCCGACGATCTCGCTGCATGGGGGCATGCCATTGACCACCTTAAACAATGCCCACACTTAAGGTTTTAAACCAGGAGACCGAGATAATGGCATCATCACGAGATGATTATTACTCCAAACCGATCGATGTGAAAGCACATGGCAAAGGTCGTAGAAGGTCTCTTGTACACGAGGACTCACCAATGGGTCAAGATGGAAGGTGATATCGCAACAGTCGGGCTCACCGACTTTGCACAAGAGCAGCTGGGTGAAATCGTTTATGTCGAACTGTCCTGGGACGAGGGCCTCAAGGGCAAGGCCCTCACCGCGGTGAAATACGACGCGAAGGGCGAGCCCGCGTCCGACCCGATCTCGGGCGTCAGCGTCGAGTCCCAGAAGGCGGTCGGCGACGTCTACGCGCCGCTCTCGGGAGAGGTCGCCGAGGTGAACGAGAGCCTCAAGGACGCCCCCGAGACGATCAACTCGGATTGCTACGGGAAGGGCTGGCTCTTCAAGATCAAGGCCTCGGCCTGGGACGCGGAGAAGGGCGCCTTGCTCGACGCGGCGAAGTACAAGGAAATCGCGCAGTAATTCCCCCCACTTCTTTTCATTTCCTCAGATGCCGTCCATTACCTCCTTAAGGTACGCTATGGACCTGGCCGCGATCTCGCCCGCGGCGACGTCGGTGCGGAACGTCTCGACCGAGATCCAGCCCGCGTACCCGGCACCAGCCAGCGCGCGCAGCACCGGCCGGTAGTCGACCTCGCCCATGCCAGGCCCGAGCATGTTCACGTCGTTGGCGTGGAAATGGACGATGCGCCCCCTCGCTCCCGCTATGGTCTCCACAAGGGGCAACGGTTCGGAGTGCAGTGCCTTCAAGTCTAGGTGCAGCTGGAGCGCGGGGCTGGCGACCTTGTCGATGATTGCCATGGCTTCGGCCACCGTCGCACCGAAGTTCGTCACGGACGGGCCCAGCGGCTCGAAACCGATGACGATCCCGCGCCGCTCGCACCCGCGCGCCATCTCGGAAAGGAAGTCGACCCCGCGCTGGTAGGCCTCGTCCCGGGGCCACGACGGGTCGATGTCCCGCTGCTTCGGGCTCCCGAACACGAGCACCCGCACGCCCGCGCGAGCCGCCACCTCGACGAGTGCCCGTGCGAACGACGACGTGCGCTCGCGGACGGCCGGGTCGGGCGAGGTGATGGACATGCCCGGCGGCGACGCGAGCAACCAGTGCATCGCGGGCAGCTCGAGCCCGTGCCGCGCCGCGGTGGCGCGCAAGTCGTCGACCGCCTCGGGAGGGAGCCCTCGTATGTCGTTCGAGATGGCGTAGGGGGCGAGCTCGATGCCCCCATAACCGAACGCCGCTGCTTGCTCGCAGCATGCCTCGAACGGCAGCGTGCCGAAGATCTCCTGGCAGATGGCGAGCCTCCACTTCATTATATTCTCCCCCGGCGGCGCGCTCTCAGGCCCGCGACCCCCGCTTCATGAGCCCCTCGAACCAGTCGGCCTCGTCGGGGACGGGGCGCGCCTCGACCCACGAGTGCGCGATGCCGTGCCCGAGCACGCGGGTCTCGAGGATCCGGTTCGGCAAGCCCGGGGGCGGCCCTCGGGTGCCTTGCAGCCGGGCGACGATGTCACGCGCCGCCTCGCCGTCCTGGCACGCCACGACGTAGCACGGGTGGACGCCCGGCTCCGCGGCGAGTTGTTCGGCCATCGCGGCCAGCACCACGTGGTGCGTGATCGCCGCGTCCCGCGTCTCGAGGTACCCGACGATCCCCCCGAAGTCGGCGACCACGGCTTCCCGCTCGAGCCGGGTGACCAGATCCCTGGCCGCGTCGCGGGCCCGCCGCAGGCCCTCGGCCGATCGCACGATCCCGCCGGCGGCGTCCATGCGCCGCCCCACCTCGGCCAGTGCGGTCTGCGGGTCGATCGCCTCCCCCGCTCCTGCCCGCCCACCAGGCCGGAGGCGCGCGAGGAGGGGCTCGAGCTGCCCTTTGGCGGCGATCTCGATGGCCGCTATGCTCGCGGAGGAGGCGCGCGAGTGCGAGCCCGCGATGTGCCTCGCGGCTCGCAGCCCGCCGACCTGGCCCGCGTTGAGCGCCGCGCCGCCGGGGCGGTGCCGGCCGTGCGTCCCGTTCGCCTCGCCGACGGGGTACAGCCCGCGTACGTTCGTCGATTCCCAGTTGATGGTTCCCGTGAAGCCCCCGTTGCAGTGCTGGGCGGCGACGTGGATCTCCAGGGGCTCCGACCGCAGGTCGATGCCGTGATCCGCGAACACCTGGATCGCGAGCGGGTTCAGGGCATCCAGCCGCTCGATGGGGGTCGCCAGTGCCGCGGTAGACACCCCGATGTAGTCCTTGGCCTCCGCGGGGAGATCCGCCATGGGGAACGGCTCGCCGGTGATGTCCCACGGGTTCGATCGAAAGTCCATGTACACGTTCTTTCCTTGCTGCACGACGGCGTCGTGGACGGCGAGGTCGACGATCGAGGAGTGGTTCTGCGCCGCCCGGTCGCACTTCGAGGGGTCGAACGGCCAGTTGTACCCCTTGAGGAAGGTCTGGAACGCCGCGTCGACGGCCGACGGGAGCCAGCCGTGCAGCAACTCGACCCGCTCCCCTCGTGCCGGACCTTCCACCCAGTACGCGGGGATGACTTGCTGGAACGACCCGCTCAGGTTCCACCGGAACTTTTTAGACGCGATCCCGAACTGCATGAAGGCGAGGTTCTGCATGGCTGCCCCCGCCTCTATCCCGAGGCTGTGCGCGCACCGCTGGCCCGGCGGGTAGGCCGAGGCCTGGTAGATGTTCGCGGGGCCGCCCGTGGCGAGCACGACGGCTGGCGCACGCACGATAACCACGGGTACGTCCCGCATCGACGTGACGGGCGCCCGAGCCCCACCGGCCCGCGCGACATCGATGCAAGCGACCCCCGCCACGCGCTTTTCGGTTCCCTCGCCGGCCACGAGGATCCTCACGGCGACGTGCCCGTCCAGGAGCCCGATGCCGAGCCGCGCTGCCTCGCGAGCGAGCGCCTCGACCATCATGCGGGACGTGTATGGGCCGACGGACGTCGCACGCTGGCGCGTGTCGTTGTCCGTCCGGTAGCCCGGATAGAGGCCGAGCTCGTTCCTAGGGAACTCGATGCCGATGCGCACCAGGTGGAAGAACTCCTCTATGGACCCGGCCGCCTCGGCCAGGGCGATGTCCCCGTGCATTGATCCCCCGCTGAACAGGTCGCGCGCCATCGCGAGCGGGGAGTCCGCCCCCTCGCCGGCGATCGAGAGCTTATAGTAGGTCTGCTTGTCCGACCCCGCGTTGTACGACGTCCCGCCGCCCCACTCGTCCGTGATGATGGCGACGGAACCGGGATCCACGCCCGCTTCGGCGCAGTGGATGGCCGCGTTCAGGCCGGCCGCGCCGGAGCCGACCACGACGACGGTGGCGTCGACCACGGGCACGTCGATCGCCTCCCCGTGGGGGTGCAGGGTCACGCTGGCGACCCGACGCAGCGCGGCCGGCCCGGGCCTTACAAGCGCCGTAGGTGGAACCCCCCGTCCACGTCGATCACGTTACCCGTCGAGTATGGGAAGCGCCCGCTCGCGATGGCGGCCACCGCCTCGGCGACGTCCTCGGCCTTCCCGATCCGCTCGATCGGCAAGAGGCCGCCGGCCACGCGCGCCTTGTACGTCTCGATGACCCCGCTCGTCATGTCGGTCTCGATGATACCAGGGCGCACCTCGTGGACGGCAACGCGGCCGGCGAGTTTCGTGGCGTAGAGGGTGGTCATCATGGACACGCCTGCCTTCGAGATGCAGTACGCGGGCCGGTTTGTCGACGCGGCGTATGCCGAGACGCTCGAGATGTTGACGATGCACGGGCAGTAGCCGGGAATCCGACCGCCTTTCAGGGTCTCGAGCATCAGCCTCGCCACGGCTTGCGTGAGGAAGAACGGCCCTTCGAGGTTGACGAGGACGACCTCGCGGTATTCCTCGGGCGTGAGGTCAAGGATGTCCTTCCGCTCCCGCGGCGCCATACCCGCGTTGTTCACGAGAACGTCGACGCGGCCCGCCTCGCGCTCGATCAGGTCGAGCAGCGATTTCCGCCCGGATCGGGTAGACACGTCGGCTTGCACGTACCAATACGAGCCGCCACCCAGCTTCCGGGTTCCCTCGATGGCCTCGCGCCTGTCGGCGGGCAGCTCGGGAGCCGAGATCCCGTTGAAGACGACGGAGAACCCCTCGGCGAGCAACCTCGTCGCGATGGCAAACCCGATGCCCCGCGCCGATCCCGTGACGAGAGCGACCTTCCCATCCATGTCCTACACCTGTGGTTTCAGCGCGTTCTTGAACGATTCGTTGTAGACCGTGCAGCCGACGTGCTTCTGCTGCCGGAGCAGCTGGGAACAAGACCCGCAGCCGGTGCACCTGTGTATCTCGTCGCCCTTCCCCGCGAGGAGCTTCGCCGGGTACTCCGGGTCGGCGAGCACTTGCCTCCCCAGCCCGATCAGGTCAACCGCCCCGGAGGCGATGTTCTTCGCCGCGATGTGGGGCAGCTCCCTTCCCAGCATCGTGTACGCCGAGCCGATGACGGCCGGGTGCTTGCCACCCTCGGCGAGGTGATCCTTGATGGCCTTGGTGAGCCGGAAGTGGTTGTAAATGCCCCACGGCACGTCCTTCGCCGGGCGCGTCACCTCGGGCTGCGTCGCGGGGATGCCGGCCGTGACGTTCACGAAGTTGGCGCCCCAGTCGCAAAGCATCTCGGTGAACCGCTTCACCTCGGCCAGGTCCTCGATGTACTCGCCCGGGCCGGCGGTGCCGACACCGCCCACGATGCATTCCGAGACCGACACCCTCGAGCCGAGTAGGAATTGTTCCTTTCCAGCCGATCGCGCCGCTTGGCGGGCATGCACGGCCAGCTCCCTGAAGAAGCGCGTTCGATTCTCGAACGAGCCGCCGTATTTACCCTTCCGCGTGTTTTGGGGCCGCAAGAACTCCACGCCAAGGTAACCATGGCAGGCCTTGATGTCTATCCCGTCAACACCGGCTTCGATGGCAACATCGATGGCGCGCTTGAAAGACAGGATGATCTCGTCGATCTCCGAGTCGGTGAGGAGCTTGACGGCCGGATCCGCTTCGCTGATGGCGGGGATGACCGTCGCCTTCGGCAGGCCGTCCCCCGCGACGACGCCGGGGACGGTCAGCTGGACGACGTACATGGTCTCCGGCGCGATGGCGCGTAGCTTCCCGAGCAGCGCTGCCACCGAGCCCCGCGTGGCTTCGGAAACGACGAGCTGGCCCTTGCGGCTCTTGTAGGCAGGCATCACGGTCATGGCCTCAAGGTGCAACACGCCCCAATGCCCCGCCGCCAGGGCCGCATACTCGTCGACGAGGGCAGGCGTGAGCTCACCGGATTCCGTCCCACCGGAGCGCTCCATCGGCTGCGCGACCAGGCGGTTGGCAACGGTGATGCCGCCGATCTGGAACGGGGCCGCCAGGGTGGCGATGGTGTTCTGGTTCATCTCGATCAAGTATTGGGGGAGGTAATTCAAAAAGCTGCGCTGGTTCCCGCGTCATTCCAGCTTGACGATTTTATACTCTGACTCGTCGACCAAGACCCGGTAGAGCCCTCGCATCTCGGCATCAAGGGTTGCATCCCGGGTGTCGTTTCTTAGCTTCATGTCGGGCAACGATGCGAGCTTGGAGCGCGTGAGGACGATGATGATGTTTTCCAGGCCGATCGCGCGGATCACGGCCGGGGAGAACTGGAGGTTGCCGCGGCCAAACAAGAACCCTTGCTTTCCGATGACGGTGACGACGATCTTGGCTTGTTTCCCGTCTGCCTTCAACCGGTCGACGAGGGCCAAGATCCCTGACTCGTTCAGGTCGGTACCAGCCAGTTCCCCGTCCATCACCGCGTCGACGCCGAGGAGCGTCTTTTGCAAGCCGAGCTTGTCGAAGATGGGCTTGGTCGTGGAGCCCGGCCCGACGACGTAGCACGTGCCCGGCTCCATCGAGGAGACGACGTGTTCGGCGATGCGATCCTTGTTCTCGTCGTCGGACAGCCCCGCCGGGGCCCCTTGCTTCGATCCCTGGACGTATGCCGGCTCGACCGGGATCCTGAGGTACCCGTACAGCTTGGCCTCCACGCGTCCCTCCCTGAACGCAGCCTCGTCGATGTCCATGACCTCGCCATCACCGAGGCCGATCTCGCCCGAGAGGAACTTGAGCACGACGAGCGCCGCGTGAGCCGGGGTCAGGCCGAAGACCCCGGAATGGATCTTGACCCCGGCGGGGATGCCGATCACGGGGCACGGCTCCCCGTCCCCCCGCGCCATGCCGTCGAGCACGTCCCTGGCCGTGCCGTCGCCGCCGGCGAAGGCGAGGACGTCGACCTTGCCCTTGACCGCCGCGACGAACCGCGACGTGTCCTCGCCCGTGGTCCTGGAGCCGGGCCGCCCCGCGTACCCGTCCAGCGCATGGATGTCGGGGACCGGATCCAACTCATCCAGCACCGAACCACCCATGATACCGCCTGGGGTCACGAACCTGGCTCGCGCGCGGATCGGGAGCAACTTATCGACGAAGTCACGAGCCCGCTGCGGCGCGCGGGCGATCGCGCCGAGCTGGATCGCCCGGCCGAGAACTTCCTGGCCGTCCGTCCCCTTCAAACCGACGCTGCCACCCATCCCCGCGACGGGGTTTACCACGAGCCCGATCGTGAACTCCTTTCGTATCATCGGAAAAAAAGAAGGTGGATTGCCTCATAACCCTTGCGGGTGGTCGACGCGTGCGCTCACCACTTCGGGATCCAGGGGATCGCGTGGCGGGCGGTGCTGATGGCCACCGCCAGCTTCTGGAGGAACGACTCCTGATCGCGGGCCTTCAGCTCCACCGACGCGTGGTCGAGCAGCAAGCCCTCCAGCTCCTTGAGGGGGAACGTCGACGTCTTGCCGAAGCGGTCGAGGATCGTGAACGATTCACCAGCCTCGATGGCCGTGACCTTGCAATAGAACGCGTTGTTCACCGGCTTCTTCAAGTAGAGGTGCAGCCACGGCGCCGAGGCCACGCACCACTCGAGGAAGCGCGCGTACCGTTCCGCGTACTTCTTGTCCTCGTGGAAGGCCATGAAGAGCCGGTGGCGGGCCAGGCGGAAGTCGCCCACCTTCCTCTCGAGACTGCCCGAGGAGCTCCCGTGGCGGATGGAGAGCTTGTATGCAAGCAAGGTATCCCCCGGCTGGACGCCCGTGCAAGTCGAGACGTCGATCGCCTCCTTGTCGTCGAGGAACACGTCCTTGCCGACGAGGCTCGCAAGGAACTCGCGGGTGACCTGGTTCTTCAAGTCGGCATACTTGACGTCGCACTCGAACCCTTCCCGGTCGACGACGGCCACGCGCAGCCTTTTCAGCTCCGCCGGCGTCACGCTGGTGGCCGTGCACTCCCCCAGCATTTTCAACCTGTAATGCTCGCCGATGTTGAAGACCGCGAACTCGTGCTCGTCAGGGACGAGCTCCACGGTGCCCACCTCGCCTTCGCCCAGCGGCCGCGCCACGTAGACGTACGGGGTCGCCACGGAGTCCCGGTAGGCGACCCGCTCGACTTGCACGAGGCGGGTCGTGCCGTCGTCCTTCCGCGTGGCGAGCGCCTGGTTC
>JAFGBX010000275.1 GCA_016932935.1 Promethearchaeota archaeon | reverse complement strand
GCGTCTCCATGCTCCGCATCGATCCGATGGATCGAGCGACCGGAGCAACGCCTCGCCGATCGTTTTGTGGCGAACACCCTTGACACCCGGCTAGGGTTAGCAGGACTGGCCAAGGGAAGTCGGTAGAGGTGATGCTTTTGCAGATCACTAACCGATAGCAACGGACTGTTAATCCGTTGGTCGTAGGTTCGATGAGTTTTTTGGCTTCCAAAAAGCTCGAAAACCCTACTGCCCGCGTATTTCTCTTTTTACCTTTCTGGGGACATCCTTCCTTGACACGTCGCGGAAGATCTCCGCCCGCATCGAATCCACCGGGTCGAAGACCGCCATGTCCCCGTCCCACTGGTCGAGGATCGGGTCGAACACGGCCTCGATCCGGTCGGTGAATTTCTTGACGAGGAACCGCCCGGCCTCGATGTCCTCCTTGCATATGAGCACGCAGAAGATGTGCTTCCCTGGAAAGATGATGACCGTGTTCTGGTCCTTCTTGATGATGGAGATCCCGCCCTGGTCGGTCAGCTTCTCCAACATCATCCGGATGCTCGTGATCGCGCTCGTCACCAGGTTATCGTGCATCTCCACGGCTGGCTTGTCGAAATAATGGCTGTAGATACACACGCCGGAGGTGTGCATGATGAACAAGCTATCCAACTTGCTGTACCAGTCGATCTCGATGAACGGGAGCATTCTTGCGATGAAGAGGTAGATGCCGGGCACGCTGGCGATCATGATCGCGTCCCCAACGAGCCTGAACGCGGGATCGAGCATGCGGGAGACGATGCCCGACGACATGGCATGGCCGAAGCCGAGCGCGAGGAAACTAGCGAACGGGAGAGCGGTCGCACGGCTGGATCCCGGCTCTAGCGTCGACTTCCTGATCAGGCGCTTGTAGAAAAGCGTGAAGAACGCCGCGAAGAGCACGAAGGAGAGGAACACGATCGCTCGGGAGAGCTCGAGGTCGAAGGCCAGGGTGGCGATCACGCCCGCCATCATGGCGACGAAGCACGCCGAGAACAGCCGCTTCGGCCCGATCCGCTCCCGCCGCTCGATGATGGCCACGAACGCGGCGCAGCCCACGACCTGTACGATGCCCCCGGTGCTCGTGTACACGTCGCTCCAGACCGGGCTGGTCGCGTAGAAGTCCCCGAGCAGGACGAAGACCCATTTCAGGCCTATGTTGATAAAGAGCAGGGCGAACGCCATGTCGTACTGGCTCTTCCTGTCCCTCTGCGCGTTCAAGTGCTTGACGAGCGCCATCAGCCCCGTCTCGAGGAACAGGAACGTGAGGATCCATTCCATGATGATTGCCGGCTCCCGTGGATACCCGGTGACGATGTCCGCTATCATGTGCCTCCACTTCACCCAAGGTGGCCCTTCAAGGCCGCGTCGAAGCCCCCGAACAGCTTGAGGCCCTCGCCCTTCAGCGACGGGAGTGTGTCGAGGATCCCCCTGTACATGGCCTCGAAGTGCGCCTTCACGGACGAGAGGAAGTAGTCGGCCGACCTCATGTCCCGGTTGACCAGCAAGGCGTATGTGATGGGGGGCAACCCGTCGCCCTGGTGCTCGAGGAGGATCGTCAACCTCCCTTGGGCGATCTTCTCGACCTTCTTGCCGTCCTCCTTGCCTACCGCCTGGATCACGTCGTCGATGCCGGCGAGCCCGTGCGAGGCGAGGGTCTCCCTGGCGGGCTCCACGCCGCCGGGATCGCCTCGTTCTTGCCCGCCCGGCGCCATGGGAGGCAATATCGCATCGCTGCTGTTGAACGTGTAGGAATACACGAGCCTGGAGCGTGTCCCATCTATGACGAGCAGCTGCACGAGGCTATCCTGCCAGTCGAACTCCAGGAACGCGGGGAACTTGAACGTGCCCAGGAACACGATGGTCAGGCCGACGATAGCCCCGTAGATGGCCACGAGCCAAGTGGTCTCGGTGGCCTGGTTATACCCGCCGAAGACCGCGGCGATCTGCTCGCTGCCGAGCGCGATCGACACGCCGAGCATGACCTCGCCCGCCAGGATCGTGGCCAGCCGCTTCTTGATGCCCCCGGTCGCCTTTTTGATAAGCCGCAGCTGGAAGACCAGCATGAAGAGCAAGCAGCCCGCGTAAGTGAGCAGCAAGAATTGATAAAGCTCCGACTTGTAATGCAGGAAGAATATAGCCGCTATCGGAACGAGGTTCAGCACGATCATGCCCTTCGTGAACCGGGGCTGGATAATCGCTGCGAACCCGGTGTTGCATACTGCAGACATAAAACCGACGGTCGACGCCATCACCATGACGATGGCAAGCATCGAGAGCACATCGACGAGCACCGGGTCTGACGTGTAGTAGTTGTAGACGACGCGGATCACGAAGCCCGCCAGCAAGCAGCTGAAGAACAAGCCGAAGGCCAGGAATATCTTGTTCAAGGGAAACTGCTCGTGCTTGCTCTTCCGATATTGCTGGAAGAAGTATATCGCGATCTGGTACCCGATGATGACCGCGATGAGCAACGAGGGGATGTGCACTTCCCGGAAGGCGAACCCCATCTGGCATCCGACCTCAGAACCGTCCGACACGCCCCCGCCGGCGTCCTCGGCGTTGGGCGCGGCCGCGTGTTAACGATAAAAAGCTTCCCGCGCAGTAGTATATAAATCCCTCCCCCGTCAAGGCGTGGAGGATCCATCCGCAGGGGACGAGCCGACACGAGCACCCATCCCGTCACGATCATTGATCAGCAACGGTACGACGCGGGCGAGATCGAGGCGCGCGTCGGGGAATACATGGACACGACACAGCTCGACTTCGGCGGGAAGGTCGTGATGCTGAAGCCCTCGTTCGTGCTGCCTTCCGGCGACGAGGGCATGACCCTGGCCACGAACACGCACAACGCCGTGATCGTCGGGGTCGCGCGGGCGCTGCTGGGCAAGGGTGCGAGGCGGGTACTCGTCGCCGAGCACCTGACCGTCTTGAACGCGAGGTTCAGCTTCGCCATGGTGCACGTCAAGGAGGCCGTCGAGGGCATCGACGGCGTTGAGCTCTGCTACCTCGACGAGGTGCCCATGGTCAAGGCTCCCATCGAAGAACCGTTCATCCCCGGCTACGACATCAAGTTCCCGCGCATGCTGCTCGACGGCACGGTCGACTACCTCGTCACCCTCCCCAAGATGAAGACCAACAGCTTCTCGAGCGTTTCCTTGAGCATCAAGAACAGCTTCGGCTTGATCTCGAAGCGGGACAGGCTGAAGTACCACGGCGCCGACCTCGACAAGCACCTCGCGTCCTTGCACCTCGTACGGAGCCCGGACCTCGTGATCGTCGATGCCGTCGTCGCCGGTGAGGGACAGGGGCCCCAGCAGACCACGCCCGTCGCCACCGGATTGCTCGTCGCGGGAACCAACTGCGTCGCGGTGGACGCCGTTTGCTGCCACTTGATGGGCCACGACCCCGCGACCGTCCCGCACGTGAAGCTCCTCCACGACCGAGGCTTGGGCCCGATCTCGTTGGACGACATCCCGCTGCAAGGCAAGGACCTCCTCGAATCAAGACGAAGGGCCTTCACGCGCCCGGACCTGACCCTTGCGTTGAGCCCCCGCATCCGGGTCTTCCAAGGGAAGGACACGTGCCGGGGCGGCTGCCTCGCCATGCTCCGCTCCATCCTGGACGGCTATGGGATGGTCAACGGATGGGATTCGCTGGGCGACATGGCCATCATCATCGGCAAGGGCGTCGACGTCCCTGAACGCGGGCTAGATGGCCTGAAAAAGCGGAAGACCATCGTTTTCGGCGACTGTGCCAAGGAATACAAGGATCGCGGCGTCTTCATCGGGGGCTGCCCGCCCGAGTACCTCCGGACGGCCACCGCGCTCGCGCTGCGGGCGCGGCTCGGGGTGACGCAGGCAGAGAGAACCGCCTCGGTGGGCGCTGTACTCTGGACGTCGCTCAGGCACGCCTTCCACGAGATCTTCAAGGTCTAGTCCTGTTCACATAAGGAGGGACGTCACGCCGTCCTGGGGAGCCAGACGCACGACGGGCTGCCGCCCTGGCCGAGCAGGACGGTATTGTTCGCGACGGAGTGCGGGACCGCGCCCATGTCGGCCGGCCCCCATGGCCCGACCGGGCCGCCGGTGTTCGGGTTCACCGCGTACTCGGGGTAGTTGCTGCTCGTGACCGAAACGCGGATGCGGTGGCCGATCCAGAACCGGTACGCCATCGACCACATGTCGATGTCGAGCTCGTAGGCCTGCCCTGGCACGAGCGGTGCCTCGTCCGCGCTGGAGAAGCCCCCGCGGTATCGGGCCTTCAAGATGCCGTCGGCGACGTATATCTCGCGCCCGTCGGGGAAGATGTCCAGCAGCTTGACCGCGAAGTCCGTGTCCGTGCAATTCGACGCGACGTTCAAGGTCGCGTGCAGGTACCCGGCGATTTCCACGGCCGAGGTGAGGTTGCCGGAGGTGAACTGCAGGACGTCGGGGCGGCCCGCCTCGGTCTGGCGGTTGTCGAACGCGCCATACGTGATCGGGACGTCGATCGTCCCCGCCTGGACGGGGAACGCCCGCCCGCCGCCCGTGTGCACGGGGTCTCGGGGGTCGTAGGCGTACGACCGGTTCCCTTGTGTTGGAGCGGAGATCGACAAGCTCCCGTTCGGATGGAAGTACCACGGCTCGCTCGTGGACGCGACGGGCCAGCCCGTGGCGTTCTTCCACGTGTTCGCGGCCGTGTCGGCGGGGTCGCCCATGAGCACGTAGTAGACGCGTGGTTGGGCCGACCAGTTCCGGGACTCGCCGAGGAGCGCCTCGCCGAAGATGAACTCCCGCGCGGCGTCAGCGTATGCATACCCCATGGAGGCAGACGTGTTGAAGACCGTGGCATATTCGGGCACGCCCGAGTGGTTCATGCTGCCATGGATCCACGGCCCCATCACGAGGATCTGGTGATCCCGAGCGTAGGCTGTCGCGTTTTGGCTGTAGTACGCGAACGATTCGATCGTCCCGGCCTGGAAGCAGTCGTACCAGCCGCCGAAGTGCACGGCGCGGACGCCCACGGCCTCGAACTGGTTGCCCATGGTCAGGGAGCGTTGCAGCCAGAACTCGCCCTTCCTGGCGTTCTGGACGAGCGTCGGGTAGTACCGCATGCCGCTCACGCCCGGGAGCCAGCTCTCCACGAAGTTCTTCCGGAGGCAGCCGCCCGGGTACATCCAATGGTCGTAGAGCTCGCTGGCGCCGGCGTGGATGTATGCCGCCACCACGCCCGGCGATCCGGCGGCGTGGCACGCGACCTGCGTGAACGCCTCTGCAGAGGCCCCGACCGTCGCGATGCGACCGTCGCACCACGGCTGCGCCATGATCCAGGTCGCCGTGTCGTACGCGTCGTCCTGCTCCGAGAGGAACACGGGGAAGGAACCCGTGCCCGCGGAGCCGTGCGTGCCCCTGATGTCTTGCCAGACGGCAGCGTAACCCTTGGCCGCCCATGCCCTCGCTGCCGCCACGTTCCCTTCTCCATCGACGTCGTAAGGCGTTCGCAGGAGGATGACCGGTAGCGAGCCGTTCTCGACCGTCCAGTTCTCGGGAAGGTGAACGCGCGTGTAGAGCTTGAACCCGTCACGCATGCGGACGAACGGGCCGCTGTTGTCCGAGTACCAGAAGAGGAGGCCGTTGGCCACCATGGACGCCGCGACCCCCACGATCGCGAGCACCTCCAGCGCGCGTCGAGCACGTTTCATGTGAGGCTGATCGTCCCAAGGTCAAATATACGTGTTCGGTGTGATCCCCATGGTGACACCATAACCGACCAACCGTTCGACCTCGAAGGAGCTGCGAAGGTGGCGTTCTCCGCCATGTTCGCGGGCGAGAAATCCGTGCGATTCAGCGGCAAGGATTACCCGGTAGAGTAACTAAGCATTATTCAAAGCGAGTAGAATCGCTTTGAACATCATGCCAGATTGATTCTTTGCAGCAACCGATCCTTGTCTTTTTCCTTGATGTTCTTCACTTGACGCAACGATGGATAAGACGAGTGGGCACGAGATCGAGGGCTCTCGGCATCCCGAGCGTAACCGGCGAAAATCATTTAAACAACACGTCATGGTATGACACGCCTTTCCACCTCTGGATCTCGTGGCGGGGCCTAGAAAACCGGCACCATCCAACCGCGGACCGCTAGCTTAGCCTGGTTGAGCGCACGGCTGATAACCGTGAGGTCCTGGGACCGAATAGCGATTTTAGCAGAAAAATTGCTCGGTATGCCCAGGCGGTCCACCATTTTTTCTCCCTTTCTGATGTCGCTCGAATGCATTAAAAGAAGGGCCGCAACGCGCCGCGCAAAACCAACCCGCCCGCACCGTCGGCACACTAATACAAGGACAGCTCGGCGCCGCAGAACGGCCGATGTCGGCGACATCGAGGAGTAGAAGAGAGAAAAACGGAAGCGAATACGACTGGTGCTTCGATTCCCGCATCTATTTCTTGAGAACCGCCCACTCGGCCATTTCAAGCATCGTAGTTGCTTCAAAACTGAACTCGGGAACTCGAGCAGCCACCTTGTGATACCTGGTACCGATCGCCTTCAATGCATCCGCCAGCTTCCCGTCGTCGACCTTGTATATGGCCAAGTTGATATAATTGACGCCGAGATCGAGCACCTTCTTTATGTAGGCGGGATATTCCGCGGACGTCTCGACGAATGCTTGTTGAATCTTGTCTAACATGCTTGCTGGCATGTTAGATTCCACAACGACATAGCTAATCATGTGTTATGCCTCCTTCACGAATTATCTTTCGAGTAACAACTGGCCCGGAAGAATCCGGGCATTAAACCATCTCCTTTGAAGTTTATATATTATGCTGGGGCAAGATCCCGTCATGCCGCGGGATCAGCTCGACGACATGCTCGCCGAGAAGGTGGACAAGCGACGGGAGCGCGTCAAGGACAGCTCCGACCGCAAGGCCCAGGCGGCAGTGATGTCGCCGCGCGTGAGCAAGATCTTGTTCGACATGCACGGCAAGGGGACGATCCAGAGGCTCGTCGGCATCGTCAACGCCGGGAAGGAGGCCAACGTGTACAACGCCATCGGCGCCGGCGGGCACGAGCTCGCGATCAAGGTCTTCCGGATCAACTCGCAGACGTCCAAGTGGATGCAAGATTACATCCTAGGCGACCCGCGCTTCGCGAGGTACAAGAAGAAGGACTCTCGCGCCCTCATGACGACCTGGGCGCTCAAGGAGTTCAAGAACCTCAAGCGGGCACGCGATGCGGGCGTCCCGTGCCCGGAGCCCGTCGCCGTGCGGGAGAACGTGCTGGTCATGGGCTTCGTCGGCGAGGGCGGCACGCCCGCGCGGCGGCTGACCGAGGTCGAGCTGGCCGACCCGGCCAAGCACCTCAACGCGGTCCTTCAAGGCATGGCCGACCTCATCGCCAAGGCGAGGCTCGTCCACGCAGACCTCAGCGCGTTCAACTTGCTCTACGACGAGGGGAATGACCAGGTCATCTTTATCGACTTCGCCCAGGGCGTCTTGATGGATCACCCCAACGCGCGCAAGTACTTCGACAGGGACGTAGACAACGTGCTCGGCTATTTCGCCGGCGTCATCCCCGAAGGCCTCGACCGAGACGCCCTCGTGGACTCCATCATCGCGGGCAAGCCCCTCCGGGTCGAGTGAAACCATCTTAATCCGCGGGCGCCTCTCCGTGATCGATGCCCTCTACACTCCACGGATGAACCCAATGGGAGAGACGAAAACGCTGGGCAAGGCCCTCGTGCTGGGCTCGCTGGCCTTCGACTACATCATGGACAGCCCGGAGGACTACTACGAGTCGCTGTCGTTCAAGCACGACAAGAAGGAGGTGCAAGGCACGTTCATGAGCGTGAGGAAGGTCGTGCACTTCGGCGGCACCGCGGGGAACATCGCCTACAGCATGGCGCTCCTGGGCGGCAAGCCCATCGTCGCGGGTTGCGTCGGCACGGACTTCGCGGCGCTCGGCTACGAGGAACGGATGAAGAAGTCGGGCGTCGATCTCCGCCTCGATTGCATTTCTGACGACTCGACGGCCTCGTGTTACATCTTTAACGACGTGAAGAAGAACCAGATCACCGTGTTCCACGGCGGCGCCCTCAACTGCGCCGAACAGCTCGACCTGGAGAGGATCGTGAGCAAGCGGGACGACGTGCGGATCGCGATCAACGCGCCGAACAGCATGCCGGCGATGGCCAAGTTCTCCCGCCAGCTGTCCCGGATGGGCATCCCCGCGGTCTTCGACCCGGGCCAGGTGCTCAACGCGCTCACGCCAGCCCAGTTCAACGAGATCCTGTCCAACTCGCAAGCCTTCATCTCCAACGAGCACGAGCTCGATGGCGTCACCAAGCGGTTCGGCGAGGCCGCTCGCGATGCCATCGACAAGCTCGACTGGGTCGTCACGACCCGCGGCTCGTCGGGCTCGACGGTCACGGTGAGGGGCAAAACGACCGACCTGCCCATCGCCAGGGCCAGGTCGGTGGTCGACCCGACGGGCGCCGGCGACTCGTTCCGCGGCGCGCTGCTCTATGGGATGACCAGGGGGCTCGATGTCGTGCAGTCGGCCAAGCTCGGCGTGGTGATCGGCTCGCTCAAGGTCGAGCACGCGGGCGGGCAGCTGCCCTCGCTGGACGCCGATGAGTTCAGGCGGCGCTACAAGGACGCGTTCGGCGATGAGGCCCCGCTGTAGCCGATCCACCTTGCCTCCCGCCACCCGACAAGCGAGGCGACGATCCCGTGACGAACGTGCACGTGCCCGCGTGGCTCTACCGGCAGTTCGACGCCGACCCGTCACGTGACGTGCCAGCGGAGGCATATGATGGATGGACGAGGGTCGACGTCGACCTGGATCTAAGCCGCACCGCCCTCGTCGTGATGCACGCGTGGGATGCCGGGACGCCCGGAAACTTCCCCGGCTGGTACCGGCACGTCGAATACCTCCCGCGGGCGAACCGGATCGTGAAGGACGTCTTCCCAGGCATGCTCGCGGCGGCCCGCAGAAGCGGCTTGCGCGTCGTCCACGTGGTGGGGGGAGGCAACTATTACAAGCACATGCACGGCTACGTCAAGACCCGCCGGCTCGCATGGTGGCGGGAGCTCCTGGCGGCGCTTGGGCAAGGGCGCGTGCAGCGGGACGCGTCGAGGAAGGCGCTCGACGAGGCCAGGGCATCGCACGCCGGCGGCGGCACCCACAACCAGGCAGACATCAAACGGGGCTTCGAGCGCCTCGACTTCCCCCCCGAGGCACGGCCGCTCGGCACTGAGGCCATCGCCGAGAACACGCCACAGTTGCTTGCCCTCTGCAAGAAGCACCGCGTGAACCACCTCATCTACTCCGGCTTCGCGATCAACTGGTGCCTGCTCCTCTCGCCGGGTGGAATGGCGGACATGTCACGGCACGGCGTCGTGTGCAGCGCGATCCGCCAGGCGACGACCGCCGTGGAGAACAAGGAGACCGCCCGCGGCGAGCTCGGCAAGGAAAACGCGATGTGGCGCGTGGCCCTGGCGTTCGGGTTCGTGTTCGACCTCGACGACCTGGTCGCCGCGATGGGGCCGCGAGAGTAGGCGGAGGCAAGGACATCCCGATGTGCTCCATCACCGGATGGTTTCACGCCGGATCTTAAAAGACAAGGCATGTTCAGTACCCCATCTGTATCACCCCACGGTACCAGCCAACTCCAACATCGGAATCGAAACAGCCGGACTCGGAGGAACGGCCGAGGCAAAAGGAGCTCCGTTAGTGTAGATCGGTCCAGCACAGAGGGCTTTCACCCCTTTAACCCGGGTTCAAATCCCGGACGGAGCATTTCACTGAATCCACGAAAAGCGGGCGTATAGTTCAGGGGTATGAACGCTTGACTTGCACTCAAGAGGCCGCGGGTTCAAATCCCGCTACGTCCACTCTTTATTTCTTTCCGATAAGTTCGTTAGTTTTGCCTTCGAATAACCGTTTATTAAGAATGAGAAAGAACGTGTGTTAAAAAACTGACAGGTCGCGCCATCCGAAGGCAATTTCTTGCATTACCTTGCCACCGGTCTCCTCCCATTTCTCGCCCACGCGTTCTCCACCGAGCTTCTCGTAGAATCGCGCGTACGGGTTGTCTGCGAGTGCCCAGGTTAGCATGCTGTTTAATCCCAAGGTTCGCAAGTGCTTCACGACCTCAATCACGAGCTGAAACCCGATCCCCTGGTTTTGGTGCTTTTCGGAAACGTAGATCGCGAAAAGCTCGCCCTTGTACACGTGGTGGCCGCTGCGCTCGTGGCCGCCAGCCGCGAACGCGACGATGCCGCCAGTCGCGCCGGCATCAGCAACGAACGTCTTGGAGCCTGACCAAGGCTTCTCAAGCGCTTCGGCCCGCTTCTTCGCCTTCTCTTCATACGAGAGGGACGCGAGGAAACCGGTAGGGACGAGGCCGGCATACGCGCTGCGCCACGTGTCAACGTGCACCCTCGCGATACCCTCGGCATCCGCCACGACCGCCTCCCGAACGACGACTGGCACTCGTTGTTCCATACTGGTGGTTACTCCTGGCATTTAAAGATGTAATCGTTCACCTTGTCTTCCGCCTCGGCCCTCGCGGCCTGGTGCCTCTCGAGAAGCCGGACGAGCAGGTCAACGAGCACCTGCTTGATCTCGCCGGTCAGCATCTTGCCACTCTGGTAGTCATCGTGAATCTTTTTCAGTTTATCGTCGTCCTCCTCGAAGAACCGCAACCATTGGTATGGCACGTCGACCTCCGGGTTCCCACCCTTCTCGCGGTGCTCCTTGACCGTCGGTTGCCCACCTGAGAACGCGTGTTTCATGACCTTCTCTTGCACGGCCTTGGCCGAATCGGTCGTGTAGATGGCTCCCGTAGGGATCGACGAGCTCATCTTCCCGGCGGCGCCAGAGAGCGGGGGCAAAAATACTGAATGGATGGAAGCGGGCTTAGGGAAGCCCAGCTTAGGCAGAACATCCCGCGCGATGCGAAAATGGGGATCCTGGTCTATCGCGTGCGGGATGAGGCACGGGATGGTGCGACCGCTCAGGTATGAAGGCAAGAAAGCTGGGACGCTCTGCATGGCCGTGTAGAATGCTTGACCGATGTTCGCGCTGTCGTCGAAACCGAAGCTGGCCTTGATAGTCGAGAGCGTGATCCGCTTTGCCACCTCGCAAGCGGGCTTGTACATCAAATTCGCGTGGAGCGTGTCGACCAGGAACTTCGTCCTCTTTGGGTCGAACCCGATGGCGATGACATCGAGCATGTTTTCTTGTAAAAAGTGTCCAACTTTTTTGAAATCGAGTGAATCCTTGAATAGAAACTTTTCCTCATCGGGAAACTGGAACCAAAGGTCGACGTTGAACCGATCCTGGATCCACTTCGTGAACATCCACGGCACAAGGTGGCCGATGTGTACGGCGTCAGACGGGCTGCGTCCCGTGTACAAGAAGAACTTGTTCCCCTTCTCGTACTCGTTCATAACCCAGTTCATGTCACGGTGCGAGAAAAATACCCCCCGGCGCAAGAACGGGTGGAGCTCACCGGCGGCTCGCTCGATCTGGCGAAGGATAGCACTATCAATCCGCTCGACGCCGAACTCCTTCACGAGCTTATCGTAATTCACCGTGCCGGAAACATCCCATGGTGTCACGCTCGGCCCGTTCGCCATAAAAACTATATCGCACGTATAGTAATAATGATTTTGCATTCCTCTTGGATGGTAGGATATTTCCCCATCTTTGAGATGACGCGAAAGCCATTATTACCAGGCTTTCGCTATTCCATACTATCTTGATAGTCAGGGATGCCACGCCCGACGACGCGCCGGGCATCGCACGGGTGCACGTTGACACGTGGCGCGCCACGTACGCGTCGTTCATTCCCGCCGTCTACCTCGCGGGGATGTCGTACGCGAGGAGCGCCCGGCTGTTCCAGTCGCTGCTCGCGCGGAACCCCCCGGGGACGAGGACGTTCGTGGCAGACGGGGGCACCGGGACGGGCATCGTCGGGGCGAGCACGGGCGGGTACAACGACCTCGGGCACGAGGGCTACCAGGCCGAGCTGATAGGCATATACGTGCTTCCCGAGTTTCAGCGACGCGGTGTCGGCCGCCAGCTCGTCCGGGCGGTGAAGGATCACCTCATTCGGCTCGGCGCACGTGGCATGCTCGTCTGGGTGTTCGCGGACAACCCGAACCGTTCCTTCTACGAGCACCTCGGCGGGACGCTGGTCGAGGAGAAGTGGGAGGAGACCGGCGGCAAGCTGCTCAAAAGGCTCGCGCTCGGCTGGGCGGACGTCCGCGACGTGAGGGCGTGAGACGCTTGAAGGTATTATAACGAGTGAGAAAGGGGAGAGCGCTTCAGTAGGCGCGGCCGGGGCGGTACGGCTGCTCGCCGCCGCCACCCTGCCATCCAACTGCGGGGGGCGGCCCGCCGCGCAGGAACAGGTCGATCTCGCCCATGAGCGACTGGGCGAGCTCGGCACGGTCGCTCGCGAAGAACACGATAGGGTACGACCACGCGATCGTGGTCACGACGATGATGAACTTGTGTTTGAACGCCCACTTCACCGAGAACGCCCCCTGCCCCGTGTATTCCTCGGCTGGGCAGGCCCGGATCACGACCTTGTCGAGGTCCCAGGCGGTTGTCATGTACTGGCCTAAGCCGGCGTAGAGGTTCCGCCTGTTGTAATACCCTTGCGCGGCGTACGGGTTCGGCGTGCACATCTGCATCTTGTTGGCGACCTTGTCGAACTCGATCGTGAAGGGCTTCGCGAACTTCGAGACGGTGTAGTACATCGACGCGGGGACGATCCCCATGACGGCTATGAAGATGATCGGTACGATGATGATCACCGGAGCCATACCGCCGCCGATCCCGCCGAGCGGTATGAGCATCGCGCACATGATGCCCACGTAGACGCCCAGGACGATGAGGATCGCGATGAACGAGCCCATGAACCGCTTCACGAGCAGCTTCTTGTCTGGCGGGCACTCGACGATGAGGTGCGTGTCGTGGCGGACGACGATGTTGTACTCGCTCCCGATGGGGGAGTAGGCGGCTGCGTAGTTGGACATGGGTGGCCATCCTCCGTTATCGCGGGGAACATCCTTCCCGCGACGCTGACCCGTACCCGGCTTAAAAATGTATCATCAAGGCTTGACGCGGGCGCGGGATGGGCATCTACTGGAACCGCTCGAGCGCCCCGAAGTCGAGCGTGGCGAAGTAGTCGTCCGGCGTCTCGGCACGGCGGATCCGCACGATCGACCCGTCCGGGCGCAGTAGCAGCTCGGCAGACCGCAGCTTGCCGTTGTAATTGAAGCCCATGGCATGGCCGTGCGCGCCCGTGTCGTGGATGGCGATGATGTCGCCTACCTCGACCTCGGGCAGCATGCGACCGATGGCGAACTTGTCGTTGTTCTCGCACAGCGACCCAGTGACGTCGTACTCGTGCACGAGGGGCGCATCCTCCTTGCCGAGCACCGTGTGGTGGTGGTACGCGCCGTACATGCCGGGCCGCATGAGGTTCGCCATGCACGCGTCCACGCCCACGTAGTCGCGGTATGTCCGCTTGATGTGGCGCACCGTGGTCACGAGCCAGCCGTAGGGCCCGGTCACCATGCGCCCGCTCTCGAGCACGATGCGCAGCGGGTCGAGCCCGGCCTTCACGACGATCCCCTCGTACTCGGCCTTGACGCCCCGGGAGACGCGTTCCAAGTCGACGGGCACCTGCTCTGGCTTGTAGGGGATGCCGATGCCGCCGCCCAGGTTCACGAGCTCGATGCGCGCGCCGCACGTCTCGTGGATCTCGACGACGAGCTCGAACAAGATCCGGGCCGTCTCGACGAAGTAGTCGGGGTTCAGCTCGTTGGAGGCGACCATCGTGTGCAGGCCGAACCGCTTGGCGCCCTTCTGCCTCACGATCTTGTAGGCCTCGAGCAGCTGCTCGCGGGTGAGGCCGTACTTCGCCTCCTCGGGCTTGCCGATGATCGCGTTCCCTTGCTTCAACGCCCCGGGGTTGTACCGGAAGCAGACCAGCTCGGGGATCCCCGCGCTCCTCTCGAGCGCGTCGATGTGGGTGATGTCGTCCAGGTTGATCACGGCGCCGAGCTGCCTGGCCTTCATGAACTCCTCGGGCGGCGTGTCGTTGGACGTGAACATGACGTCCTCCCCCGCGATCCCTACCCGCTCCGAGAGGAGCAGCTCGGGCAGCGACGAGCAGTCCGTGCCCATGCCCTCCTCCTTCAGAACCTTCAGGATGAAGGGGTTCGGGAGCGCCTTGACCGCGAAGTGGTTCTTGAACCCCTTGACCCAGGAGAACGCCTTGTACAGCGCCCTGGCGTTCTCCCGGATGGCTCGCTCGTCGTAGATGTGCCACGGGGTCGGGTACGTCCTTATCAGCTCTTGCACCCTTGCCTTCGACAGCGGGAAGGCCGGCTTCTTCTCGACCATGGGGGTCAACCTCTGCTTGATAGGTGCAACTCAAGGGGGCGCGGGTTTTCAAAGCTTGCGCGCCGGCAAGTGAAACCTTATTTACCGGCCGCTTGCTCCTAGCCCCATGGATCGCCCGGATGGCCGTGTCATGCCCTCCAACGTCGTCATGGAGGAGCACGTGGCGCCCGCCCTCGGGTACTACCGGAGGCTGCTCGCCAAGATCGCCCCGTACTACTTCAGCGAGTCCCTCGTGAAGATGGTCGCCCTCCAGCAGCTGGTGGTGTCGAAGAACTACCAGATCACGAGGCACGATGCCAGGGAGAAGAAGAACGCCGAGTACATCAGGCGTTGCGTCGCCGGCATCGCGAGGCCCGCCGACCTGCTCGAGATCATGGACTCGTGGCGCGCGTTCGACTTGTGCCTCACTGCCCCGTCATTCGCGAACCCGGCCCTCGCCGCCAACATCCGAAAGAGCTACTGCCGCGTCGGCACGAGGAGCTTCGACTGCCACGGCTGCCCAAAGGTCGTGTGCAAGAACAACGTGATCTGGGAGCGGTCGACCATCATGCTCGACTTCGACTCCCACGGGGGCTCGCTCGAGGCCGACTTCCACGCGATCGACGGCGCGCTGGCCAGGCTCGGCCTCGCCTACAAGATCAAGCTGTCGTCCCTCGGGGGCCTCCACGTGAACGTCGGGCTGCCGAGGGGTGGCGGTTCCACGATATTCGACAGGAGCGTGTACCACTATTGCCTCGTCAAGGAACTGCATGCCGCGGGCGCGCGGGTCGACGACAACTCGCTCGACCCCATCCCGATCATCCGGGCCCCGTTCTCCCTCCACTACAAGCGCCTCACGCCGTCGCTCCCCGTCGACGACGCCACCGTGGCCGACGCGATCGACGCGCTGCGGGGGATAGAGGCCCTCCCGATCGAGCGCAGGGTCGAGGCCGCCACGGGGCTCGCCCTCGGGTGGAAGGGTTCCTGGGAGCCGGGCCACTCGGACGCCGCCCCGTTCGACGCGCTGCTTGGCAAGTGGAAGGGCGAGGCCGTCAAGGCCATCTACCGGGAGAAGCAGCAGGACCGCGCCGCCCGGACCAACGTCGGGGACTACCTCAGGAAGGGGAAGCTCATGACCCCCGAGGACGAGCGCGCGGCCATCGAGCTCCTGCTGCAGGAAGGGAAGGACCGCGGGCTCGCGGGGAGGATCGTCGCGTCGCAGAAGCGGAGGGAGCCGGAACCGAAGGAGCAAGAGGTCGTCGAAAAGGAGATCCTGCTCGAGAGGCACGGGGACGTGCCGCGCCGGGTGCTCGAGATCCCCCCGCCCGTCCTCTTCATCGTCATCGACAACGCGAGCGTCGACGACATGAAGGCCATCACCGGGGCCACGCCATTGTCGCTGTCAACGTCATGCAAGAAAACCGACGAGGGGATGGACCTGCTCTTCAAGAAACCGGGCTTGTTGAAAGCCTACGGCCAGAGGTGGCAGTGCAAGACGACGTACATCGGGGGCCTGTACACCGCCTACAACTATTGCGGTGGCGCCGACCTGATCGTCGCCGTGAAGATGGAGAGCGTCTGGGACAGGGACATGAGGATCGTGGCAGAGTTGGAGCGGGTGTTCGCGGAAGACCGGGACATCCTCGTCGCGGCACACCTGCTCGGGCTTGATTTCTGCAAGGACAACGACATCGACACCATCGGGGCGATACTCGTCTTCAAGCGCATCGTGAACGCCCTCGCCGGCACCAGGTTCAACGTGGTGCTCACGTCCGACCACTCGGGGAGCGACCGGGTGCCCTACTTCGAGGTCGCGACCGCGCCCGGCAAGGACGGCGGGCCCGGAACGCCGCCGTCGGCCGGGGGCTAGCCAGCCCGGCATCCGCCGGTATATCTGGCGCCCCTCGTTATGGGGACGCGTGAGCGACGGGAACCGTGACGCGCCCGGTGACGCGCCCGCCGGGCTTGGCTTCACCTACAACAAGGCAGGCGGGTACGGGGTGCTGCTGGCGAGGTGCAACTGCTGCGGCGGGATGCTGCACCTCAACATCACGCGCCACGGGTACGTGACCCTCGATTGCGAGGACCTCGGTGGCGCCAAGGGTGCCCCTTGCAGGCACGCGGTGGACGCGGGAGGGGGCGCGGGGCACTGGGCGTGGACGTGCGCCTGCCCCCCCAGCGAGCTGGCACGCGAGTGCGCGAACCGGCAGGCCGCCGCCGTCGCCGAGAGGGAGCGGATCCGGGGTGAAATCGAGGCGTTCCTGTACGCGGCCGCCATGAGCAGGCAGTTCGTCGTGCTCGACTTGAGGGACGACGGGTACGTCGACTTCGAACCGGCGGTCGTCGACGCCGCCAACATGTCCTTCACGATCGACGGGAAGGGGGGCCAGCGGCCGTACCTCGTCCTCGTCCGGCGCTTCTACGTGGGCGGGGAGAACGTCTCGTCGAGGTTCGTGTTCTTCAAGAAGACGATCACGACGACCGTCTTGGCGGCCTACGCCAAGCCTTTTTTATCGTTCATGGCCAAGCGGGCGAAGCGGTTCCCGCTCGCGGCGTGGGTCGAGGCCAGGTACGAGCTGCTCTGATTCAAACCGATCTGGTTTAAAAAAAGGCACTTCCCCTTCGCTACACAACGACCTTGGACAGGTGACTGATCTGTCCATGTTTGGTTGAGGCCTTTTCTTGAATATTCGATGGGCACTATTCCAATGTCTAACATGTTGATCGTCGTTTGCCTGTTTTGAGGAGAAAGCTTCATGAGATTGAACCTAACACCTACAAAATTCCAACAGAGTCATCATCACGATTGCAAAATGAACTCAACCAACGAATCGATTCATATCAGGAAGATTGTTCTCATTTTCGTCTTCTTCATTTGTGTATTCATGGTTAGCTATAACTTTTCAGAGAAAGAGGAACCAATCAAGAAAATCGGTAATGGATATCACGACCTCGTTGGATCGACCTCACATGCACGCATCTCGATCCTAGGGGACGGCGCCCTCGCTGCATTCCCCAATAAGACCGGCTCGGGATCGGCCCTGGATCCCTTCGTCATCGAGAACCTCGAAATCTGCGGATCCAATACAGGCGAGTGCATCTTCATCAGCGGCATTTCCTTGTATTATCTCGTAATAAAAAATTGCACGGTATGGGGTTCGAGCCCCACGTTTCCCGCATCCGGCATCCACCTGCTAGATTCGCGCAATGTAAAGATCATCAACTGCACCTCAAGGTTTAACGGGATCGGTATCACGATCGAGGGATCGCGAAATAATGAAATCACGGGATGCTCGATATCGAACAATGCATATGATGGCATCTGGGTTATGTGGGACATGTCGTTTCATTCCGATTACAATCTCATTGCTGATAATCAGATTTTCAATAACACGCGCT
>JAFGBX010000034.1 GCA_016932935.1 Promethearchaeota archaeon | reverse complement strand
GTTCACGACCGAGACCGTGCCGCTCACCGACGACCCCGTGATCTTGCCGTCGTACTCGGTCTTGAAGTCGAGCGCCTCGACGATCGAAACCTTGTACTTGCTCTGGCCCGCCGTGCTCGATGAAGCGGCGGCCCTCCTCGGGGCCTCCTCCGCCTTCGCCGGCGCCGGTTCTGGCTCTGCCTCCTCGACGACTTGGATCCCGTCGACCACGGCAATCGAGTTGAACAGATCCACGAGGGCGTTCTGCTGGTCGGGGTTGACGTCTGCCTCCCTCAACCGCTTCTTCTCGAACAAGTCATTCAGCGTGGACTTGATCTCGTCTGATACGCCCTTGACTTGATCCTTGTAGTCCTTTTCCAGTTGTTTGTAGTTCACGTAGGAGCTTACCACTATCTTGCGCTGGTAAATCTCGACCTCCGCGAACTTGAATTTCCACCTTTTGACCATGCCATTTCCCACCTGTACGTCGCTTGTAGGTACAGCGCGTCTAAACTATATTCATGGAATATTTCAATGTTGTCTGATTCGGTGATAATTCTTTCGGGGACTGGCCCTTTACTCGCAGCAAACAAGCTTGAACGCCTCTGCGAAAGCGAGCCCAGACTTTACACGTATTCGACAAAGCGAGAAGGCGTCGCAGAGCTCGTGATGCGTGGGGACATACCGCGGCTTTCGCCCCATTACCTGTAGGTGGAGGCGGCCACGACCGTGCCAGGTTTGGCTTCCATGGTTCGGCAAGCCCCTTTCTTTGGCGACGCTCCACTTGAATGATGGTATAAGGTGAAACACGGGACCTCGTTTCCTTCCTTCTTGAAGATTTATAAGATGATAATTCGGAATAGTGTCTGTCGGAAGATCTGAGTTTGGATTTAATATGAGTGAATTCATCGCCTTTTGCTCGGGATGTAACCAGTACTATAGCCTATCTGAGAAAGTTCCCAGCACCTGCCCAGTATGCGGTAGGACGCTCGAATTCGTGGATGACACGGGCAACCTGGCTGTAACAGCGGAGCAAGGGAATGATGAACAGGCATCAGAGCTGCCAGTGTCGTCCGACCCAAGCGACAAATTTGGGGAGGCGCTGCCGCCCGCGGCCGAGCAATCGGTGACGTGGGAGGCAGTGGAAGAGCATACAATAGAGGCCGAAAGCCTCCCCGTCGCACCCGGGCCGCAGGAGGCCCCGGACGAGGCGCCGGGGGCGGAGCAATCGGTGGCGTGGGAGCCCGTGGAGGCGCCCGTAGCGGAGGCCGAAAGCACCCCTTTTGCATCCGAGCCCCAGGAGACGCCACCTATCGGCACGGAGGAGCCGAGCTACGGAGAACCTACTACCGCTACTGACGGCGAAGAGGTGCCGCAATCACCACTTGAAACTCAATTCACGGATGCTGTTCTCGACGCAGCCGAGCCCGACCAATATAAGCCGGAACAAGACGCCTCGGTGTCCGCCGACACCATTGCGGAACCCGTCATTCCAGCACCCGAACCCCAAGAAGGATCGACTGATGCTGCTCCCTCGGAGGCTGCAGATCCGGCGCAATCCGATGAGGTCGGCCGTGCACAGGAGGAGCCGTCGGACAATTCAAGGGAAGGGCTGCTATTGGATTTCGCGCAACCAGTCAAGAACCGACCGATCGAAGGAGAACCACAGAAGAGCACTATATGTGCTCGATGCGGGGGAGACGTGGAACTAGATGACATGTTCTGCCCCGTATGTGGACTGGGGCAAGGAACACAAGATGCGAGTGAGATCGCACCTTCTCAAGTGGAAACAACTGCCCAGCTTCCAATACAAGCATCGATCGCCTCAAGTAGTCCATTCGAGGCTCAGCAGACGAGCGGCTTCCCCGCGCAAGCACAAGCCCCGTCCCAATACCAAGCCAGCCGGCCCAAGCCGGGCTCGAATTTCAGTCCCGCGAGAACGCACAGGTTCTGCATGTATTGCGGTCGGAAAATTGAGATTACCGGGGCCTTCTGTAAATACTGCGGGAGGCGCCTTTCACCGCAACCACGAGTTGGATGACTGGGGGCTGGATCCGAAAAAGGTGGAGGAATTCATAGCGAAATATTTCTCTTGATTCGCTTGATCCAAGCGTGATAATTATGAGAATGCGAGCGTGAACGAGATGGGAGGATACGGCAGCGATTACGACACGTCCACGGACGATGCAGTCGTGAAGAAGAGCGCGCGATCATACAACGTCGACAAGGGCCGCAAGTACGAGGAGCCGAAGAAGGTCTTCCCCTCGCCCGTAAACAAGGTGCTCATCACCAAGGCAAAGTTTCCACTCGTCATCGCCGTGGACGTCACGGGTAGTATGCGCGAGTTCCCGGCGATCATCTTCGAGAAGCTGTGCATCTTGTACAACGAAGTGATGCTCTTCCTCCCCGAGCCGCTCAAGGAGAGCTTCGAGATCTCCTTCGCGGCCATCGGCGACGCGTATTCCGACCAGGCCCCCGTCCAGGTGACCGACTTCGCGGCGGGCAAGGAGCTCGACCAGAACATCAAGTCGCTGTACCCCGAGGGTGGTGGTGGCGGGCAGGCCCGGGAGACCTACGAGCTCATCGCCTACTTCTACGCCCGGCACTGCAACCTCGTCAACCCCCTTGAACACCCGCGCCCGCTCTTCATCTTCGTCGGCGACGAGGGCTTCTATGCGAAGGTGAACCGGGAGCACGTGCGCCAGCACGTTTCCACCGAGGACAAGCTCAAGAGCGACCTCATCAGCGAGGACGTGTTCGTCGCCCTCAAGCAGAAGTTCAACGTCTACATGCTTCGGATCCTGTACGGGAATCCCGACGACGAGAAGGACATCGATGCGAAGTGGCGGAAGGTGCTCGGCGACAAGCACGTGATCATCATGCAGGATCCCAAGCGCATCGTCGACACGATCATCGGCATCGTCGCGACGGTCGTCGACGGGTTCGATGCGTTCAAGCAGCGCATCGAGGTGCGCCAGACCCCGGAGCAAGTGGCGCAAGTCTACTCGAGCCTCGACGGCATCGAGGACGAGTCGACGCTGAAGAAGTACGTGATGGCCATCCAGGCACTCGAATGCCCGAAGTGCGGCGCGAGGCTCAAGGAGGTGCCGGATTTCGCGATGCCCGTGAAGTGCGAGGCGTGCGGCTATCTCCTCGTGCGCATTAACTGAAGGTGGCCGGGCTCGTGCGGGTCATCAACTCACACTCTTTATTGGATGCCTGGGGCAAGGCCGTGCGGGAGGTGATCGCCGAGGGCAGGCCAGGCGCGGACGATGGAGAGCCCATCCACGAGCTCCTCGACCTGTTCCTCCTGGTGACCGACCCCGCGGTTGAGCCATCCATCGCCGCGGCAGACCCGCAAGCCTCGGCATGGATGCACGCCAACTTCACCGAGAATAGGCCCGTGCCGGAGCTCGGCAACGCCGCCAGCTACGCCACGCGCTTGCGGGACTACCACGGCAAGGATCAAGTCGCTGGCGTCGTGGAACGGCTCCGGGCCAAGCCGGAGACGAAATCCGCGACGATCACGACCCTCATGCCTGACGAGGACACGAGCTACGTGCCGTGCGTGAGTATGCTCGACTTCAAGCTCCGCGACGGAACGCTGATCCTCACGGCCACCTGCCGCAGCCTCGACTTCGGCAAGAAGGCACTCCACAACATGGCCGAGCTCGCCGACATCGGCCGGGAGGTCCAAGCATCGATCAAGGCCGCCCGCCTCTCCTTGCACGTGCACGCCATCTCGGCGCATGTGTACCAGAAAGACGCGGATTCCCTGCCAGCGTGACCAACCATGACACCGATGAGCGAGGAGTACTGGTTCAACCAACTGAAGATCAACGGCACCGGCTACCTCGATCGCGTCGACGATGTCAAGCGGATCCTCGTCAACGCGCGTGGTTACGTGTTCGAAAAGCCCATAGGCGAGCACGTGATCGTCCTGTTCTCGGGCGGGATGGACTCTACTGCCCTGGTCGACCTCGTCTTGAAGCAGTGGAAGTGCAAGGTGATCCTGCTCTACATCCGCCGCGACGCCAGGAACGAGGCCTACGAGGAGGAGGCCGTCGACTACTTCTCGGCCTTCTACGCGAAGCGCTACCCCGGCCAGGTCATCGAGACCATCAAGCTGGCCGCCCAGATCCCCAGCCGTACCAACCGCGAGTACCTCGACAAGAACCGGCAGCACGTGATGGGCCTGCCCATGCGCAACGCCATCATGTGGGCCAACGCGGTCACGCAAGCCGTGTACTTGTGCGAGAAGTACAACACGACCATCCGCACGGTGCTCGTCGGGTCGGTGGGCGACGACAGCGACAGTCCAGAGTCCGGGTACCTGTCCGTCTTGTCGATGTGCCTCCACGCGTGCGTCTGCCTCGGCACGTGGAACTTCCAAGTCAACCCCCCGCTCATGGACAACTCGATCAAGGTCGGCGGCATGTTCAAGAGGGACATCGTCAAGTATTGCATGCAAGAAGGCATCCCCATCGAGAAAACGCGGTCGTGCTTCCTCGAGACCCGGGAGCCATGCGGTGAATGCATCGCTTGCAAGAAGCGCGCGGCTGCCTTCGCGGAGGCGAGATGATTGGCCGAGATCCTCGTCACGACCGCCCCCGACGCGCCCTTCATCCCCGCCGTCGCCCGCATCGAAGCGGTGGCGGGGTTCCGTTTCAACACGGGGTATTCCTACTTCAAGGGTAGCAAGGGCGACGTGCTGCTTGCCTTCAAGGCAGCGACCGGGAGGAAGGCGGCGTGGGTAGACCTCAAGACACGCGAGCTCAAGCTCGTCGCGGCCACGGACATCACCCCCGACAACCAGCTACTCGAGATCAACCACCGGATCGAGGCGATCGACCTTCCCACTTTACTCTACTTCAACGAGGGCAAGAAAGCGGTCGAGATCGACAAGGTCATCGACGGCAACAAGCTCCACGTCAGCGTCCCGCCGGGGCGCAAGGACTTCAAGATCACCTTCGGCAAGGGGACGTCGTTCAACATGCCGGGTGCGAGGGTTATGGACGGCTTCCTCACGCCGCGCGACGTCGAGTTCGTGAAGGCGGCGCGCGAGCTGGGCATGCACGACTACTGTCTGTCGTACGTCGAGGCGGCGTCCGACGTCGACGAGCTGCTCCGGCTCGACCCGGACGCGAGGGTCATCGCCAAGATCGAGTCGCCGCGCGGGCTGCAGTTCGTCGCGAGCGAGTACCGCTCGGTCAAGGACAAGGTTCGCCTGCTCGCCGCGAGGGGCGACCTGTACGTGGAACTGGATCGCCCCCACGACATCCTCCACGCGCTGAGGGCCATCGTCGACGCGGACCCGCGCGCCATCGGGGCGTCCCGGCTGCTCCTCTCGTTCCTCGACCCGGGGAGCATGCCTTCTTGTGCCGACATCTGCGACGTCGGGTTCCTCTGCAAGCTCGGTTACCGGGCCTTCTTGCTCGGTGACGAGCTCTGTGCCGACGAGGAGGTGCTCAAGTCCGCGATCGGCGCCATCCTCGCCATCCAGGAGGGCCATGACGCCTGGCGGTTTTGAACCGCTTGTTAGGCCGACGCTCTGGGACGATCGCGTCAGCGTTAAAACCCGCGACGGTGACATGTACATCATGCCGCTACAGACCATCCTCCTCGTCGCGCTCGGCGTCGCGACGTTCTTCAACCTGCTAGGCAACTTGAAGGAGATCAAGACCATCACGTTCGCGTCGAAGCCGCTGCTCGTCCCCCTCATCATCGCTTTCTACGCCTCGGCCGCGACCGCCGTCGACCCGCTCATCGTGCTCGCGCTGGCCTTCGGCTGCGCCGGCGACGTGTTCCTGCTGTGGCGGAGGGCCAACCCGAAGGCGGTCGTGCTCGGCCTTCTGTCGTTTATGGTCGGGCACGTGTTCTACATCGCGTCGTTCGCCGTCGACACGGGCTTCTTCTCGGCAGCGCAATGGTGGTTCGCTCTGCTGGCCCTGCCCTACGTGGCCGCCGCGGTCGCGCTGTACAAGCTGCTGGAGAAGGACCTCGGCAAGATGAAGGGCGCAGCGACCGCGTACATGGGCGTCTTGCTCGCGATGAGCGCCTTCGCCCTCTCCCGGCTGTTCGTGGCGTCCCCGGCCTCGGCGCTCGTCACGTGGCTCGGCTCCGCGTCGTTCATCGTCTCGGACGCGGTGCTCGCCGTCGAGTACTTTAAGCTGAAGCGTGAGATCTTGCACCACGCGGTCGTGATGGCCACCTACGTCGGCGCCCAGTTGCTCATCGTGGTAGGATTGCTCGTCTAGGCTGGGACGGGCTTCCCCACCGTCGTTCCACTCCTTGTCCTCTTCGTCATTAAGATCCCCGGTGCGCGGCAGCCAGGCGGTCTTGATTTTGCAGAATCGTAATATTGGTTTTTCAACTCTCGCTGCGTCCTTCGTGTGAATCATGGCAGACAACGAATCGCGGTATCGAGGCCTAGAGAAAGCGGACACGGTAGTGTCAGGCATCTTGCATCTCGTGTTCAGCGCGCTGTTCGTGGTGGCGATCACCTACGCAATTTACGAGGGTTACCTTGCTGATGATGATGAATTCGTGCAGCTGGCGGTCTACATCATCTTCTTCTTGGCGATCTTGACGTGGAATCACACGGCCTTGTGGTTCATAGGGCTGGGTTTGCGGAAGCAGCAAACAATGCACACGATCGCTTCAGGGATATGGCTTCACGTGTTCAGCGTGATATTCGCGGCGCTCGTCGTCCTCGCGTATTCCGAAAACTACTTGATCCAGGACGACGCTTACCTGCAAGCGGTCATCAATCTCATCTTAACGCTGGCGATCTTGACGTGGGCCGCCACCGTGATCTGGCTCGTCCAGCGGGGGAAGCCCGACTTGATACGGCTCGCCCACCCGGCCGTCAGGTACGTGGTCGCCGGCACCATCGCGGTGAGTTGCATCTCGTTCGTGATACTCCTCCTCCTTTTGGCACAGGCGTATGGCTCGTACCTGCAAGGCGAGTATTCCTGGGGATATAGCGTGGTGATCGGCATCGCCGCCTTGTTCCTCTTCGGTGGGGCGTGGCACATCGCCCGGCTGGCGAGGCCCCGCTTCATGAGGCGGAGGGAGCGCCCGTTCACGAGGAGGGGGCCGCGGGTGCTCTACGTAGCATTGTGCATCTCCGTGCTCGCCGGCGCGGGCTCGCTGTTCGTCTCGATCGCCTCGCAGTCGGCCGCCCCGGTGGTGCCGTACCAGTTCACCCTCGAGGCCGGCACGTCCAATACGAGCGTCATCTTGCTCATCGGCGACGGGATGGGCCCTGCGCATATGGATCTCGGGCGGGTGGTCGAATACGGCCCAGGAACCAATGCCAGCTACGACCGGTTCCCGCACGAGACGACCGTGTCGACGGATAACATCGAAGGAGGCACGACCGATTCCGGGGCAGGCGGGACGGCGATCTCGACGGGCAGGCGGACGCAGAACGGCCGGATAGCAACGAGCCCGGATGGCCAGAACCTCACGACCATCCTCGAGATCGCCAAGCAGAACGGATATGCCACGGGCTTGATCACGATATGCCAGCTCGCCCACGCGACGCCCGCCGTGTTCGCCGCGCACCAGTCCAACCGGGAGATGTACGCGGAGATCGTGGCCGACATGGTCAGCCATGACGTCGACCTCTTGCTCGGGGGCGGCTGGAGCTCGAGTTATTTCGGGCCCCACGTCGCGAGCATGCAAGCGGCTGGATACGCATACGCGACGAACAAGACCGGGCTCGCGGCCATCGCGTCGACGCCTGCACTCGGCTTGTTTGCCAGCGGGAACCTGCCAAAGTTCCAGGACTACACCGACGCCTCGGCGGAACCCTCCTTGCTCGATATGGTGGTCAAGGGCATCGAGCTGCTGAACGCCACGGGCAAGCCGTTCTTCCTGATGGTCGAGGAGTCGGCGATCGACTGGGCCGGGCACGCGAACGATCCGGTCTACGCCGCGCACGAGATGATCATGCTCGACAAGATCATCAACCACACGATCAACCTCGCCGAAGCACCCGGGGCGAAGCTCCAGGTCCTCTTGACCGCGGATCACGAGACCGGCGGGCTCCAGATCCTCGGCACGGGTGGCCTCACAAGCCCGCTACCGAACGAGTCCCTGCCGCTGGCCGAGAACATCGCGCGCCGGACCAACCGGACGAACGAGATACAGGTGTCCTGGTCCACGGGCGGCCACACGAGCACCGAGGTCGTCCTCGCCGGGATCGGCCCTTACACGTCCCAGATACACCATGCCAACTACAACATCGACGTGTTCAGCCTGATGCGCATGGCCATCGAGGGCAAGAGCGGCCCCGTGGAACCAATCGGCTTCATATTCCAGCCCGTCTGGTTCGTTTACATCGCGATCGGGGGCATCGCTTGCACGGCGGTGGCCTTCGCCACGCTGTACGTGCGGGATTCCAAGAAACAACGGCCGAGCATATAGGACTGACTCGCGGTAGAACCTTCTCATTCATTCCTTTCTTTCTTCGGTCTTTGGCGCCTTGTAGGCGAGGTTCGGGAAGAACCGCTTCTTGATCTCGATGCCCGTCCACACGATGGAGATGACGAATTCCGGCAGGGTCTTGTGCATGAGCAGCACGATGATGGCCGCGATGAACGAGCTCGCCGCGGAGATCGAGTAGTGGATGTCGTCCCACTGCACGGCCGGGTTCAGGGCGTAGATGCCGAGCTGGATCCACATGCGGGCGATGTTCACGACGTAGAAGATGGCCGACGACCAGAAGAGCGCGGCGATCTTGCGCCTCCAGATGCCCTTGCTGGCCGCCGGGTCGGCCGAGTGCGGCGTGAAGATGATGATGGCGGCGAAGATGATGATGGCCTGGAAGCCCGTGCAGAACGTGACGAACTGGATCTGGCCGCGGCCTGGGATGTTGAAGTAGATCTCGACGTCGTCCACGGGGGAGAAGAGCACGCGCGCGAACCCGACCTGGTCGTAGAGGTCGGGAAAGTTCGTGAAGGCCGGGAGCGAATCCACGCGGTATTCGATGGAAAACTCGTTCCCGTTGAGGAACGGCGCGAGCACGAAGTTGATCGAGCTGATCGTCTGGTCGCCGACGACGACGCGAATCCAGGTCGCGTATTCTAACAGCTGGTAGAAGACGACGATGAAGATGGGCGCGGCGACGGCGAACACGGCCATCTGCTTCCACGAGAACTGGTATTTCTTTCCCTCGTAGGTTATCACCGTCGGCTTGGGCGAGGGGTCGCCGGGCGCGGCCTCGGTCGCGGGCATGGCAAGGGAACAAGCCGGCTGGGGCATTTGTTGTTTTCGCATTCGCATTATGCACGCCGCGCGTTTTTAATAACAAAAGGGCTGCCGGTTAATAGTAAAACCTACCTTTTCTGTGGGTTCCCGTGGAGGCATTTTATATGCCCGCCTGGACTTGTTCCCAAGAAGCGACGGCCTGGATCTCGTTCTGGAGCCAGGTGGTTCACCCGATAACCGGCCTTCGATATCATGGGCGGTGCGCCTTTCCGGCGTTCTCATACGACGACATCTCGGAGTGATCGGGCACTCGCAATGAACAGAAAGAAGATGAGACCCGCGATTTGATGACCATGAAAAACGAAACGAACTATCACTGGATCCTCAGCAAAATCAAGCAAGAAGGCGCGCTGCACGCGTCGCTGATCGATCCGGACGAGCTGAAGCAGCCAGCGGCGGTCGCCGGGCGCATGGCCGAGCTCGCGGACCATGCAGGGACCGACATGTTTTTCGTCGGCGGATCCACGTGTTTCAGCCAGGCGTTCATCGAGAAGACCCAGAAAGCAATAAAAAAGAGCTCGAGCAAGCCCTTGATCATCTTCCCGGGCGGGATCAATGCTGTTTGTTATCCTGCTGACGCGATCCTGTTCCTCTCCATCCTCAACTCGACCAACCCGTATTTCATCATCGGCGGTCAGACCATGGGTGCCGTAGCCATTAAAATGAGCGGTATGGAGGCGATCGCATGTGGTTACCTCGTGGTGGCGCCGGGCGGCGCGGCCGGCTGGATGTCGGACTGCAAGCCGCTCCCGCGGTACAAGCCCGAGATCGCGGTCGGGTACGCGCTCGCGGCCCAGTACATGGGCTTCAAGTTGATATACCTCGAAGCGGGGTCGGGCG
>JAFGBX010000274.1 GCA_016932935.1 Promethearchaeota archaeon | reverse complement strand
GAGTTGACGGGGCAATTCGCCGAGCGCGTGGACCCGGCGTTGATCGACATGTACCAGGCCTCCCTGGACCGCCAGCGGGAGATGGCCAGCCGCATGGGCGGGTTTTTCGGCGGCATGATGGGCATGGCCACAAAGATGGCCCAAGGCATGCAAACGCAGCTGATCCAGCAGATGCGGCTGATGCAAGAGTACCCCCCGCTGGTAATGGTGCTCAAGTGCATGAACTGCCACGCGGCGCTTGACCTCTCCTTGCCGGTCAACCGCGGCGGCTCGTAGGAGAGGGACGCGTCGTTTCACCCTTTTTTTTTCAATCGGATGGCGTGGATTCCGCGGTGTGAACTTGACTTGCGGACCTGCCCGCCACGATGGATGACGCGGTGGACGTGATGATGGGCGCCGGGAACGATGGCCCACTGCCACCTCCACTCCCGAGGCATCCGAGACCGTCGGCCGTTGCCTTTATATCGTCGTCGGCCTAAGGGGGATTGGTGATGCGAGATGGGATTGAAGCGAACGCTGGCATACATCTTCCCGCTTCCTTCGGCGGTGGTCTACGCGCACACCCTGGATTTCTTCGGTGCCTACCGGCAGTTCGAGGTGAAGGAATGCTGGGATGAAGGGCTCACGAAGCACGTCGAGCTCCTCCGGAAATATGGCCCGTTCATCCGGGAGATCCTTCGGATGGGTACGACGCACGGCTTCAAGTTAAAGTTCGACTTTACCGACTCGATAGACAAGACTTGCATGGTCGAGGTTCACGTCGAGATGTACGTCGGGTGGGGCCCCAGGGAATGGGAGGAGCCATCGGGTATGTTGATGCGATGGTGCAACGGCCCGTTCGTCGACGTTTTCAGGACGGACGAGACGATGGTGCCCGAGGTGTTCGTTAACGCTCGCTTCTTCTGCTCGCTGTGCGGCACCCCCCTTCGGGCCCCGCTGGCATCCCGTTGCGAAAACTGTGGGGGGATCCTCCCCCCAGTGCGGTCGTAAGTAGTGGGATCAGCGTATCCAGACCAGGGGATCGGTCTCGGCTCGATGGAACGCCGGAGGAGCCAGCGGGGACAACCTTGACTTTAATAACAGGCAAATTTGGCGAGTTGCTAAGATTTTGCCGGGCGGGTCGTTAGAGGAAACCCGCGGGTGATCGTGACGAGTTCTCGGCGCCCGTCGACGTGGTGAAACCATGTTCGATTGCACGTTTCAGCAGCAGCACCGCCACGCGTGCCGAAACCCGGCGGCGGCCGCGGTTTCCAGAAGCGTCCAGCGGCAGCCATGCAAATGTTTATAATGCCAATGCTCACTAGTAGATCGTCCTCTTCGACGAGACTCGTGGCCGTTATGACGTTGACCTTGCGTTACCAGGATGGGAAGGAGATCGAAGGGCCTTTCATCGTGTTGAAGCAGAACGCGACAGAAGAGGAATTTCTGGCTTTCTCGAATGAAGATGTGGATTGTGAGTTGTTGGATGGGGTGCTGGTCATTCATTCTCCTGCTAATGATGAGCACGAGGACATGTTCTCATACCTCATGACCATATTTCGGACGTTTCTGGACGCGACGAGGCAAGGGAAGGTTCGTGGCTCGCGGTACGTTATGCGCCTTTCGGACAGGTGGAGCCCAGAACCGGATCTCCTCGTGGTGACCCCCGAGCGCTTCAAGGCCATTGGCCCCTCGCACCTCGACGGCCCTGCCGATCTTGTCATCGAGATACTCTCCGACGCGACGAGGGATATCGATCTGACCAAGAAATTGCCGAAATACCTGGCCGAAGGCGTCCGAGAGGTGTGGATCATCGACCCGAAAGACTCTTCCGTCCACTTGCACTTTCCAGACACGACGATCCATTACCCGGAACCAACGTCCGACGAGATCATCAGATCACGCGTGCTCCCCGACTTGCAAATCAAGCTCGAGTGGATCTGGCACCGGGAACAGCACCCGACAAGTACGGTCTTGCGGGAACTACTCGGGTTTTAGGCCTCCAATCCAACGCGCTGTGCTGGCGACAAAACGAGGGTGCCCGGGTGGGAGCGACGTGGTCGCCTTCGCTTGTGTCCCACGACTTCGACGATGAGCCAGCGTTCGCCAACAACCTGCAAGGGCATAGAAGGCAATGGAATGAATGAAAGGCAAGAGAAGGGAAGGATGAAGGACGGTGCGAGCTGTCAGGCCGTGAGGATGAATAGAAGCACGAGCCCGGCCCCGCTGAGTGCCATCGTGAGGATGCCTACCACGGATCCCACCTTTGCAATGCGTGGATCCTCGTCCCGTCGGGCCCCGAGTTTGCCTGCCGCGAATCCCGCGATCCCGAACGCCATGGCTATCGGGAGCACGGCAACTGTGTAGATGGGAATGCCGATGATGGAACTCACGGGGAACGCCATCACCAAGTTGGCCGACCCCGCGAGGCTCGCGACGAGCGAGAAGACGCCACGCTTGGCGCGACGGAACGCCTTGCCCGTGATGGCCAGCAGGCCGATGGTGGCGAGCACGACCGAGAGCGAGATGTCCGCGCCGAAGAGTCCGACGTCGTACGGGCTCAGCGAGAAAGTCACCAGGGGGACGGTCGTCCCGTCCCGGGTCCACTTGACGAGCGCCAGGTGCTTCTGGTACGGGTACGACGTGTAGGTCACGCCGCCCACGTAGATGCCGTCGCCGTTCCCCCCAACGCAGCTGGCCGCGGAGAACGACTCTCCCCCCCACGTGCGCGACCAGGCAAGGGTGCCGTCCAGGAGCCATTTCACCAGGATCATGGTGGTCCTGTCTCCGTCGTGCACGCTGCCACAAGCATAGACGGCACTTGCGTCGCTCCAAATCCCACTTCCCGAGGCCGTTGCGGATGGGTTCCCGACGGACTGGTACCAGCCCACGTTGCCAGCGAGGTTCCATTCCACGACGCCCATGTACCTGGGAGAGCTCTCGCCGTAGGTAGTCACCGCCGTGTAGATCTTGCCATCTCCAGACCAGATGCTTGTCGCGATGTCCAGGTTGGCATCCCGCGACCAGGACCCGTTCCACACGAAGCTCCCGTCGGTCGCGTCGAGCCGCAGCAGCAAGGCGTCCATCCCGACCTGCCCGCACACGTACACGGAAGCATTTACCACGAAGATGCCGTTCCCCGCATCGATGCCGCCTCCCGTCCACGTCTTGTTCCATTCCAAGGCCCCGGACGCGGCATCCCACTTCACCACGGCGACGTCGTCGCCGGCATACGGGTCTGACGTGCCACAACCGAAGACGTCCGTCCCGTTGGCCCACAGCGAGCAGATGGTGGTTCCGTTGAAGCCCCATGTCTTGTACCAGATCATCGCCCCGGCGCCATCCCATTTGGCTAGCGTCAAGTTGGTCGCCGGGCCCGGCGCCGTGTCTCGCGCCAGGGTGTAGATGTTGATACCGTCGCCGGTGAGCGCTTGGCCGTGGCTCTCCACGCCCGTGAGGCCAGAGCGCCGCCAGATCTCGTCGCCATCCAAGCTCCATTTCACGAGCTGGGAGACTTTATCAACGCTGAGGGTGTAGATGGCATCTGCATCGGCATGCACCAGGAGGTTTCTCGTGTTGAGATCGCACGGTTCGATGCGATACCATCCGTCGCTCGCCTGGGCGACCCGGATCGCGCCTCGACTTGCCCCGCTCGCTGGATCGTCCATGGCCCCGCTCGACCGGGCCGCTTGACTTCTTGGCGCCGAGATCGTGGCAACGAGCACGCAGATCATGAACACTGCGAGGGAAGTGGCGCCCTTGTCCTTGTTCGTGCTGTTTGGGTGCAACGCGATCATCCATTTTTTCCGCGGGTTCGACGTGTACTCTCACGGGTCGGGCTCCATGACAATTGGCCGACACCATGATCTCGATTGATACCGCTGGAATGGTGTGTATCGCGTGTACCGTTGGAGCTCAACCCTTTAAAATCTAACACGCGCGTTCGCCAGCAAGGTCGCAAGGATCGCCCCCGATCCTAATATTATTAATATGATCTGGCCGTGTTAATAAACGCAACGAGACGGGTTGAGCTATGCCATATTCCGACTTGCTTGTCGTGAGTAGACAATCTTTAGGATGGACGAATCTCGACTTGGTGCCTAGACTCTTCCGAGCTCGAAGAAGCGGTCTCTGCTCTGCGCGTTCACGACCAGAAATGGCACATGATGGGCTTCAGTTTCGTCTCGCCCATACCTTTCACGAGCACCTTGTATTCAGGGACGAGGGTTTTCAATAGCCGGATGATCGGCTCGTGATCCTGACCGTGATGGTACGTGGTGATCGCGATCTTGGGCTTGTTCCTCTGTATCGTTTTCACGGCACCGAGGAGCATCTTCAGCTCGTATCCTTCAAGATCCGCCTTGATGTAGTTGACCTCGATTCCCTTTTCGTAGAAGAGATGATCGATGGTGTCGATGGCGATCCGTTCCCCACCCTCCGTTGAAATCGTGCTATTCTTAGCATCCTGACGGATAAACCCGCTCGAAGGCTGGTCGCCAACGGCGACAGGCAAGATGTGGCAATTCGGGTCACGAGCGAAGGTCTTGCCGAGCGCGTTGATGAAACGCTCGACCGGTTCTATGATGTACAGTGCCTTTACCCTGTTCTTTACTCGCAAGCTGAACAGGCCTTCAGCCGCCCCGCAATCCAGGACGACATCGCCAGGCACCACCATCGTTCCCGGCACCTCGTATTGATGCCAGTTCTTCCTATCGAAGATCTCGGCGGTCACGTCATACAACGACCAGATGTCGAGGTCGGCTGGCCAGTAGAGTGGATCCGGGATGTTTGAGAAATACACCTTGGTATAAGGCTTGCCGGGTTCCACCTTGGCAATGTATTGCTTGATCTTGAAAAAAAACAAGACGGGATAAGCCAAGTAGTAGAGCAATTCACCGATCCGTATCCACGTGTACAGCTTTTTGTGCTTGAGGTAGAGCGAGACGACCTTCAAGCGGCGATTCAAGTTCATCAAGATTGCATGCGCGTTCAAGGTTCGATCTCGCTCCCTTCCGTGTATCGATCACACGAGCGCCTTGACCGCCTCGTCCAGGCCTTGCAGCGTGAGCGGGAACATCTTGAACAGGTGGGCGATCTCGACTGTCGTCCAGCCGTTCCAGTACCGCCGGTCGAGCGGGTTGAGCCACACGGACTTCCGGAAGTGCCGCTCGAAGCGCTTGAGCCACTCGATGCCCGGCGTCTCGGCCTGGTGGTAGTAGTAGATGCCGCCGTAGCCCGAGGTGAGCTCGTACGGCGCCATGGCCGCGTCGCCGACGAGTATCGCCCGGTAGTCCTTGTCCAGCTCCCGCAGCACCTGCCCGGTCGGCACCCGGCGCTCGAGCTCGATGTCCGTGTACAGGTACTCGTAGACGCAGTTGTGGAAGTAGTAGTACTTGAAGTCCTTGAAGTGGTTCGACGCGTGCGCCGCGGAGAAGAGCGTGTTCACGAGGTTGGCGAACGGCTCCATCGACCCCCCCGCGTCCATGAACAGGGCGACCTTCACGGTGTTCTTGCGCGGGGGCCTGAGCACGATGTCGATGTCGCCCCCGTTCTTGCACGTCCTGTCGATCGTCTCGTCCATGTCCAGCTCCTCCTCGTCGCCGAGCCGCTTGAGCTGCCGTAGCTTCTTGAGGGCGACCTTGATCTGCCGCGTGTCGAGCACGAGGTCGTGCCGGTAGTTCTGGAACTTGCGATCCATGGCCACCTGCAGCGCCATCCGCCCGCCGCCGCTCCCGCCGACCCGGATGCCCGCGGGGTTGAAGCCAGCGTTCCCGAACGGCGAGTCACCGCCCGTCCCGACCCACCGGTTCCCCCCGTCGTGCCGCTCCTTCTGCTCGCGCATGCGCTCCTCGAAGAGCTCGCGCAGCCTCTGCAGGTCCACGTCGTCCTCGAAGAACTCGGGGAACCGCATGGCGTAGTCCCTCCTCGCCCGCGGGTCGTTGAGCCAGTCCAGGATCTGCTTGCGAACCTTCTCCGGCAGCTCCTTGTCCTTGAAGTAGAACGCGAACGCCTCGTCGAACTGGTCGTAGTACTTGACGTCCTTCACGAGCACGGAACGCGCCAGGTAGTAGAAATCCAGCAAGGACTGCCCGTCCAGCCCCTTGTCCAGCGCCTCCTGGAGGGTCATCCACTCCGTGATCGAGACCGGGACGCCCGCGTCCCGCAGCAGGTAGAAGTAGTCCTCGAACATGGCCCCCTTTCACGTCGCCTCGTCATGGTGTCGCGTTCTCCAGTGTCGGGACCGGTCGCCGGCCGCCTAGTCGTCGCGGATCGTGCCGGTGCCCTTCAGGTACGCGTAGTCCTGCTCCTTCTTCACGAGCACCCCGATGAACGGGTATTTCTTCTCGATGGTCGCCACGTCCACGCCGCTCTTGAGGATGACCCCGATCCAGTCGATCAGCTCGCTCGTGGACGGCTTCTTGCGCAGCGCCCTGACCTCCCGCAGCTCGTAGAACCGCGACATGCAGGCCTTGAGCATCCGGTCCTCGAGGTCAGGGTAGTGCACGTGCACGATGTCCGCCATCATCTTCTCCCCGGGGAACTCGATGTAGAAGAAGATGCAGCGCCGCAAGAACGCGTCGGGCAGCTCCTTCTCCGCGTTGCTCGTGATCACGACGATCGGGCGCCGCGTGGCGCTGACCACCTCGCCCGTCTCTGCGACCGTGAACCGCATCTCGTCGAGCTCGTTGAGCAGGTCGTTCGGGAACTCGATGTCGGCCTTGTCGACCTCGTCGATGAGCAGGACGACGTCCCCGGCGTTCTTGAACGCGTCGCCGAGCGGCCCGAGCTTGATGTACTGCTTGATGTCAGAGATGTCCTTGTCGCCGAACCGCGCGTCGTTGAGGCGCTGCACCGTGTCGTAGATGTAGCAGCCGTCCTTCGCCTTGGTCGTGGACTTGATGTTCCACGAGATGAGCCGCTTCCCGAGCGCCCCCGCGATGGAATGGGCGAGCTTGGTCTTGCCCGTGCCCGGCTCCCCTCGGATGAGTAATGGTTTTCCGAGCGTGATCGCGACGTTCACGATGTTCTGCAGCTCTGGTGATGCTATATAATCGTCGCTACCTTTGAAAACGTTAAATTGACTTATCCTTATGTCTTGCATTATTGGATCCACAATAGATTTGGTAACTATCAGCGTGTTAAGGTAAAAACGTAAGGAAAATAAGGTTTCTCATACCATTCATAGCTTTTCGGATGATGTTGCAATTCATCCATTTAGATCTCTATATTTATCATGCTTCTCAGAGATTCTTTCAAGTCACACCGCATCTGCCAGTTTGTATCTGTCTTGAGTTTCGAGTTGTCCCCAAAAAAATCCACGATATCATTCTTTCGGAGGAATATAGCATCGGCTTTGATCGCTATTTTCTTTTTCGATTGTTGGATGAGAAAATCAAGTATGGATCTTATCGACATCGATTTCCCGCTGCAAACATTATAGACTGAACCAGATTTTCCCGGAGATCAAGAAAAACGTGCAGAAGGAATACAAGTTGAATCCCATTTTGCAGATCCAGTTCATCTTCAAGGGTAAAGTGTTACCAGACAACTTGAAGTTCGAAAAAATCGGGATACATCCTAAGAAAGACGTTATCACGGTCATGGCCACGCAGGCTGGTGGCTGTTAAGAGAGTGCATCTATTTTTTACTTAACGATTTACGACAATACGGGAGTTAGATTAGATCGCTTACCCTTTATTTTTATATCTCCGACGAAAGTCTGCCTTTCTCGTCCGGGTCTTCCTCGTTGAACCCGTGAACGACCGAAAGATTCAAATTCTTCAAGGACGGGTAATAATTCATGAGCATCGTCGAGAACGCAGGAGCCAAGGTGGAATATTCCACCATTTCCGATAAGGATTCTAAGCCATCGGCTTGTACTAAATGT
>JAFGBX010000273.1 GCA_016932935.1 Promethearchaeota archaeon | reverse complement strand
GTGAGATGGCATGCGCAGCCTTATAAAGCGCGCCGTCGTGGAACTGATCGACGAACTTCAAGGTACCCATGAACGCAGAGCACCCGCGAAAGGCCCGATTCCCATGCAAGAAATCGTGTTGACGTCCGATCTCGGCAGCAAGCTCACGGTAAAGGCAGAGAACAGCATTGACGACCATTTTGTGCTTCAAATCAACGACATCGGGTATCATCTGCCACAAGAGGCGGCGAACGGCCTGATAAAGCTCTTGAAACAGATCTCGAAGGCCAAGCCCGACGTGGAACCATAGGGAGGCATTTGTTCCACCCGATCCCGCCCCCTCCCCCGTCCCACTTCTATGCATCGCCTCAAGCACGCTAGGAATCTCGGCGCGATGCAACGCGACCCGTCGCCCGTTACTCTTGTTCCGCGATCGATGACCCGATCTCTCAGTGAATGGCATCGGAGGCGTCATATCGGCCGCGTGTTTCAGAAGTGGCATCGTGTCCCGCGAGGGCATCGCCTGGGCCATCGGTCGCGGGTGGGGGGCGGGACTTGGCACGTTTTTGCTGCACGGCCGCGCCAAGGTCACCTCCCGTGCTCGCAATGCAGCACGTGGCTCGCATCTACCCCACACCCGCGCCAATGCCCGCGCCTCTAAGCAAGTGCCGGGAGCGGCACGAATCGTGGTGCGTTATCCTTTCCCCACCACGACAAAAACCGCCACATTCAGAACCACCTCGTTGATATCTTGCATTAGCAGCGCGGGTACGATGTTGTGCCAATTAGCAGCCGATGGTCACCAAGGGAATCCATCCACGGTTGCTGGCTCGGTATGGGCAGAATAATACCGGGCTATTAACGCGCGGGCGGGGATAATAAGCGCCATCGCGATGGAGGTCGAATTCCCGAGGAGAAATCAGCTAGGAGTGGAGGATCCATGCCGGAGCTAGAAAAAAGTTTAAGAATGAGATGATCAACATTAGCATAACCGTTATACACACACATTCCCGATAGAAAACAGAATGGCGCACACATTTACCCTTCTGCTCGTGGATAACCACGAGGATTGCGACGCGCGCACGCGCCAACGTCGCTTGATGGGTTTTATCGATGCGATCGATGAATATAACGCCAAGCTGCTCTCGCACGGAAAAACCTTGTCCTATCGAGTTGTTAAATTCGGCGACCTGGGAAATCCCGAAATCCAAGCTCAACTATGGGCTGCGGATGGAATCGTGCTGTCTGGTTCGGGCATTTCTATTTCGCGGCTGGAATCCGACCCGTATCTGATGGCGGCGTTCTTGCCCCAGCTTGAAGCGATCCGTTCGGGTCGGATGCCGGTTTTGGGGGTGTGTTTCGGCCACCAGCTCATCGGGTACGCGTTCGGCTGCAAGGTGGTCGACTGTGCCATGAGAGAAAGTGCCATTATGCCCGTGCAATTGTGCCGGGAGTCCGACCTCGCCAGGCAGAGCTCGGTAACGGTAGAAGTGCACCACCAACGCGAGCTCTTCTGTGACGAGGTGTTTGACAAGCAGTTCGCCGTCCAAGGCTCTACGGTGGCATGCAAGGCGCAGATCATAAAGCACAAGGATCTGCCCGTCTACGGCGTCCAGTTCCACCCGGAGAGCTTGAACTCGCGGGCCCGCCTTGACGGCCAGGCGATTTTGCACTCGTTCTTCGACCTGGTCGTGTTCCGGAGCACCCCGATTCCCGCAGCGGAGACAGCGACAGCCTCGCAGCTGGAGGGGATCCCCGTGGACGACTACTCCCGCGGCTGATCTTGCCTGCAGCCACGCCTTTGCTTTTTCCCTCCTATATCCCAAGCCCTCCGTCGGGTCGCTCCACTGCCCTTCCAGGGTTCCTCCATTCCCGCTCAACATATGACGGCGTACGCGAGTCGGTCGAAGAGGAGGGCAAGCTTGAAGGCCGACAACCGCCAACCACCTTGCGGGTTGAGCTGGTACAGTGCAGCGAAGGCGGCCTCGTTCGGGCGGTTTTCGTCGAAGATGTTCTGGAAGGCGGCCATGTCCACCTGCCCCCCGGCCTCGAAGCATACGGGATCACACAGGAGGTTGGTCATGCCGACGAGCTTGTTGCCGACCGGATAGAGTCGGCACTCGGCCGGGCGGTAGTCGTACACCTTGCATGTTTTGGTCGTCGAGTCGAAGAAGATACAGCTTGATAGATCCTCCGGGTCGATGTTTTCCAGGCTCGGGTTGAGCTCTTTTATCCACCGAATGAGCTCTGGCGGGTAGACCATATCATTCGCCCGGAACATCTTCTTGTTCCAGAACTGGAACGTCGGGCGGCTCTCGCACAGCGTGAGGAACGGGAGCATGCGGAACCGCCTCCCCCCGATGATGCGGCCGATGTCCTCCCGCCCGACCCCGATCGTGAACGACTCGCAGCACCGCCCGCAGCGGTTGCACGTGAACCGCACGGGATCGAGGGCAACCGGCTCCATCCGCTTGACGAGGTGGCCGGTGAATTCCGTCAGTTCCCCGAGCAAATCAACGATCCGAACCAGGACTTGTTCCAACCCTTCTTGCTCGATTACATCCGCGAACTCCTTTAGTGCATCGGTCATGCGGCGCGAGACAGGGATGCCCAGGTACATGGCCTTGAGCTCGTGGAAGTTCATAGCAGCACGTCATGGAATGAGGGCGATGTTTTATACGCGCTTTGCTTGGGAATTCGGCTCGAGGATCCATGCAATAAAAGACCCGACCGGACGAGGAATGCCTTGGATCCGGTCTCGATAGCCATTTTTCTCGCCCATGTTGTCGTTCCTCCCGTGGGAGCCATTAATAGTGCCCAGGCGTTGACCAGTCTAGCGACAGGTTGACATCTGGTGAACCGATGGCGTCCATTTCTGGCTTGGCTCTGTCCCGGGCGTTTTTTTTCGACGCCGTGAAGGGCATCTTGACCCGGCATTTCCCTGGCCTAAAATATGCCGCGGCATTGCTTGGCGATGGTTCCGAGGTGCTGGGCCTGGACGACGATATCTCCAGGGATCACCACTGGGGCCCAAGGCTGCAAGTCTTCTTGGAGAAGAGCGAGCACGCCGCCGCATCGGGGCGCGCGAGGGCGATCCTCGCCAGCGAGCTGCCGCTCGAGTTCATGGGTTACCCGACCAACTGGACAGAACCAAACGACCACCACGTCCAGCTCCTTGCGGCCGCGACGGGGCACCCGGTGAACCACCGCGTCGAGTTCCACACGGTCGAGGGGTACATGAAGGAAAAGCTCGGCCTGGACGGGCTCGAGTTGTCGGCTGCCGAGTGGGCCACCATCCCCGAGCAAGCGCTGCTCGAATTCACGGCCGGGGAGGTCTTCCACGACGCGTCCGGGTTGCTCACACGCGCCAGGCAGGCGCTGGCCTACTATCCCGAGCGCGTCTGGAGGGCGCTGCTCGCGAGCGAGTGGAGCATGATCGCTGAGGAGGGGGCGTTCGTGGGGCGGGCAGGCCAGCGCGGCGACGAGCTGGGGTCGGCGATCGTCGCCAGCAGGCAAGTGAAGCGCCTCATGCGCGTGGCCTTCCTCCTGGCAAGGCGGTACGCCCCGTACCCGAAGTGGTTCGGCACCGCGTTCAAGAGGCTGCCGACCAGCGAGCGACTGGGGCCTATCCTCCACCAAGTCGTCGGGGCTGTGGACTGGCGGGAGCGGGAGGGCACGCTGGTCGACGCCTGCATCTTGCTCGTCGAGGAGATGACTGCGAATGGGATCATCCCGCCAGTCCGCTTGGAACGGGGTAAGTATTACGGCCGGGACCAGGTGGACGTCGATTTAGGGCCTGTAATCGCCAATTTATCCAAGGACGTCGATGAATCCTTGTTTAAAATAGTGAATATGGGTTCCACGACGCAGATCATCGACGACTCGCGCCAGTTCAAGGTTCGTGATCGGGAGATCGCGAACGCTATGAAACGGCTCTACAGCCAATAGATGTTCCGAATTCGGAGGGAAAAGGGAGAATGAAGACTATGAGGGATGTGGTGTGACGACGGATAGGGGCGCCGATACCGCCGACCGTCGCCTGCTCGCGCCTTGCGGGCTGTATTGCGGGGTCTGCGGCGTGTATATCGCCACGCGGGACGGCAACGCGAAGTTCAAGGAGATCCTGGGGAGACTCTATGGATCCAAGCCGGAGCGGACAGAGTGTATGGGCTGCATGCAAGCGGATCCTCCTGAGCTGCTCTATGGCTTCTGTGAAATCTGCCCTATCAGGGACTGCGTGAAACAAAAGGGATATTACTCGTGCCGCCAGTGCGAGGAATTCCCGTGCAAGCTCATCAAGAACTTCCCGATGCCGGTCGGCATCAAGGTGATGCGGCGGGCAATCCCCGAGTGGCGTTGCTTTTGCGAGAAACTCGGGCAAGCCGAGGGCGACGTGGCCTTCGCCAAGGCGCAGCTCGAGCGATACCGGTGCCCCGGGTGCCATTACCCGCTCTTCCGAGGTGCGAAACGGTGTCGTAGCTGCGGCACGCCCGTAGACGTCGATTAAACAGGCATTTTACCTTCGCGGTCATACCTGATAGGGGGGCCTATCGTTTTCGCTTGAGGTGGGAGAACCGTTCACGAGCAAGAACCCCGACGGGGATGTTGGGCTTGAAGGGAACGAGGAGGACGAACTACGCGGAGCTATATCCCGTGCCGGCGTATCTATTGAATATGTGCCGTGCGATCCGTAGGATTCTCGGCGTTTTTAAACACTTGTCAAGTACGATCGCCGGGTTAACGCCCCTTGCATGACGTGATGCTAATGGACATCGAATTGACCATCGTGGTCTCCGGGAGGATCGTCATCCTGCTGGCCTGCGGCCTGCTCCTGCTGAAAAGCTGGTTGAACTGCAACAAGAGGTTCCTTTCCGACTTTCCCTTCGTCTACGCGCTGGTGTTCTTCTCCCTCGTCGTGGGGAAGGCCATCGATCTCTACATCCAGGTGAACTTCGGCCCTGAGGACTACAGTGCCGCGTTCCTCGCGACGACGAGGGTTCGTTACGTGGTCATGGCCGTCACGATGACCGTGCTGATCGGTTCCGTGCTCATCATCTGGTTCCGCTCGAAAACTCGGGCCAACCTCGGCATCCTCGCCGGCAACGCGGCCATCTGGGCTCTTGTCGTGGTCTTCGCGCCGGACTATCAGAGCTTATCGATGAGCTTGACCTACCTGGTCTCCCCCGTCATCCTCATCCTAACGTTCACGTTCGTCTTCACGTATCGGCAGAAGCGGCTTATGAACAAGTTTAACTCGCTGGTCGTGGCGATAGGGTGCGTGATAACGGCCGCCGCGCACCTGATGCGCCCGTTATTGATCCGGGTCGGCACTGGTGGCTGGGGGCTGAGCTGGATATGCGAGATAATCGACCTGATCGCCTGGACGTTCATTTTTTGGGGCTTCTTCAAGCCCCCGGTGCACGTGCAGAAGGTACACGAGGAACTCAGCACGGTAACAGCGTGATCTCTTTTTTCCTCTTCATCACGTGAAGGAATGAAAGCACGAGATCGACTTGCACAAAACCCGGACGACGAGCCTCGGATTACTTCTTGCGATGCCGATCCTCTAGGGACTGGATCTCCTGCAGGATCGCCTCGGTCTTCCGGTTGTACCACGCGCAGTCCTTGTTGTACGAGTCGATACCGGCAATGCCCGTCTCGCTGGCGAAGTCCTTGATGCGATAAACGTGGAGTCTTTTTATCCTGAGCAGCTCGTAATAGAGCCCATCGATGTTTGCCTCGATCTCGTCTTGTGGGGGTGCTTCTCGAGCGATCCGCCTCTCCAAAGCGTCCAGCTGCCGCTCCAACTTCTCGGCCTCCTTGAGCATGACCTTCCGCTCCTTGATAAGTGGCTTATCCCGAGGTCGCATGGTGAACGGCTAAACTAATACCGAGAACCTTAACTAAGTTTTTTAGAAGTCAACCTCCTCTAGACCATACTCCCTCACAAGATAACGATGGGGATCCACTCATTTGAGGAAGAGAAGCAACGAGACCAACCTCTGGCGACACCAACGTCCTGATCATCTTGACCGACCAGCAGTCAGGCAAGGCACTCAGCTGTATGGGTAACCCGCACTTGCGGACACCCGCGATGGACTCGCTGGCCAGGGACGGTGTCGCGTTCCAGCACGCCTACTGCTGCAACCCCGTTTGCGTCCCGTCGCGGGTCGGGATGTTCACGGGACATTATCCGCACGAATCCGGCATTTTCCTGAACTCGCACCACCCGACCCGCGAGCTGGAGCGTATGCCATGGCTGGGACGTGTATTTGCGGGCGCCGGTTACGAGACGCACTACTACGGCAAGTGGCACCTCCTGGTCGCGCCGTGGCAGAAGTGGATCCACGGGTTTCGCGACCTGGTGATCCCTCGAGGCCGAAGCAAAGACGAGCGGGTCGCCGAGCTCTGCGGCCGGGCGTTCGCGAGGAAGCACGCGAGGCCGTTCCTGGTTGTCGCTTCACTGGTGAACCCCCACAACGTCTGCGAGCTGGCCCGCAAGACCCCCCTCCCGGAGGCGGACATCGGGCCGCCGCCGCCCTTGAACTCGTGCCCTCCACTGCCGGCAAACTTCAGTGTGCCCGACGACGAGCCAAGTGCCATCCGCGAGGCCCACCGCGAGTCGTGGAAGAGGTACCCCACGGTGGGCTGGACGGAGGCCGACTGGCGCCAGTACCTCTGGGGCTATTTCCGGCTAGTCGAGCACGTCGACGGGATCATCGGGCGGATCCTGGACGCATTAAAAGCTAGCGGGCACGCCCAGGACACGGTCGTCGTGTTCACGAGCGACCACGGGGAGGGGATGGCCGAGCACGGTTGGAACCAGAAGCAAGTGTTCTACGAGCCGGTGGCACGGGTTCCCCTCATTATATCCACCCCTGATGGGAAGAACAAGGGAAAAGTCAACGACGAGTTACTTGTCAACACGGGCGTCGACATGATGCCGACCCTCTCCGAGCTCACTGGTGTGCAGCTGCCCGGTGGAGCGCAGCGATTTCCGGGGCGGTCGATCGCTGGAACATTGTCTGGGACTGATCATGCAATGGAAGGCCAGTATGTTGTTTCCGAAAGCGAGTTCGGCGGCTTCGTGGATAGAAACTGGACGCATGAAAGCCGCGCCTACGGGCGCATGATCCGCACGGCTCGTTTCAAATACGTGGCTTATTCGCGGGGGCGTATCAAGGAGTCGCTGGTCGACATACAGAGCGACCACGGAGAGATGGTTAACTTGGCAGCCGATGGCCGCTTTGCTGACGAGCTGCGTCGGCACCGAGGCATCCTCGAGGAGTGGGTCGCCCGAACGAGGGACGACTTCCCTGCCTTGCGGTTACTGGCTTGATCCTGAGCGGCGTTCCACGGGCGGGAGATCATCGCCATGTCGGGGGAGACGGGTCACTTGACCACGATTCTATTCTTAAGCGCCTCGAGCTCCTTCTTGGCCTTCTTGATCTGCTGCATTAGCTCGAAGGCCTCGTTGTAGCAGTTTTCGGTTCGGGCGAGCAAATGGTGCCTCTCCTCAAGGGCTTTGATGTGGCCCTCGAGAAAGGCAGTGTCGGCGTGCTCGCACACGAGGCCATCGTGATCGACGCGCTCGATGCCGCGGGCCCGTAGGTTCCCGTCGACGAAGATGACGAACTTATGCCCGCACGGCGGGGTCAAGAGGATTCGGGCGATGCCGTCTTCCACTCCTTCGGCGATGTCGGTGCCAAAGTGGCACTTGTAACCCACGTGGCAAACGGGGCAGGAAACGTAGACAGGGCGGGACGAGACCTCGCCGCGGCTTGGCCTCTTGGAGTAAATTGGCTTCGGAGGGCTCCGCGATGCGTTGCCCGGCGTTGAAATCGAGACCGATTCGGCGCTCGCTTTCTCCTGTCGTTCCATTCCTACCCGCACCTGGGGTCGTCACGCGCTTTAAAGATGCAACACTATAATCCCACTACGAGCGCGTTTCCCGGGAGAACTAAGGTGATTTCGATATTTAAATCCGTATCCACCGTATGTGGCAGTGCCACGAACGTCCCGCGGATGATTTGATCGTTCGGGTAATCGTAGGGGCCGCCCTCCCGCAAGCCGGTATTCGTTTTAGAAGACATCCACGGCCAATGTTATTCTCCTCGCCCTCAATCCGCTGAACGTGGTTTTCAGGAGTGGCTTTATCGTAACATTTTCTACTTTTTTTGGGCGGGCTTGGCCCCCTTCGCCGGGGCTGGCTTGGCCCGCTTCGCCGGGGCTGGCTTGGCCCGCTTCGCCGGGGCTGGCTTGGCCCCCTTCGCCAGGGCTGGCTTGACTCCCTTCGCCAGGGCTGGCTTGACCCCCTTCGCCGGGGCTGGCTTGGCCCCCTTCGCCGGGGCTGACTTGGCCCCCTTCGCCGGTGCGGGCTTGGCCTCCTTCACGATGATAAATTTTCCCGTGTTGATGGCCGTCACCAGCTCCACGATGCCTTGCTTCGGGACGCCCAATAACTGCCCGAGTCGCTCTTCATTGGCCTTATCAATGAAGAACTTACGCGTTGCCTCGATCTTTTCTGCGCTGGACAGGTGCTTGACACGCTTCAGTTGCGGCGACTCCGCCGCGACCATACCCAGGCTGAGCGGGTGTTCGGTCGACTTGTTTCCGTGCCGAATCTCGATCACGTGCTCTAACTTCACGAGCCCCATTTGCTCGTTAAGAGTCCTCCGATATTTCGTTTCCAGGATTATGATGGGCTCGATGTTCTTCAAGGCTTTACTCAGCTCGAACTTCAAGGCCAAGGGGCTCGCATCTGCGTAGTCCTTCCAATCTTGTGCCTGCATGGGTGTCAGCTCGCTGAATTAGATCCGGAGCAATTGATACTTGATGCCGAGGGATTTAAAAAACTGCCCAGGGAACACCATTGGAACGCGTCCTTGCGGGCATCGAGAAGCGAAGGCAAGGTTTGGGGGGAAGTTGTGTTGGTTAATCGGTTCCACGTCCCCTCGTGCTTGCAGCGCCTCTGCCGGGCTCGATCGCGTGGGCGGCGCCCCCGAATGCCGATGACAATGGCGCGTGGAAAGGTGGCAATTCAGGAGCGCGGGGATTGGCCCATATCGAGCCAGGCAGGCCGCGTGCCATATCGAGGTGCCGACGCCGCTAATAGCTCGGCGCATCGCTTGCATTCCTCGTCTGCACACGGCCGCTTCCGCGGGCACGAAAAGCAGTTCTGGTAGGGGGGTTTCTTCGCCGTGGAGCGTGTTCCGGCTGGTGGCAGCCAATCGATCAGCAGATCCATGGTCGGGTCACCACATCATTCCGTCGGCCGATAAAAACTCCCCGATCCGTCGGAATTGAACCGGGTTGGCATATTATAACATGCCGCCTCGCGAACACGCGATGCACCCGTGGATTGGTAGGATAACGCATCGTTCGTTCCTATTTGTCTCCCCGCAGTTTGAGGCCTTAAATCCAACAATAATCGTGCAACCTTGATAGTGACCTTGATCCAGCAAAGCCGCAGTTGTAAATAAAATAAAAACCAGGCGTTTCATCTGTATATTGGGTGGAACGGACGAAGCGAACCGATAGCCTCCGGGAGATGATATACAACGCGCCCTACGAGCTCTGCATCGAGCGGGCACGTTACTACACGGAGAGTTACCGGGAGACCGAGGGCGCCGACCCGGCCATCCGCGCGGCAAAGGCACTCGATAAAACACTGCGCAACATGTCCATCTATATCCTCGACCAGGAGCGGATCGTCGGTAACCGCTCGAGCAAGCTCGTGGGCACCATCTTGCCTGTCGAGAGGGGAGATGCCAACGTCGTCTGCCGTATGGAGCTGAGGAGCCTGCGATCCCGGGTGTACAAGCCGTTCAAGATCGACCCGCAAGACGAGCGCGCGCTTAAAAAAGACCTCCTCCCGTATTGGAAGGGAAAGACCGTCCACGAGATGAAGCGGGAGTCGTGGAAGCGGCACGGGCTCTTCTGGGAGGCCGATTGGGGCCTCAAGCAATGGATCCGGCGCTACAAGCAGTTCGGCGGCAAGTGGGTGAAAGACTTCCTCGGCTTGCTCGTGAAGGGCCGCCTGCTTCGCTTGAAGGAATCCCAAGCGGCGCTCAACACGAACAACCCCAACCTGGTGAACAACATCTTCGACACCCAAGGGCACCTCGTGATGGGCCACAACAACCTCCTCGTCATGGGCTACGGCGGGCTCCGGCAGAAGGTGCTCGCGAGGCTGGATGATGTCGGCCGCGCGGTCGGAGGGGTGGGGCAGGAGGAGCAAGCTCCCGTTCTTGCCAAGGGTGCTTGCACTGGGTGCCGGCGCTCCACGGCCCAGACGGACGCCGACTGGCAAGTGCGGCGAGAGTTCGAGGCGCTCTTCCCGAAAGGCCAGATCTCGGGGCATAACAAGGCATTCCTCGAGGCCGTGCTCATCTCCATCGACGCCGCGGCGGCCTTCATCGAGAGGTTCGCAGCCCTCGCCCGCGAGAAAGCGGGAAAGGAGGGGGACGGCGCCAGAAGGGATGAATTGCTCGGTATCGCGACCACGTGCGACCACTTGCGCACCCAGCCGCCGCGGACATTCCGCGAAGCGCTCCAGCTCGTCTGGTTCAACCACGGGATCGCGACGATCAGCTACGGGATGGGTTCGGTGCTGGCCGTCGGGCGTTCGGATCAATACCTCTACCCGTTTTACCAGAAAGACATCGCCGCAGGTCTGATCTCAGATGGCGAGGTCACGGAACTCATCGAGGAGTTTCTGATCAAGTTGAGTTATAATTTGCTTATGTTGCCAAATTACGGGAAGGCGACGGCTTCGGAACTCGGCGGCGACAACGCGGCCATCACGGTCGGCGGGATCGGGCAGGACGGCAAGGACGCAACGAATGCTCTCTCTCACCTGTGCATGGACGCGATCGAGAACATCAAGTCGATGACGACCTCCTTCTCTATCCGTTTCTCCCCCTCGCTCTCTCCCCGGGCGTGGGTCGATCGGGCGATGCGTGTCTTCTCGAGGACGAGCGGGCCCGCGATATTCAACGATGACGTGATCATTCCCGCGCTTTTGGCCACTGGTGTCTCCCTGGAGGATGCGCGCGACTACGCGATGATCGGTTGCGTGGAGCCATCCCCCCAAGGGAACGCCTTCGCAACGACGAGCGGTAATGACATCTCGCTGGTCGGCTTGCTCGAGCTGGTTCTCACGAACGGCAAGCTGCGCAACTCGGGCGTGAAACACGGGATCGAGACCGGGATGCCCGACCGGTTCACATCATATGATGATATCTTGAGTGCATTCGAGGAACAGATGTCGTACCTCGTCGACCATATTGCCAAGTGCGTCGACATCAAGGATCTTATCTACGCCAAGTATTACCCGAACCCGTTCATCTCCATGACGATGGGGGGGTGCATCGAGAGCGCTACTGACATGACCCGGGGTGGGGCGAAGTATAACTTCAGCTCGATCTCCGCCCGCGGCCTCGCCACGACCGCCGATTCCCTCGCCGCCTTGAAGAGGGTCGTCTTCGACGGCCACCAGTTGAACATGTGGGAGATGTGCGAGGCGCTGGATCGGAACTTTTCGGGAGACGCAATGCTGCAGAATCAACTCCGCTATAAAACGCCCAAGTTCGGCAACGACGACGATTTCGTGGACTGCATAGCGAAGAGCGTGGCCGAGTGCTTCTGCAACGAGGTGGAACGGCACCCATGCTTGCGTGGCGGGCTGGGTGGTGGCTTCCGCCCTGGCTTCTTCTCCTACGGGCTCTACGTTGTGGATGGCTTCTTCCTCGGCGCCACCCCGGACGGAAGGAACGCGGGCGAGCCCGTCTCTAATTCCTTCTCGCCCGCCAACAACGCCGAGCGGAACGGTCCGACGGCTGTATTCAATTCGGTTGCCAAGATCGACCACAAGAGGATCAGCAACGGGGTTTCGTTGAATATGCGGCTCCTACCGTCCCTGATCGACGCGCCCGACAAACAGGTAAAGTTCGCCGACCTCGTCATGGCCTACCTGTTGAAGGGAGGCACGCACGTCCAGTTCAACGTCGTGAATCAAGAGGACTTGATTGACGCGCAAGTGCATCCCGAAAGGCACCAGGATCTCATCATCCGCGTGTCCGGGTATTGTGCCTACTTCGTGGATCTCGGGAAGCCCGTGCAGGACGACATCATCTCCCGCTACGTGTTTTCTTCTACTTGAAAGGCCACGCCATCCGGTGGAAGGGCATTATCCCCCCGGTACGCTGCCAGGGCGGCATCATTTGCCATTTGCCGTGCTTGGTGGCTCGTGCATGGCCAGGACGGCTGTAGAAGGCAAGCCATGGTGCAATGCTGGCCTAACGCCCCCGAGACGTCCGAGGGGCCTTAGTTGACGCAAGTTCTGGATGGAGGGATAAGTATAAATACCGCTTGGTGATAATAATTATGTGTCAGTGACACGAACTTGGTTCGTGGATCTGGCAGCTCTCCCGTCCAAGCACCGTGCCATCACGTCCGTGGCCGAGCGGTAGCCCAATCGTTTAACATGAAAGTACTCTCGAGGCACTCCGATGGCAAATGAAGCAGTGGAGAAGGTTTGCATCACGAAACCATGCTGCGGCAGCCCTGCTGGGAAGCCTGCAGTCCACAAGCGGCCCGGCTGCGATGAAGAGGTCTCGCGTGCCGCTTACATCCCTTGCCCGGTGTGCCACGTCGGCTACAAGGTGCAGTTCAGCTCCACGATGCTTGCCAACGTCGACGACGGCATCGCCCGGGTTCTGTTAATGCCGCCTTGCAACCACCAGCTGCTTGTCTTCGTGGACAACAACTTGCGATCACGCGGCATCGAGCGCATCGACCACGCGGGCCTCGTGTGCGAGCATGCAGACACGGTGTTCCTCGAAAACCATCTGAAGTCCCTGGAGGAGAAGCACGTGCAGCTCGCCCGCTCGGAAAACAGCTACAACGAGGCCTTCGACCTCATGCAGCAGATCAAGAAGATCAAGAAGGAACTCAACGCGCTCAGGAATAAGATCGTCGTCAAGTGAGTTGTCGCCTTGCAACAACACACTTAACTTGCTTATCTAGAAGGCCAGTATAAAGGGAAAAATTAGGAATATCTGGAGGATGCCCTACTTCTTCTTCTTTCCAGCGGGTTTAGCTGCTGCAGGCTTCTGGCCAGCTGCTGGTTTCTCTGTGGCAGCTGGCTTCTCGGCTGGCTTCTTTGCTGGCTTTGCAGCCGCTTTCGCTGGCTTCGCAGCTGCTGGTTTTTCTGCTGGCTTCTCTTCGGTTGCTGGCTTGGCTTCCTCGGCCCTCTTCTTGGCGGCCTCGTCCGCGGCCTTCTTCGCGGCGGCCTCGTCCGCGGCCTTCTTCGCGGCGGCCTCGTCCGCGGCCTTCTTCGCGGCGGCCTCGTCCGCGGCCTTCTTC
>JAFGBX010000272.1 GCA_016932935.1 Promethearchaeota archaeon | reverse complement strand
TTCACGATGGTCATGGGCGCGCCGGCCGAGGCCAAGAAGCAGCTGGCCCCGGAGGCGACCACGCCGCAGGCCACCGGCTCCCAAATGTACCTCGAGCTCGGCCAGGCGTACAAGAAACGCGGGCTGGACCAGCGGGAATACAAGGGATAAGAGAAAGAGAAGGATCCAAGGCATCATTTCTTCTTGTTCTCTGCCATGAGCTCGATGAAGGCTTCCATCCGGTTCTTCATTGGCCCGTCCGCGTAGGCACGCGGGTCGTCCATGTCGCAGTCCATCAACCAGACCGGGATGCCCTTGTCCGCCTGGATGGCGTTCTTGAGGTCGATCATCCCCGTGCACGACGGCCGGCACGAGAAGTTGGAGTGCAGGATGATGCCGTCCAGCTTGTACTCGTCGACGATTTTCTCGAAGTAGACGATGCGCTTCTCGAGCGAGTAGCTGTACGGGACGTCGATCATCATGCGGGCGAGTTCACGGAGGGCCTCCTCGTAGGACAGCCCGAGCTGCTTGCGCGGGCCGAACGAGTACGTGTAGGGCTCGTAGGTGATGATTGCCCCGTAATTGGCGAGCTCGTGGAAATACTTGATCTTGTACCACATCGGGATGCCCTCGAAGAGGACGCGGTATTTTTCTTGCTCCTTGGTGAGCGCGCCGACGCCCCTGGCTACCCGATCCTTGATGTCCTTGAGCAAGGCCTCGTAGAACTTGATGCCGATGTCGAGGCCTGGCAGGATGACCATCGGGAAGATTGCGGCCATGGTGTCCTGGAAAGCCACGGGCGTCGGGAGGATCTTGCGGTACTCGTAGATCTCGTGCCAGAGCTCGCAGAGCCGGTCGGATTTCTCGAGCACGGAGAAGAATTTCTGCTCGGAGAACTTCTTGCCCGTCAAGTTCCCGACGAAGTCCACGAAGTCCTTGTACTGCGCGACGACGTAGTCGATGTACTCGTCCATACGCGGGTCGTCGGTACCGCTTACCGCGCTCGGGATGTCGAAGCAGAAGTAAGGCACGCCGAACTTGCGGGCTTGCACCTGGAACCACTTGACGTGCGTATCGCAGATCGTGTTCGTGCTCGCGCAGAAGGTGGGCTTGCCGATGCCACCCTTCGTGAGGCCGACCTTCTTCCCGACCGCGCCGATGTTCGTCTTGAAGTACGAGCACAGGTCGCGGGAGAACCCGAGGCTCTCGGCGTACTCGATCAGCTCTTGCGACACCTTCTGGGTGCCGGACACGCACGCCGCGTTTTCCGGGTGCATGGGGAAGATGTCAAACATGTAGCACAGCTCGACGGGAAACCCGGCCGTCACCCACGCCGTCTTCTTCCAGGGGAGCATGGCCATCAGCTTGGACTTCAACAGGTAGTTCGGGATGATCTTGTTGAGCATCTTGGTCGACGGGAGCCGGTCGACGCGCATCTGGGAAGGGCCTTTCGCTGCTGCTGGTGCAGACTCGGTCATGCTTTCGCACCTCCTTGCATCTCGATGAACGCTTCGAGACGGTTGATGGCCTGCGTGTCCTTCACGGGGCTGAACTCGCGCTCGAGGTGGATGTACTTGTACCCCTTTGCCTTCATGATCTTCTCGATGTGAACCGTGTCGAACAAGTATGGCTCGCAGAACTTCACGTTCTGGGAAACGACCGTGTCGAGCCCGCTCTCCTCCATGGCCTTGAGCAAGAAGTCCGTCCGGGGGTCTGGCGGGTTCTTGGTCGCGGGCCGGGGGATCGAGAACCGGTACTCCACGAGCGCGTCGAGCGGGTCGTCCTTCTCGGGGATGAGCGTGGCGTAGTATCGCTCGCCGATGGACAGGTCGTCCCGCACGGCGCGGATGTTGGCCTCCTCCAACGTGTCCATGAACTCGGGATAGGTGATGTCGGAGCCCGTGAGCAGCACCTTCTTCATGGACGCGGGGAACGCGGGGCGAGCCGACCAGTCCTTGATCGCCTCGTCGAGCGCCTTGGCCGCGTCGTTCTTTGCCATCGTGACCGCCTTCACGCACGCGTCGAAGTAGTCCCGGTTCGGGACGTCCCTCGTCGCGCGCAAGGCTGATAAACGCTGGAGCCGGCTCTTGACCTCGTTGGACTCCTTGATCGCCGCCCTCAGCTTGTCGGGCGTGATGGAGGCCGCGAACTGCTTTTCCAACGCCCTGACCAGCAGTTCCATCTCCTTCTTGAAGAAGGCGGCAGCGGAGGCCGTGCCGTATACCATCGGCACGTTGAGCCAGTGGATGAAAGGGGTCTTGACGTGCTTCTTCCAGATGTCGAAACCGCGGTGGGTGATGTCGCAGCCGTGTGCCACGACGATGCCGTCCCAGCTTCCCGAGTGCGCCAGGGCATCTGTTAACATGCTGCGCGCCGCGGGGCACAAGAAGTTCTGGAGGTACTGATCCGCGGGGGCGTTGTCCGCCTTCACATCGCCGAGGATCTTCACCGGAGCGAGTCCTGCGGCCATGGCGATCTCTTCGGGGAAATCGTGACTCGAATCGAAGTAAGCGAGGGTTTTCATTGTAGGGACACGGTTCTTGGTTGACGTCCTATGTAGATGTTGGTTCTGAACGTTATCAAGCTTGTCCGCGCGAGGATCGCCCATAGCAGAGATCGGTTTCGCCGATCTCGTGCACGGGAATCAAGCCTTAAATCCCCAGAAAGCGACCTTACGACATCATTAATCCATCCTTCGAATGGGGGGATTAATGCACGAGTGATAAGGATGGTAGACGAAGTGAAGAAGAGCGAGCTGTTCCCGGGGAAGGTCTTAGACGCGGCGGAGACGAAGCCCTGGTTGAAGGCCTACCCGAAGAACGTCCCGGAGCACCTCGATTACCCGAAGGTGAGCTTGTACGAGCGGCTCATGCAATCGGTCGAGAAGTACCCGAACGACATCGCGTGGGAGTTCTCCGTCGGCGGTTGGGCCGCGACCTACAAGGAGTTCGGGGCGCTGGTCGACAAGTTCGCCGACGCGCTGGCGGCGGCCGGCTTCAAGAAGGGCGACGTCATGACCATCAGCATGCCCACCAGCCCGCAAGGCGTGATACCGGTCTACGCGGTCAACAAGCTCGGCGGCGTCGCGTCGATGATCCACCCGCTGAGCCCCCCGCCGCAGATCAAGATGTATCTGAACTTGAGCAAGAGCAACTGGGCGCTCACCCTGGACGCGTTCTACAAGCCGTTCAACGAGGTACTGCAAGAGACCCCCGTCAAGACGCTGGTCCTCGCGAGGATGGCGGACTTCCT
>JAFGBX010000271.1 GCA_016932935.1 Promethearchaeota archaeon | reverse complement strand
TCGACAGGTGCGCGAGGGTCATGCTCGACGCGGTGCGCCAACACCTGCTCCAGGAGACGTCCGTTACGCAGGTCGTGTTCGTCTTGTGGACGGAGGGGGATTACGACGTCTTCACCGGGCAGCTGGGTCGCCTCTCACCATAGGGCCTGAACCGCGTCGCTGTCCAGCGCGCCGTCCCCACGGGTCATGGCCCGATGTCCCGCCTCTTTCCAATCCCCTTGTACTCCTTCTCGGGATCGCCGCCCGTGCCCTCGACGATGCCGGGCCCCCCGCCTGGCACGGCGGAGACGGGCGTGCCTCCCGACGTGCCAGCGGGCTTCTCGGCCTCCAAAGGCGCCCCATCGATAGCCACCGCCGCATGTTCCAGCTCTTGCTTGCAGTTCCAGCACTTGTTCTCTATCTCGACGATGGCAGCCTTGCAAGGCATACAATACAGCACGTGGCAGTTCGCGCACATGAACGCCCTCCCCTTGATCCTCCCGCGGTGGACGATGCAAATCCGCTTCGACGTGTAATAATCGAGGAGGGCCTTGTTTATCCTCGAAAAGTTGACGACGCTATAGACCACGAGGACATAGCCGACGATCTTCATCGAGACCACGAATGTGAGGTAGACATTCAGCACCACTTGCCCGAAGTTGTTCAGAATCGGTGTGGTGAAGCCGAACGCGGTCAGCATCGTCCCCAGGATCGTGAACAAGATGCCGATGAACGCGGACACGGTCAACCGCTTCAATCCCGGGCAGATTGCTATGAACCACGAGAACACCGCGACGAGGAAGAAGATCGGGATCTGCGCGAACATGACGAGCGTCGCCACGACCGTGAAGTCGCCCGCGGAACCGGGGCTCACGGGATACGCGGCGGCCAGGATGGAGAGCACGATGGCAGCGTACGCGAACACGCTCTTGAATTTATTGTTCAAGACCACGCGATCAACGGCGAAGATGAGTGCAACGATGCCCGCGGAAAGCACGGTCGCCCCGAGCTTCCAGACGACCATCGCCGGGTTGTAACTATAGAGGCCGATATCGTACCCCGTGAGGAAGAAGTCCCCCGCCACGTAACATATGCGGGAGACGATCAGGCAAACTATGTCGACCAGGAACGCGTACATCAAGGCCAAGGTCACCTTTTCTTCCTTCTCCTGCTCGCGCTTGATGAAAAACGCTATGACGGCCAGGATCGACACCTTGATGGCAATGACGACGACGTACAGCCAAAAAAGGAAGTAAAAACCCTCCGGAAGACTCCACGAGGCCATGATCGTTCAACTGCGGGCGTGGATCACCATCGAGCGCGGTCTTCCGCGACCGTTGCTATGGGCTCTCGTAGACCTCGAAGATCATCTTCTCGATGATGGGCTTCTTGGTGGAGCGCTTGTCGTAGTACCAGCCCACGACGTCCTTCTCCGTGACGATCACCATCACGCCGACGGACAGGTAGTTGAGGATCTTGAGGTCGATCTCGTGCAGTTCCGACGAGCCAGACGGGTGCGTGTGGAACTCCCAGACGATGTCGTACCCTTGCTCCTCCTTCAGCTTGCGCGTCGTCTTGATCTTGGTCTTCTTGAGCTTCATCCACGAGTGCGGCCGCTCGTGGCCCTCGTTCTCTGACAGTACCTCGTTGACCTCGAAGTTCGTGACGACCGCGAAGCTTTCCTTACGCTCCGCGTACATTTGCCCCCACGAGATTGAGCCTGATTTCGAATCCTTGCACAACGCTGTTATCCGGTCGAAGATTTTCTTCGGGATCATGTATCGAAAATGTGGCATGTTGTTATCCCTTTTCACGTCGATGCGCTCGGCGAGCATCTGTGGGTCGAGAGAACGGGGGTGGCGCGGGGTGCCCTTGACCAGCGGCCGCGGCAGACCGTAGACGGCCGCGAGGGAGGCTCTTGCTTATTTATATGCACCCCAGACAAAAAAAGTTAGCTTTATTTAGGCCAACAGAGGATTAGGTTGCTCTCGCGCGCGGAGGGGCCGGGTGGGGCGAAAGAATCAACCGTGTTCCCGCTCCATCATCCGGAAAGAAATTGTAAAGAACAGACCGGAGATGATGAACGGCAAGCCAAACAACAAGCCCCCGCGGATGCCCGTCGTGCCACGAGTGATGGCAAAATATAACAACAAACACAACCCCGATGCGATCATCACCGCACTGCTCCACAAGCCGGTTCGCCCGTGCTTGATCCATGCGAACACGAAACCGATGATTGATGCCACGAGGAGCCCAAGTACGAAGGACATCTCCGGGAGGTACGCCGCGGCCGGGACTTCCCCCGACAGCACCCCTGCGATAAAGGCCAACATGAATCCGATGGTAAAGAAGGCCGAGGCCACGCCACCAACGATCTTGGCCACGACGCGGCAAACCACGTTGTATTTCAAAGACGTCGCCGAATGATGAACCGGATCGATCCTAAAAAAGCGTATCGGACGAGTCGGGAGCTTTCACGAACGCAAGCGAAGCTTTTTGTTTCACGATACGGTCATCCTCACAAGACCCCTCCCCGCACACGAGGTAAAAAGCAATAATGGCAGACGACGACGAGTTCGACGATGACGCCGAGTACGAGCCTCGCAGGAGCAAGATCTCGTGGAAGGGGCTGCTCAAGGGGCTCGCCATCATGGTCATCATCATCGCCGCGCTCTACATGCTCAACCAGGGGTGGGGCAACGGCGCGCTCATGACGGGCGGCATCATGCTCATGTGCATCGGCACCACGCTCATGAACTTGCGGATGCCGAAGCGGAAGAAGATAAAGACCGTCTATTCGATCTACAAGTGCTCCGTGGCGGCGTGCGGCGTGAAGGAACTGCACGAGTTCAAGGAGGGCGACTACGTCTTCAAGACGATCGGCCCCTGCTTCAAGTGCTCGGGCAGCCTCTACATCGACCAGATCTTCGCCGTGCAGTCGCTGCCCGAGAAGTCCGCCCGCATGGCGAGGCCCGAGGGCGGGCCGAGCGTGCTGCCCGGCGACGACTGATGCAAGGGCACCCAACACCACTAATGGAAAAGGAGACGGATTACGGGGTACGGGCTTGCCGGGAGGCGGGAAAGGCGCTCACGTGCCCTCCAGCCGCTTCTTCGCGAAGATCGCCTTGAGCTCGTCCATCATGGTCGATCGGATGTTCGCGTGCTGCGGCCCCACCCTCGCTGACGAGATGACCGCCTGGGGCGCGGCGGGGGCCGCGGCCATCGGGGGCGGGGGGTTCACGCCAGGCGGGAGCGGGGGCATCGCGGCGCCGGCGGGGGCTGCGGCCGCCGGGGCTGCAGCGAGCGCCGGGCGCGGGGCGGCGGCGAGCTCGGGGTACTTGCCGGCGAGCGCCTGCTCGATGCGGGCGACGCGGGCCTCGAGCTGGCCGATCACCCCGGCCACCTTGGAGAACTGCTCCTCCATCGTGTTTGCCAGGTTGACCGTCAAGTTCATGGCGGTGTCGAGGATCTCGCCCATGGCCTTGACCGGATCCTTCTTCTTCTCCTCGATGTCCTTCTGCTCGTCGAGGACGCCCTTGATGAAGCCCGTGAACTTGGCCTCGCGGCTGTACATGTAGTAGATGGACGTCGGGTAAGCGTCGTAGTCGAAGTCGAACTTCTTCATGATGTCGAGCAGGCCGTCCTTGACCGACTCGATGTTCATCTGGAACTCGACCGCCTCCATGATGTCGGGGTCGGACTTGTGCAGGAAGAACAAGAAGAACGGGTTCTCGCCGACGTACTTGAACGCGTCGAGGAGCTGGCTGAGGTAGGCGAGGGACTCGGGGAGACGCGCCATGTCCTGCATGTCGATGACGTAGACGACCATATCGGTCTGCAAGAAGAAGGTCTCGTAAGCCTCCTGGTTGTGCAGATAAGATTGCCGGTACTCCTTCTGGCCACCCAAATCCCAGATGTGGATGCTGAAGTCCTTCGTCGTGATGGTCTCACGGGCCACCTTCTTCGTCGGCTTCAGCCTGCGCAGGAAAGAGGGGTTGATCCGTCCCGAGAGCACGTTGATGATGGCCGTCTTTCCGGCGTTGTCCAGGCCGAGGAACATTATCTTTTGTTCCTTTTTAGCCTTGATGTAGAAGTCTTGCTTCTTCTCGGCCCGGGAGATGAGCCTGGCAGCGACGATGATGTCCCGGAGCAGCTCGGTACTGATGATCTCGGAGAGGCGGTTGATGATGTTGTCTTTCAACATCGAGAACTTGATGGGATCCTCGACATCCCCGCGGCCTTGCATGAGGCTCTCGAACGGCTTCGTGGGGTCAAGGTCGACGAGGTCCACGATGCGATTTACAAAGGCCGCCTCCTCGAGGAGCTTTGCCGTTTTCTGGTCCACCTTCTTCAAGGCAGTTAGCGGCGCCTCAAGGATCTCCTTGACGCTTGCGAACTTCTGATCCTCCTTTAAAAACCTCTTGCCAATCGCGTCGACCAACTGCTGCATTTTCGTCGGTTCGTTGCTGCTCATGATGGACAGTCCAGCGCCGGCCGGGACGGAAGAATCCCGGTAGTATCATGTAGACTATTGTGTTGTGCACAAGTAAATCTTTACATGGCGTGGTAATCCCCATTTTACCGTTTTGAAGGACGATAGATGCGAGTACCATCATGGATGGCCATTGCAAACGCGCCACCCTTGATACCCCGCGCCAGCTCGGGAGAGATAGATCGATTGCTCCGGTTGCATGAGAAAAACACCGTGGCACGAGCGGTGGTCAACCGTGCCCTTGAGGGAAATGAAAGAAGAGGTTGAGGATCAAGGCTTCGTGATCACCCACGACTGCACGCCGCCCGGGCTGGACAGCGCCACGCCGTTCGGGTACATAGCCGTGATGTTGCACGTCTTCCCGTCGATGGCGATCTCCAGGAAGTGGAAGGCCTGCTCGCCGTAGTCGTAGCCGAGCTGGAAGACCTCGTCGTGGTAGGCTTGCTCGGGCGGGTAGTGGTAGTAGTACTTCCCGTCGTGCGTTCCCTCCGGGCTGTACTGCGTGTAGTTCTCCGGGAACCCCGGGTGATCCGCGTATAGCGACGCGT
>JAFGBX010000270.1 GCA_016932935.1 Promethearchaeota archaeon | reverse complement strand
CGCAACGTGAAAAAAGCCGAGAGAATTTTGTCAAATCGTACGGAGGTGTAAAAAAATCTGCAACTAAAAGTTCCGCCGATACTGATAAAATAGCTCCCCGACGAGCATTTAAAGACGATGCGCCCCGCGCCATGGCGTGCCAATTTTACCCGTCGGCCATGACAAAAAGCTTCAAATAAGGAAAGGCCATAATCCCAGCCAGGCAACCATGTCTGGACAGCGCGACAGAGAAGGGAAACAAGCCTGGCTCGACCTCGTCGGCATGCTCCCGTACATCGAGATAGACGGGAAGATCGCGGCCGGCAGCCTCGGTAGCATCCTGGAGAGGCTCGACGTCCGGGTGGACGGCCGGGAGCTGAAAGTCAAGGGCATCTGGCACCAGTTCAAGCAGTTCCACGTGTACAACATGGAGGGGCTACCGCTCTTCTTCATCAAGGAGCTGTGGCAGCCCGAGTTCTTGCGGGAGATCGTGGGACTCCACATGGCCATCAACTACTTCGACCGAGAGCTGTGCCCGCGCGAGTACCTGTTCGGCGTGTGGAAGCAGGAGCCGAGGAAGGAGAAGCCGATCCTCATCACGACCTACGTGAAGGGCCAATCGCTCAAGAAGAACCAGATGGGGCAGTATCTCTTCGAGCTGGGCAGGCAGCACGCGCTCCACCAGGTCTTGTGCCTGTACGACGTCGACTGGCGCCACTTCATCGTGCAACAAGGCATCCTCGTGCGCATCGACTTCGGTAAGGCTCTTGATCAACTCACGATCCCGTATCAAGGCTTTGCCGACTTGCGATGGAACGAGCTGAGGAAGAATGCCGTGTTCCACGATGGCGTGGACTACGAGTTTAATAGGATCAAGGAGCGCGTTTCCAGCGAGAAAAAACATCTCTCCTACTTCATCGACAAGATCGAGGCGATCGGCAATTATAGAAACTTCTTCATTGATCTCGACTTGGGCGCGTTAACGACCAAGCTGCGCAACTACTGGCACAAGTATCTCCCCATCACCATCCTTTAACCCATGGATCCAGGTGATTTCCTCGGTCTCGAGCCTCGCGTGGAAGATTCTTAACCACTGAGAAAAAAGCCTCACATATGGCGAAGCATGCTGGCATACTACAGGTACTCGGGATCGTCCTTGGTAGTGGGGCGCTCGCTGCCCTGGTGGCCCTCTCGATCTTGTACCGTTACGATTTTTTGCTCATCCCCTTCATCCCTCCCGCGGTCATCGGTCTTGGCTTTCTTGCCACCCCGCTCTCGATCCAAGCACTCGTTCACGGGATCCGGAGGCCATCCGAGAAGCTCCGCAAGGATCGTGCCATCTTGAAGGCGATGATCTTCGCCAGCTGCGCCGGCGCGGCCGTGGCGTGTTTCTGGCTCTCGTTCGTGACCTGGTGGGATGAGATCCTGTTCGACATGGACAAGGCCGTGTTTCTCGCTTTCACTATTTTCTACGCCGGCGGCCTCGCTGGGAACGTCCTCTTGGTCGTGGAGTGCGTTGCCAGGGCCATGAACAGGTCAGTCATCGCGCGGCGACAAAGAGCTAGCTCGGAACGCCGCGGCGACGCGCAATCGGTGCTCGGTGCTGCGAGTACCGTCACGCTCCTTTTAATGACGGCTGCAGTCGGCGTGGCACTGCCCGTCTACTACTTGACCGAGCCAGACACGTGCAATCGCGAGCAAGGTCGTTTCTCACAGCCTGCTTACAGTTGGACGTGGCCTTACACGCACGTGAACGTGAAGCTCGATAATGTTTCCGCCGTGAACCAGACCATCCTGGAGAGCTTGGAGAAGGCCTTGTGGAAGATGACGACGCTCCAGCGCGCCGGCGGGTTCCCGATCGGGTCGGATCTCGCTGGCTCGATGTACAGCGACCGCGGAGACTCGTGCCCGCTGTTCTATGACGAGTTCTCGTTACAAGGCGGCACCCGCCGCGTCGGCAAGGTCTACCTCGAGATGTACAAGGTTACGAACGAGACCTGGTACCTAGACGTGGCCACGCGGGTCGCAGATGCCCTCGTCGCCGTGCAAGACCAGGAAAATGGCGGGTTTTTCTACGATGGTCGTCGCTATGGCGAAAATGGATTGGGCTATCAACCACACCCGCGCAACCCGAACCGTGCTAACGTCTTGGATGACAACGTCATGCAAGGCTGCATGGACTTCTTGCTGGATTTCTATAACGTGACGGGCGAGGCGAAGTATCTCGTTGCGATCAACAAGGGGTTGCAGTGCTTGATCGACACGGAGAAGGCCAACGGCGGCTGGCCACAATGCTCCAACTATCCGATATATTCCTACCAGTCACGCATCACGTTCAACGACGGGGCCATGCGGGACGCGATCAACCTCCTGATTAAGGCCGCCCGGATGTTCCCCGCGCGTGCCGACTTGCCAGCCATGATCGTCCGGGCGGGGAACTTCCTGGTCAGGGCACAGGGTAACGGCGGGTCGTCGTTCCAACAAGGCTGGGCGCAGCAATACGACGAGCGCACGGAGCTACCATGCTGGGGCCGCAATTTCGAGCCACCATCCATCGGTAGCTCCGACGGTACAAAAGGGGCCATCGAGATGCTCATGAACATCTATGCATACACGAACAACTCGGCTTACCTCGTCCCGATCCCCGCGGCGATCGCGTGGCTCAACGGCTCCCGCATCAACTACACGGACGGCGGAATCACCAAGGAGGGCTGGGCACGGCTCTACGAGCTCGGCACGAACTTCCCGATCTTCGGCCTCGATGATGGCGGCCCCTACCGGGCGCCGGCCTACGGCTACGCGCCCGAGCGCGAGGGGTACAGCTGGTACGTCGACGTGCACATCGACGACATAATCGCAGATTATGATTACATCACCTCACACCCGATCCCCGCGTGGCTCGTCTACAAGACGAAGAACTACACGGTCGACGGCACCTTTGATGACGCGTGGGAGGCCCACCTCGACCTGGACGCCTCCGGGTACTGGATCGAGGACGACCTCATCGAGGACAAGGTCTTCGAGGGGATGGCCATGGACATGATCCACTACATTCAGGCTGCCACCGCGTGGTGATGCATCATTTTAATATCCTGGAACCGATAACCGATTCGATCTCAAGTGACGGGCCGAACCGTTGCTTGTTTCGAGGAGAGAATGGCATGGAAGGTCATTACAAACCGACGAAGGCAGACCTGGAGACGGTGGCGCGCACCTTCGCGGAAGCGTTCTACGACTACCCGCTCCACAAATACCTCTTGCCCGACGACGCGACACGCAAGAGGGAGCACCTTCGGATCGGCATGGTCTACGCGATCTTTGGCTACAAGTTCGGGAACCTGGTCGCCACATCGGAGGACTGCGAGGGCGTCATGCTCTACGCGTCCGGCAAGGATGTCGACCCTACGGGCTTACAATTCGTGCGATCCGGCGCCTTGCGGCTGCTCCTCACCCGGTGGGGCGGCACGTGGGCGATGCGTTCCTTCAAGGTCGGGAAGGCGATCGACACGATGCGGCGGAAGCACGCCCCCGATCCCCACATGTATGTCACGCTCCTTGCCGTGCTGCCTGAGCACCACGGGAAGGGCTACGCGAGGAGACTGCTCGCCCCGCTTTTCAAGAGTGCCGATGCCGACCGCATCCCTTGCTACCTGGAGACATTCAAGGCGAACAACGTCACCATCTACGAGCATCTCGGGCTCGAGCTCCTGGAGGAATGCCCGGTTGCTGGGACGCCACTGACGCTGTACTCGATGCTGCGGAGGCCCCCCGTCTGACCCGTGGCTGGGTCGCCTCACGCGGTCAAGAAGTCGGTGATGGTTCGCTGGCGGGAGCTGGATTTCCCTTCCAGGTTCGACAGCTTGATCCCGACGAGCCTGACCTTCTTATTATTCTGCTTGAAGGGACCGAGCATCGCCGAGACCATCGCGAAGGCGTGCGCCTCGTCTTGCATCGCCCTGGCTGCCGACATCGACCGCATGAACGTCTCGAACCCCTCGAACCGGATCTTCAAGGTCACGGTCTTGTAGAAGATGCCCTTCTCGCGGATGGCGTCGTGTAAACGGGCATTCAAGCCGTGCAGCTTCGTCGTGATCGTTTCGTAATCGGAAATATCCTCCGAGAAGGTGCGTTCCTTGGATATCGACTTCCTGCCCCGGCGCTCGTGTACCACGCTCCGCTCGATCCCGTGAACCGTGTCGTAGAGCCACTTGGCAGCGCGATTGCCGAGCAAGAACACGAGGTCGGGAAGAGGCTTGCGGTACAAGTCGCCAACGGTCTGCAGGCCCTTGTCCACGTAGTATTGCCTGGTCTTCTTGCCGATGCCCGGGATGGCATCGATGTCCAGGCGGCCCGTGACCTGCTCGATGGTCTCTGGCGTGATGGTCGTGATGCCGTCGGGCTTGTGGATGTCCGTGGCGATCTTGGCGAGCGATTTCGTCGGGCCGATGCCGACCGAGCACGTGATGCCGACCGCCTCCCGCACTTGCTTCTTGATGGCCACGGCAAGGTTCCCGGCGGCGTCGAACGTGGGGCACTGCCCAGTCACGTCGATGTATGCCTCGTCGAGCCCGCCGGGCTGGAAGCCGGGGGACACCGGCTTCAGGATGGCCATGACGCGGCGCGACGCCTCGATGTACCGGGGGAAGTCGGGCCTGACGTAGATCGCGGCCGGGCAGGCACGGTACGCGCGGGAGATGGGCATGCCGGACCTGATGCCGAACTTGCGCGCCTCGTACGATGCCGTGAGGACGACGCCACGCCCTGCGCCGCCCTTCGGATCCGCGCCGACGACGAGGGGCTTCCCCTCGTACGCCGGATTGTCGCGCTTCTCGACCGAGGCGTAAAAGCAGTCCAGATCGACATGTATGATGATGTGAGCCATGAGCCAGGGCCACCCGCGTGGAGGAATAATATCCTATCCATCCATATCAACGCCGCGGGTCGCCGGTATTACTGAAGAAACCTTCTCGAACATGCAATACTACGCCTTCATTGAAACCATCAATCGTAGACCGGGACATGGGGGAAGCACGCGGTCACCAGGGCTTCCGCCCCGCTGAATTGCGCCACGTCGCTCACGTTCGTGAAGTAGTCGCTGAATTCTTTGTAGAATCGTTCGGCGAATAACCTCAAGGCATCCCGCAAGCTCCGCGTGGGGCGAGTGGCCACGATGACGCAAGCAATCGGAAAATCGGGGTTCCGGTAAGCGAGAATTATGGCATCCGAAACACGAATCTCTTGCACGTCCCCCCGGTTTAATGACTCCTTGACGATCAAGCTCACGCCCTGGAGCATGCCTGAAAAGAGGTCATCGCTGACGGTGCTGCTTTGCCTGTTCCACGTGTGGGTGAACAGCGAAAGGCCTCCTTTTGTCTCGAGAATATCCAACCGCAGCGCCGTAAAGGGCAGGACAAAGAGCAGCTTGGGTTCGTGCACGTACGCGTAGACCATCAGAACGACCGCAGCGCTCATCGAAATTGAAAAGGTGTACATTTGGACATCGATAAAAACCGAAAACATACCGAAGACTGGTAAGATGGTTCCCACGCACCACAACTGCGCGTATCGCTTCATCGCGGTTGGCGCGCGCTTGTAAACGAGGTAACTACAATGGCAATAATACCCCCAAACGATGCAAACCGCTACTGCATTGAATAAACTCGTCAAAATTATGTCCGGCACGATGTAAGTGAAGACGATGATCAAGGCGTCTATCACGAGCAAGGCCGCCAGCTTATTCGGCTCGATCTGCTCCCGCTTTAATGTATCTGCCGATGTTAACGCGAGGATATCCATCAAAATGCCAAAAAAATTCATAATCTTGAAAAAATCAGTCCTATTCGTGAGAAAATAAACGGCCAATAAAGCAAATGAAGCAGCGGCGAACAACCACATGATGCTGAATAACCAGAAAAAACGGTAATTGAAACCCCTCCGGAGCTGGTTGACCGTGACCGCGAACCCGCACATGCACACGCCCGCTGTAATGAACGCAAGCACGACATTCAAACTGAAGGTCACGTTGAGGCCCCTCTCCAGATTTCTTACTCAATACATTGGTTTAATGGTGTTGTATATATCGGTATGCTTTCTCACGTACCGAACCCGAGGTCTTCCCCGGCGTGCGAGAGAGAGGCGAGAACGCATCTTTGCTCGTCTTGATATCCATCATATTCCAATTAAAATTGCTTTCCACCACCGGGTTCCGCAGGATATCAACGAGAACCTTCCGCTCGGCGGGACCCGTGATGTATTTTTGCTTGATATCTGTCTCTTGCACGGCGCGCAAGCGTGAATTGAAGTTCCGGGTTATCGTTACGAGTTGTTCTTTGATCTTGTTCTCGTCCAACGCGGTCAAGTGGTTGATGCTGAACCAGAATTCCTTGAACTGCAGCGTGAGCGTGATTACTTCGTCTATGAGCAAGAATCGCAGTTGGTTCTTTTAAGAATTTGATCTCCCTTGTATCAACACCCACGAGTTCGAGATGCCTGGTCGACTTGAGGCACGACGCGTACATGAGGGCCTATGAACTAGGGTGATCATTCCTAATTCACACTATACGTTTAAGTGAGGACGGGTCGAAGCGAGAAACATGGCAGACAAAATCAACGTGACCGTTTGGAACGAATATAGGCACGAGGTAAAGCCTGGTGTTATTCAAATGATCTATCCGAAGGGCATCCACGAGACCATCGCGTCATTCTTGAGAAAGCAGCCCGATATGGAAGTCAAGACTGCTTGGCTCGATAAAGACAAGGATCACGGCCTCGGTGGCGACGTCCTCGACGAGACCGACGTCTTGATCTGGTGGGGGCATGGGGCCCACCAGGAGGTGAACGACGAGATAGTTGAAGATGTGCAAGGGCACGTGCTCAACGGCATGGGGTTCATCGCCCTCCACTCGAGCCATATGTCCAAGCCGTTCACCAAGCTGATGGGCACGTCGGGCACGCTCACGTGGCGCGAGAAGGCCGAGAAGAGCCACGTCTGGTGCGTGAACCCGTACCACCCGATCGCCAAGGGCGTCCCGCAAGTCATCGAGCTCGCCCACGAGGAGATGTACGGCGAGTTCTTCGACATCCCCACCCCGGACGACCTGGTGTTCATCAGTTGGTTCGAGGGCGGCGAGGTGTTCCGCAGCGGCAACTGCTGGCACCGCGGCAAGGGCAAGGTCTTCTACTTCCAGCCCGGCCACGAGACGTTCCCGATCTACCACAACCCTGAAGTCCAGCACGTCATCACGAACGCGGTGCGCTGGTGCAAGTTCGAGGGCAGCACGGACACGCGGCTCATCGGTACGTGCCCGAACCAGAACTTCACGATCAACCCCCTCTCCGACCCGAACAAGCGCGAGGAGGATTACGACTTCTAAGAGTATTTTTTCCTGAATTATTACCGACGGTCTGCGACGTCTGTCGTCATCGTCGAGGGCGTTTCGGCGCCAGCATACCACGACTACGGCGCGGTGTTGGAAGGGTAAAAAAAAGAGAGGACTACTCACATCCGCCGCTTCCGGATGACGAGCGCCAGGACGCCGGCGGTGGAGACGAGCGCCACGACCAGCAGCAAGGCATCGTATCCGGGTACTGCCGGGGGGGATGTAACGCTAATGATCATCGAGTAAATCGCCGATGGGCTTGGTGACCCACCCGTGTAGATGCGGATGTACATCGTCTGGCTGCTCGTTGACGTGTAGGTCATAAGTTCTGAGTCACTGGTGCCGGTGGAGCCAGTGACGTAGGATCCATACGAACTGAGCAACTGCATGTCGATGTCGCATATTGAATGGCTGAACATAATCGTGACCTGGATATGGTCACGGTTCGGAAGCATGATACTGTAGTAATCGTTCGAATCCTCCAGCACGAGGTTTGGATAGGTGCCAGAGCTGACCGGATATGCGGAGCCGGTGTTGTCGTTATCCTCGTAAGCGTCGTCGCACACGCTGATCGAGGACGCCCTGGTCGTTAAAGTACTGCAGACCACGACTGCAAAGAGCGCGGCGAGGATCACGGCGATCTTGATCCGCGAGGCGCTGGGATGGCTTCGATTCATGTTAAGTTAAACCTTTTTTATGATTTTCTTCGCTTGATCGAGCGGGCGCACTCCAAACCGGGAGACCCTCGAAGGATCGATCCAAGGCGGAAAGCGTGTCCCGCACAGATGTCATTATCTGACGCTGTGATAAACATATCGATCGTAACGCGTAGAGCGGGGCTTGGCACGGGCGGTTGCTGTCGGGATTGCGATTGCACTTGCGAGCTCCCTCCCCCACACCTCTCCCGTGATTGCCAGGAATAGCTATTAAACATATGCAGCCAAGCGTTCATCATGGACGGAATCGGCGCTCCCTCCGCGTCGCTGGAAACGGCGGAAAGACCGAAGGAAGACCTCTGGGAAGCGGTCGGCTTCCACCGCATGCTCGGCGGGTTCTTCTACAAGATCGTCTTCACCATCTTCCACATCGTGATGGGCATCGTGACCGCGCTGCTGCTCTTCCCGATCATGTTCCCCTTCCCGGAGACCAAGGGCTACTACGACACCGCCACGAGCCTCTTCGGGGCCGTGTACATCGCGTTCGACCTGGGCACCGCGAACATGATGAACCGGTACATCGGCGAGCACGGCACCAAGGATCCCGCCGTGATGCTCAAGTACCTGCAGTACTTCATCTGGTACCAGGCCTTCTCTGGCCTGGTGCAGGTCACGATGATCGCGTGCTGGGCGTTATACGCGCCCGTCCAGAGCCTCCTCCACTTCACGTGGATCTTCTTGCTCTACAGCACCGTCCAGTATCCGGCCTACCAGGGCGTGTTCAAGCACGCGCTCGAGGCCCTCCAGCAGTTCCACAAGTCGTCGTGGATCGGCTTCCTCGAGGGGGACATCTTCCAGGCATCGATGGAGATCGGCATGGTCATCATCTTCCGATACACGCTCGGCGCGAACGTGGAATACGGCCTCATCCTGGCCATCTCGATCGGATTGGTGCTCGGGAAGTACCTCGACGACTTCGTCGTGATGCTGTTCGGCATGAAGATGTTCTCCCAGGTCATGGGCAAGTACGGCATACGCGTGCGCGACTGCTTCGGCCACGACTTCGACCGCCACCTCGTGAAGGACGTGTTCCTCTTCGGCATCAAGACCGGCTTTCCCGGCGCCATCTCCGGCTTCGTAGGCCTCATGGTGCTGTCCTGGTGGTTGACCGTGCCCCAGTACACGACGTTCATCGCCCTCCTTAGCGTGGGCCAGAGCATCGTGAACTTCGTCCAGCACCTCAAGCTCGACCTCGGCGGCAGCATCGCCGAGTCCTACATGAACGGCAAGAAGGCCCTCGCGCAGTACTACATCGGCCAGGTGTGGCGCTTCGATATGGTCATCCAGCTGCTGTTCTACGTCATCATCTTCGGGGTGTCGCTCGTGCTCGGCGACGCGCTGCTCTTCATCGGGCTGGACTACTACCTGCTGGCCGTCCCGTTCATCATGCCGACCATGGTGCGGCGGTTCTTCAACCCGTACTTCGAGTTACCGGGCGCGATCCTCACGTCCAGCGACAAGCCGAACGTCGCCATGGGCTTCGGCTTCCTCGGGCTGGGCCTGGGCACCCTGTCGTGGTACCTCTTCCTGGTCCTGTTCCAGCTCCCGCAGACCTACGGCTCCTCGGTGCTGTTCTGGCTCATGCCCGCGGGTGACATCTTCGCCGCGATCACCGTCGCCATCTTGTCCTACACTTACATCCACAAGAAGATGATTCGGATCAAGATACCGCTGTGGCAGACGGTCGGCGCGCCGGGCATCATGGCCGGCCTAACCGCCCTCGGCGCGTTTGCGTGGTACTTTTACGTGTACATCCCGATGAGGGAGGCGTTCGGCGCGATCGTCGCATTGATCCCGATGGCCGCGGTCTTCTGCTTTGTCTTACCTGTTTTCCTCTGGATCCCGGGCACGGTCTTTCTAGGCGGGTGGGACGAGGCAAGTGTGAGCTCGTTCGAGAAGGCCGCGAGGATCTCCGGCGTGGGGAAGTTCATCGCGAATCCCATGTTCAAGAGCATCAAGTGGGCGGTTTCGCACGCGCGGCTCCACGGGCGGTTCAAGATGGACGACGCGGACGCTATGCGCGAGGCCGAGGAGCTCATGACACTGAAGCGGGCCGCTATGAAGAAGGCATAGTCGCCATCCGGGTTTTTCCTTGGCCTAGCCAGCCGTGCGACCCGGATCCGACGCCGCGCGCCCGACCTTGAAATCTATCGCCTTGATCTTTGCTTTCCGGTCGTCCTTCTTGTGCCACCACACGATCCCCTCGATGTCGTGCTGCGAGAGGTAGCGCTCCAACTCGCCCCACGCGTCGCCCTCGTGCTCGAACTGAAAGTCGAGGACTTCCTTCCCGTGCGGGATGAGCACGTGCCTTTCCAGCCTTTCTGGATTGCCGTTCACCGCCGGTCCGCATAACTCGTAGGTTCCGTCCTCGATAGGAAGCCGAACACAGTCCAAGTCGATGGTGGCCTCGGTATCGAGCGCGTCGTTGCCCCCGATGGTGCCGAGAGCGGTTGCCTTGTACCATTTGTTCGACGGATCGGAGAAGTCGACCGGGATCCATCCCCACCAGTGTCCAGCCACCTCGTCGATTTCGCAGGAGATCCAACCGGCCGGCTCTGGTTTCCATTGTCCTCTCTCCTGTCCTTTCGTGATCCTCTTCCGGTCGTATCGCTTGTACATCCTCCCGTCCTTGAGGAGCACCGCCGTCCCGTCCCACTTTCGCGTGGGGATTCCTTCGCCGTCGATTACCCACGCGCATTCTGGGTCGATCACGTTGACGATCGGGTGATCCTTGTCGTTCCAATCACGCTCGAACAGCGTCGGTATCTTGTTCACTTGCGACTCGCCTCCCGTCGTGCCAGCGCGCCAAGACCCCTCGTCGGATCCGCCCGTTTAACGATCACTTGACGGGCTTCGTGATGACCTCGACCTGGAATTCCTTGGCCTTCTTTTGAAAGGCTTTGTAGATGGCCGGGTCGATCTCGAGGGCGCAGAAATACCTCCGCGCCGGTTTCTTGAACACGGCTTGTTCCATAAACGATATCTTCGAAAGAAACTTGTCCAGCTTCTCGATCGAATCCGCGCGGTAGGTGACCTCGCCGATCACGGGTGGATCCTGGTAATACAAGTCGATCTCAACGTCCGTCGTGTCTTCATTCACCATTCGCTCGACATCTATGAAATGACGACGCTGCTCTATGTATGGGATGGACTTCCCTTCTGCAGCGTATATCTTCTTGATCACTTCGATGCAAAAGCGTTCGAAGGACACGTCAGCCCCGATGGCGATCTGGTCCAGGCGCTTGTCGACCTGGTCCAGGCGCTTGTCGACCTGGTCCAGGCGCTTGTCGACCTGGTCCAGGCGCTCGTCGACTTG